>NZ_JAAIYB010001000.1 GCF_010894475.1 Myxococcus vastator
CGCCTGGGCGCCTCCACGCGCAGCCCGTCCAGCAACTCCTCCAGCACATGCTCCTCCACCGCCAGGCTGGTAGCGCCTTCCTCCAACCCTCGCGGCACCTGGAAGCAGCCGGCGTCCAGCCGCTTGTAGAAGAGGCACAGCCCCGTGCCGTCGTAGAAGAGTACCTTCAGCGCCGTGCGCCGCTTGCCGAAGAAGACGAAGAGGGCGCCGCTGCGCGGCTTGCGCCCCAGCCGCTCCTCCACCAACCCCGACAGCCGCTCGAAGCCCCAACGCAAGTCAATCGGCTCCAGGCCCAGGAAGATTTCGACGCCGTGCGGAATCATCGCTGCCCGCCCCGGCTC
>NZ_JAAIYB010001001.1 GCF_010894475.1 Myxococcus vastator
TGACTGCTTCCCTCACCTTCGCCTCACGGCGTCGGCGGGTACTTTCGTCAGGGCTTCTGCGAGAACTTCTCTCAGCAGAAATTGAACTTACCCTTCGTATGCACTTGTCAAAGAACGCTTCTCTCAACCTCAGAGAAAACTTGTGGAGCTGATGGATTCGCGCGCGTCACCACTTTCCTCCTCACTCAGGGAGGAAATGGTGGGCCTAGGTGGACTTGAACCACCGACCTCGCGCTTATCAGGCGCGCGCTCTAGCCAGCTGAGCTATAGGCCCAGGGGGCTACCGCGTCGGCAAACCCTACAGCGTCCTTCATTCTCAAA
>NZ_JAAIYB010001002.1 GCF_010894475.1 Myxococcus vastator
CCGCAGCTCCTGCACCAGTCGAGTCAGCTCCTCGACTTGACGCTCGAGCTCCGCGATGCGCGCATCCTTGGGGTCGACCTCGGCCACGACACGCCGTGTCCCATGCCCCACGCCGCGTCAGCGAGCGACGAGCCTACCGTCGGCTGCTGGCCTGCTCCTTCTTCAACCGCTCATCCCACCTGAACGCTTACCCCAGGCGAGGCCCTCGCCCGCATTGAGAAGAGTGGGACGAGCCGTCGCGCAGGGACACCTGAAGCGGGTGTCGACAGCGCGGTGGCGAGTGGTTACAAGGCCGCGGTGTCCACGCATCAGTCCCCC
>NZ_JAAIYB010001003.1 GCF_010894475.1 Myxococcus vastator
TTACCAAGCCATTCCCATGATGAAGGAGGAGCGCCTACGTCCTCTCGTCGAGCGCTTCGCCGAACTCCTTCACGGCCATCGGGTTTTCCAAGAAACGCTCGGCTTCATATGAGGGGATGGCTCAGGGCGGAGGGCAGACCTGATGCGTTCTCGGGTGTCTGCGATTTCGTGAGGAGGCCGCGTGAGAGTGAGGCGCGGTGCGGCAAAGCTTCGCCGTTCGGCCTGGGCGCCGTGCGCATGGAGGAGAGTGGCGGCCAGAAG
>NZ_JAAIYB010001004.1 GCF_010894475.1 Myxococcus vastator
TGACCGCCTGCTACCTCATCGGGCGTGGCGCTCCAGTTTCTCGCTGACGATGGGCGAGCGGCGCGAAACCATCACACAGCCGGCTCGAACTCGGGCCTTGCGCCCTCATCCAGGGTGCTCGTCAACAACTGCAGCGAATCCAGGAGGCCCGGCGGGCCCTGGAGGCCGAGGCGAAGGCCGCCGCGGAAGCAGGCAAACGCAAGGATGATGACGACGACGCGCCCCCGTCCGTCCAGGACTTGCCCAGCCACACC
>NZ_JAAIYB010001005.1 GCF_010894475.1 Myxococcus vastator
GCTCCACCAGGTGCTCGTGGACCAGTCGTTCAATCTTCGATTCCAGCGTCGCAGGGGTTTTCGTGTGCATCCGCCACGGGTTGCACACCGCGACGACGGCCTCAACACTACCCCTGAACGGTTACCGCCTGGGCGCCTCCACGCGCAGCCCGTCCAGCAACTCCTCCAGCACATGCTCCTCCACCGCCAGGCTGGTAGCGCCTTCCTCCAACCCTCGCGGCACCTGGAAGCAGCCGGCGTCCAGCCGCTTGT
>NZ_JAAIYB010001006.1 GCF_010894475.1 Myxococcus vastator
ATCCATGACATCTCGAAGTGCCTGGTATCGCTCCGCCACGGCCTTTTCCGCGTCCATACCCGGCCAACGCGCTCGGCCCCTCTGGCTATTCCCCTATTCGGCTAACTAATTCCTGAGCGGGCCCTAAGCACTTCAGCGGGGAGGCGATTGCCTTCGCGCTGGCGCTGTGGACCCTGTGCGGCCTGAGGGCGGACGAGGTGCGACGGCGGACGAGCGACTGGACGCGCCTGGGGGACGCCGCCCGCGGCTGG
>NZ_JAAIYB010001007.1 GCF_010894475.1 Myxococcus vastator
GACCCTGGTGGCGTCCCGGAGCCGGCCTTGATGGGCATCACGCCCGCTGACGGTCCGCCGTCTCCTGACAGATGCCCATCAACCAGCCGGCTTGCTCGCCCATCAGCAGACGTGCGCGTCAACAGCAGTCGCGACTGCGCCCGCCGCAACTCCTCGGGAAGCTCGTCGCCTCGCTTGCCCTTGCCGTGGCGGGCGTCCTCTTCCGCGTCGACGGCCTCCGCCTGGGCCAGCAGGTGCCGCACCTGCTCGCG
>NZ_JAAIYB010001008.1 GCF_010894475.1 Myxococcus vastator
ACAAGCGGCTGGACGCCGGCTGCTTCCAGGTGCCGCGAGGGTTGGAGGAAGGCGCTACCAGCCTGGCGGTGGAGGAGCATGTGCTGGAGGAGTTGCTGGACGGGCTGCGCGTGGAGGCGCCCAGGCGAGGCCCTCGCCCGCATTGAGAAGAGTGGGACGAGCCGTCGCGCAGGGACACCTGAAGCGGGTGTCGACAGCGCGGTGGCGAGTGGTTACAAGGCCGCGGTGTCCACGCATCAGTCCCCC
>NZ_JAAIYB010000100.1 GCF_010894475.1 Myxococcus vastator
CTCCCCCAGGAGGCGGCCGGGGGACGGCGCTCAGGAGAGGCCACGGCGGCGCCCCAGGTCCGCCGCGCGGCCTGGGAGCGTGGCGCTGCTCGGGTGTTGCCCCGAAGGGCGATGTCAGTGACGGCCGCTGCTCCAATCAAGCCACGTCGCCGTCGGCTCCGTTCACGGGATGACGGCGACTTGCCGGACAGGGGCTGGCACGCGTTGTCTCGGCCGCGCGTTCTCCACTTAATGTTCGTCAGCGCCACTGCACTCAACGCAATGGCTCTCATGCGCCGGCCGCAAGCGAAGCAAGAAGTCCTTCGCGCGTTCATGTCAGCCTTTGCAGCGGCGCTCCGCGAAATCGAGGGGGAGAGGGTGCCATGCTCTTGGTGGACGTGCTGGAGGAGCACCTCGACGAGGCCGAGTTCCGGTGGATGCAGTGGGAGAAGGCGCTGGGGGCGCCAGACTTTTCGCTGACTGAAACCGCGAGGTTGGAGGCGCTTCTCCTCGCGCACCTGGACGGGCTGGTGGTTGGCGCATCCACCGCGGCGGAATCCGTGCTGCGCCCGGCCTTCGAGTCAGAGGACGCCTTCCGCATCCGCGCGGCGGCCTTCTCGCTGCTGGCCCTTGGCGAGGTGGACGAAGTCCTGCTGCGACTGCGGGAGGCCGGGCCCGACGCGCGTGCCGCCATTCGACGGGCCTTGGAGCTCAGCGAGGCCCCAGGGCTGGGCGCACGCCTGCTCGACTTGTTGAAGGAGGAGGACGCCGCGCTGCGGGCCGAGGTGCTGGAGGCGCTGGCGTTTCGCCAGGAGGCGCCTCCCGAGGTGCTGGCGGACTTCTTCACCCATGCCGAGCCGCGGGCGCGGGTCGCGGCCCTACGTGCCGCCCTGCCCCTGCCGGAAGACGCCGCGCGAAGGCTGCTTCCCATGCTGCTGGACTCCCCTCACCCCAGCATTCGGGCCGCGGCGATGGGGGCAGGACTGGCTTCTGGTGTGAGGCAAGCCTGGGAGACGTGCCGCGCCGCCGTGCGCGCCCGCGACGCGCACAGCCTCGATGCCATGGTGCTCCTCGCCATCGGCGGCAGTGAGGCTGACGTCTCCTTGCTGCTGGCGCTGCTGGACGCGGAGCAACTTCGGCCTCATGTCCTCTGGGCCCTGGGTTTCAGCGGCCGGGTGGCGGCCATGGAGACGTGCGTCGCGAACCTGGAGGTGCCCGCGGTGGCACAGCTGGCCGGGGAAGCCTTCTCGGCCATGACAGGCCTTCGGCTGGAAGTGCCCTACGCCCTGCGCCCTGGCGAGAGGCCCGAGGGTGCTCCACCGCCTCCGGATTCGCAGGAGGACTTGGACGCGGACCTGGTGCCCAGGCCCGAGGACGAATTGCCGTGGCCGAACGTGGCCACTGTCAAGAACTGGTGGGACAAGGAGAAGAGGCGCTTCGTGAAGGGCACGCGGTACCTCCTCGGCCGGCCCTTCAACGGCAGCGTGCTGGTGGAGGCACTGGAGTCGAGTCCGATGCGCCGCCGCCACGTCCTGGCCCGCGAGCTGGCCCTGCGGAGTCACGGCACGCTGGCGGTGCGCACGCGGGCCTTCACGCACGTCCAGCGCGTGGAGCTGGCCAAGGCCCGGGCCGCCAGCGTCCGCATCCGCACGCGGTCCTTCGACAGCGGCCTGCGCTGACGGCACGCCTCGTCACCAACCATGTGGGCACTTCAAAACAAGACACCCTACGCGGTGGAGCGGACGTGGGTCCGCGACAAGGACGGCCACCACCACTGGGTCATTGCGCTCAAGGCGACCTTCGACGTCGACGACGCGGGCCGCCTGCGCCTCGCGGACGCGCAGGAGCCGCCTCGACAGGAGCCCGTCTATTGGGGGGAGCCTGGGCACTCCAGTCTGCGCTACGAGGCCGAGCTCGTCGCCCCCAAGTCCCACACCGACGTCCTCGTCAACGCGTGCGCTCATGCGCCCGGTGGGCGACCCGCATCCAGCGTCGAGGTGGCCGTCCGCATCCATGATGTGGACAAGATGCTCGTGGTGTACGGCGAGCGCTTCTACACGCGCGGCCTGACGGGCGTGAAGCCGTCGTCTCCCAAGCCCTTCGTCACCCAGCCCATTCTCTACGAGTGGGCCTGGGGAGGCGCCGACACGCGTGACGCGGACGCGCGCAAGCACGTCAGTGATTCGCGCAACCCCGTGGGCCGCGGAGTGGCCATCCGAGAGGCGCACCTGGTGGACCAGCCTGCCCACCGAATCGAATACCTGCGGGGCAACCCGGCGAAGTCGGGGCCGGCCGGGTTTGGCCCCATCGCCAGCCATTGGTCGCCGCGTCTGGAGTTGGCGGGCACCTTCGACGAAGTCTGGCGGAAGACGCGACACCCGCTGCTGCCGCGAGACTTCGACGAGCGCTTCGCCTTCTGCGCCCCCGCTGACCAGCGGCCCTCACGCCGACTCGTGGGCGGAGAGAAGGTGGCCCTGGTGCACCTCACGCCGAAGGGCTCGCTCCACTTCACGCTGCCGCGCCTGCGCTTCGGCTTCACCACCTGGTTCGGCGCCGTCCGGCGCTTCCACGATGCGACCCTGGGCGCCGTCGTCATCGAGCCCGAGCTGAAGCAGGTGCGCATGGTTTTCCAGACGGGCTTGCGGGTCGGCCCTCGGGACATCGACTGCCTCGACTTCACAGCCATTACAGAGAGGACGGACTGACATGGGCGTCGAGGCAGTGATTGTGGCAGCGGGAGCGCGTGCGCCCGTGGGGACGACGGCGGAGAGTGTCGCGGCGGCGGTGCGCGCGGGCATCAGCCGCGTGCGGCGCGTCCAGGTGCCGGAGCTGGGGCGCCGGGCGGACTCATTCATCGCCAGGGACGGGCTGCTGGACGCGCGGGAGTGGAGCGGTGCGGCGCGCATGGCCGCGCTGGGGGCCGCGGCTTTGGAGGAGGTCCTCGCCAGGCTGGCGTCCGCCCTCCACATGGAGGATGTCGACGTGCCGGTGCTGGTGGGACTGCCCGATGAGCGTCCGGGATGGAAGGACGCGGATGCCTCGCGAGTCGTCGCCGCCCTCTCGGCACTGGGGCGTGAGCGCCTGCGCCTTCAGGTGGAGCCTCGGCTGACGGGCCATGCTTCGGCGATAGAAGGGCTCCGCGAGGCCGTGACGCGTGTCAGCCGCGCTCCGCTGGTGATTGTGGGAGGCGTCGACAGCTACCATGACGTCCGGACGCTGGCCTGGCTGCGCGCGCGGAACCAGTGGCTCGAAGAGGGCGCGCGCACGGGCTTCGCCCCTGGAGAGGCAGCGGCCTTCGTCGCGGTGATGGCCGCGCCGGACGCGCGCCGGTGGAGACTGGCACCCCACGCCACGGTGCGCGCCGCCGCCACGGCCCGCGAGACGAAGCGCATCCACACCGATGACCTCAACCTGGGCGAGGGGCTGACGGCCGCCGTGAGCGAGGTGCTCGCGCCGCTGGAAGGCGCGCGAGCGGCGGTGGCGTGCGTCCACAGCGACCTCAACGGCGAGCGTTACCGCTCCGAGGAGTGGGGCTTCGTCGCACTGCGGCTGGGGGCCGCGTTCCATGACGCCTCCGCCATTCACACACCTGTGAGCAGCTGCGGCGAGGTGGGCGCCGCCACGGGCGCGCTGAACCTCGTCCTCTGTGCGCAGTCCTGGCGGCGTCGGTATGCGAGCGGCCCCCGTGCGCTGCTCTGGGGCAGTTCGGAGGCCGGGTTGCGCGCCGCCGCACTGCTGGAAGAGCCACTGTCCGGAAATGAGGAAGGAGCGAAGCCATGGCCAAGGTAACAGTCAACGCACCGAGGACGCCCGTCACCCAGGGCAGCGCGGGCGTCGCCTCAGCCACGTTGCCCAACGTTTGCAAGATGCCGGGCCCGCCGGCGCCCTTCGTGCCCACGCCCTTGCCCAACATCGGCAACAGCGGCGACGCCCCCGAGGGGTACTCGAAGACAGTCACCATCAACGGGCACCCCGTGGCCATCGCCGGAGCCAGCTTCGGCAGCAAGGGGGACATGGCCAGCAAGGGGACGGGCGGGGGGCTCATCTCCAGCAACACTCACGGCCCGACGAAGTTCATTGGCCCCGGCTCGATGAACGTCAAAATCGAGGGGCGGAGTGTCCAGTTGCTGGGCGACCCCATGCTCAACAACTGCGGCCCGTCCGGCAGCCCCGCGAATGCCGCCACCATGACGGGCATCATCCAGGCCTCCGGCGTCATGAGCGTCATCTACGGCGACGACATCCCGTGCTCGCTCTGCGGGAAGACGCACCCGCTGGAGGCGGGAGAAGAGACGCAGACGGCGATCGCGGCGCTGTTTGAACGGCTCCAGATGGCGCTCGATGCACAGAAACAGCAGATTCTTGAGTACGCCAAGCTGGACAAGGAGCTTGGACGGAAGCGCGCGACTCTCAAGCAGTTGGAAGCAAAGGGCACAGAAGAAAGAAGAAGGCAGGGAAGGGGCCCGAATCCAAATCAAACGGCAGAGCTGGCAAGACTGCCGAGCGAGATTGCGACCCTGTATGCTCAAATCCAATCTTTCAGGGAGTCCTTCAGGGCGAACGCGATTCTCCGCTTCAGCCGAACCAGCGGCACCTACACCAAGGGGTACATGATCGGCGCAATGATTTGCGCATGTAGAGGCAAGAAGCTTGCGGCTTGCTCAGGCCACGCGCCTGCGGGCTTCATAGCGGCCGTAGATTCCGAGGGCTTCGTATGTGCAAGTTCCCCCGTCGGTTCGGAGGCCAGGCAGGAAGAATGGGACTGTGCCGCCAAGCAGATCATGGAAAGACACGGAGGACACAGGCCCCAGCAGCTTATTGAGCGACTGTTCTACCCTGCGATTGAGGGGTTGAGGCCCGACCGTGGGCCCAGAATAAAATTCAAGGTTCAGATAGAAGATCTGGACACTCAACGCCTCTCCGAGCCCGAGGAGCGCGAACAGCCATTCGGCAATGGAGACGACGTGCCTTCGTGCTTGAACTGCCAGCAGAGACTCCCCGCCATGTACTGCAAAACAAGCTGCGCATGATTCAGGAGCGACAATGAAAGCACTGGTCGAATTCATCGAGAAATACCGTCCTGGCTTTTCCATGGAGGCTGTCCCAGCTGACAAGTATGAAATCGCAGTTCTGGAGGACGACGCGGGTCCTCTGCCAGGTGCCTACCGTCGCTTCCTTGAAACAATGGGAGAGAGCATGGGGGGCCTTGAGCTGGCTGAGGCTTCCTTCACCATTGGCGGGACCCTTAGCGTCTACCGCGCCATGCCCTGGCTGTTGCGCGGGCGGTACATCGCGGTGGCTGGAGACAACGGACCTTCCAGCTTTGATTGGTTCCTGGACCGGGCGCATCCTCATGGGGCCGACGACTGTCTGGTCGTCCGAAGGGCCCTGGAGGAGAACTATCCTCCCGAGGCCAGTTCTCCCCAGTATGTCGGGCTGGAAGAGTTCCTCTACGTAGAGGCCTTCAAGGAGCTTCGGCTGCCACAGCTTCCCTTCCGGAGGAGGTTCTCGTCACCGGATGTGGCCGCTGCCTCAGTTCGTTCCCGTTCGGACGGGGTGACTGCGCTGGCCGAGGAGGAGGGCTTCAAGCGCATCCCGCCTGCGGAGCACTGCGCGCTGTACGAGCGAGGAGACGCAGCGCTGCTGCTCTACCGGCACCCGATTCAGCCCACCTTCTCATTCGTCCTGGGCTGCGAGGACGCGGCGGAGCTGGAGCGACTGACCCAGGCGTTCGAGACAAGGTCAGGGCTGAAGAGCGTCGTCGCGCGGTAGGCGCAGCGCAGGGAGGCGAGAGGCCGTGACGCATGTCGGCCGCGCCGCCCGCTCCCCGTTGGTGATTGTGTGTCATGGGCCGGGCTACGTGCCCAAGGGACGCGAGGCTCTTGAGTGTCCGGGTGCGGAACTCAGGCTGGATGAGTCGCTGGATTACGAGGGGCACCGCAGCAGGATTCCCGAAGGCCACCAGTGCCTGCAGCGCCACGGGCGTGAGGCGCACGTCCCCCCGCTGCAGCGCCTGGGGTACCTCGGGCGTGGCCTCCGCCCCTCTTCGCTCGCAGGCCGCCACCACTTCGGAGAAACGCCGCCCAATCCGGGCGTCTATCGCTACTTCTCCGCGAAGCGGAACGCTCCCGCGAGCCTTTGCGCAGGTGGCGCTCATCCGGGAGCGGCGGAAGCTAGCGCGGGCGCAGTGTTTGCTGTTGCTGTTGCCTGTTTTGCTCCTGCCTGTTGAGCTCAATGGCGGTATGGATGGCCGCGCCACCAATCACCGCGGAAGAGCTCTTGCCGGGAGTCGTGCCCGTCGCTTCATCGCGAGGTTCACAGACGCAGCCCGCGCTGTTCCTGATGACCACGACCGCGCCCAGTCGCATGTCGAGGTCCTTGCAGATGGTCCGGCATTCCGCGGCGCGCTCCTTGGGCACAGTGAGCGTGGCGGGCCGGGCGATGGTGCAGCTTGAGAGGGCAAGGGCTGTGAGGAAAACGAAGATGGGTTTGTACATGGCCTCCTGTCTAGCAGAGAGAGAGACCGGACCCTGTATGTCTCCCACACGCAGGGCCCTGAGGATTCGCCTCAGTACACCCAGACACTCTTGCCTGCCACCCCGAGGACTACGCTACGGGCGTTCCATGGGATGACTTGCGCCCGGCGGAGGGCCTCACGGGAACATTAGGTTGCCGAGGATGACGGAGCGCTTGTCGCCCCCCGTCCACACGGTCAGCGTGTAGGGGCCTGGGCTCATGGTGTCCGTGGCCTCCGCCTCCACGATGAAATGGCCCACGATGCCCGCGGCGGTAGGCGCGGCCTGCCAGACGCGTAGCACGCGGAGCGCGGCCCCTTCGCGGGGAACCAGCGTCGCGCCCCGGGCCTCCCATGGCGCTCCCCCGCGCAGTTCCTCGCACTCGACGGCCACCGCAACCTGGGCAGCGGCGCGATAGGTCGTCGCGCTCCTTATTTCGAGGGCGTTGCGCGGATGGCGCACGAGTTGTTCATCATTCCAGCGCGCCCGCACGCCAGTCTCGTCCAGGTGCCTGATGGCCAGCATGCCGGTGAGGCCATCTGGCAGGCTCCGGGCCGCCTCCATCCGCGCCAGTTCTTCTCGAAGGCGCCGCAGCTCTTCCTCCTTCTCCAGCAACTCGGCATGGAGCGAGTCCGCGCTTCGAGCCTGCCGGTGGACCTCCACCTGACGGTCGGCCAGGGTGGGGTGGGGCACCAGCCGGAAGGTCGCGCTCGCGGGCGCGGCGCCATCCGCGAAGTGGACGGTCATCCGCAGCTCCTCGCGCTCCTCCACGCTCGCGGAGGGCATCAGCGTCAAGGTGTCACCCGCCAGCCGCACGCGGGTGAAGTGCTTCTCACCTTCCAACTCCGCGCGGGCCACTGGTGTGTCGAAGAGCAGCAGCGTGCCCATTCCAGGGCTGATGCGCACCTCCGGATGCGGAATGGCGGAGCGAGGGGCTTGGAGAACCACCGTGAGGCGCCGCGCTGTCGGTGCCCATGGGGCGGCAGGGGACAGCGGGGGGGCGGCCGTCTGTGCCATGAGGAGTGAGTGAGCGAGCAGGAGCGCCGCGGAGGCATTCATCACGGGAGACCCCAGGTGTGGGAACGCGGTGTCACTCGAAGCGCCTCACTACCTTCAGGCCCGCGACGGAGCGAATGATGGGCTCGGCGGGCGGATGGTTTCCTCCCACGCGCGGCACGCCGCGCAGGTTGTCGCCCGGGTAGTTGAGCTCAACGCACACGGGGAAGCGCTCGCCGTCCTTCTCCGCTTCCGTGAAACGGCCGTAGATGCGTTCACTCACGCTGAGCCGTCCGCTCAGGGTCGCGTTCGCCAGGCCATAGGGCGTGGCCCCGACGCGGACGCGCACCCAGCCCTCGCTCACGGTGATGTTCGTTGGATTCCCTCGGTCGAAGTGCACAGAGCCCAGCTCTCCTATGCGGAGGCCCCGCGCCTCCATCGCTTGCAGCGCGCCCTCCGGGCACGGTTCGGAGGGAGGGGCGGGACGCACTTCGGGCCCGGCCGGGCAGGCCAGCGCGGTGCATGCGGCGGCCGCGACGGCGGCGCGCCGGGCCCGCGCGCCCACCGAGCGTGACGGGGGCGGAGCTGAGGGGGCGATTTCTGGCTTCTTCACGGGCGAGGCTTCCTTCGGGTCGCGCGCCATGGGAGCGGCAGCGGTCGCGGGGAGGAGGGCCGCCAGCGAGGGCGGGACCGCGACCTGGACAGCTTCCGGCGAGGTGCGCGGCGACGCCATTTCTGGACGCTCCCCACTCGCTGGCGCCGCGCCATCGCGCCGCGTGAGCGCCCACGCGAGCGTCAGCGCGGCCAGGGTGCCCACCATGAGCGCCAGCGCGGCGGGCCTCCAGGAGCGTGAGGCCCCTGGCGCAAGCCGCTTGGAGGGCGCGGCGGACCTTGACCCCGCGTCCCCTGGACCCACGCGGCCGACCTCGGCGGGAGGCCGGGCGCGCCCCGGCCGTCTGCCACGCCTGGGCGGCGCCAAAGCGGATTCCCCCTGATGCAGCCAGCCCTCCAGCCCATCCCGTGGAGGAGGGGGCGCGGGGAGCTCGGGGGAGTCCTCCCACGACGCGCACAGGGGCCGGTCCCACGCGTCGTCCGCGGCTGCCAGCGCGGCCTCCAGGGCTTCAGCCAGGGCGGCGGCGTTGGGAAAGCGCGCCGTGGGCTGCTTCTCCAGCAGACGCGAGCACACCGCGTCCAGCGGCCCGGGCACCCGCGGGTTCACGGCGCGCGGCGGCTCGGGGGGCTGGGAGATGACGTGCTCCACCTCCGACGGCGTTCTCGGGGCGGAGTAGGGCGCGCGGCCCGTCAGCACCCAGTAGAGGACGACGCCCAGCGCATACAGGTCATCCGCGGCGGTGGGCGCGTAGTGCGCCCCGTCCACGCCCGCATGCGACTTGCGGAAGGCCAGCGCCTCCGGGCTGCGGTACTGCGGTGTTCCCGGGGGGAGCACCTCCCGGGTGAGGCGGGGCGCGCCGGGATAGGAGCCCACGCCGAAGTCCACCAGCACGGGCGTCCCGGTGGCGTCGCGCACCATGATGTTGGACTCCTTGACGTCCCGGTGGAGGACGCCCTCCGCGTGCGCCGCCGCGAGCCCTCGGGCCAGCGCGAGCGCCAGCGCCGTCGCCTGCCGTGGACTGGGGTTCTCCTCGTCCACCCACTGGTTCAGCGGCCGGCCCTCCACCAGCTCCATCGCCAGGTAGAACCACTCGGGGGCCGTGTCCCGCCACAGGCCGCACGCGTGGAAGCGAACGACATTGGGGTGGTCCAGCCTCCGGAGGATGTCCACCTCCCGCTGGGCCCGGCCGCCCAGTGCGGCGATCGACTGGAGCTTCAGCGCGACGCGCGCGGTGCCCCGCCGGGCGCGGAAGACGGCGCCGCAGCCACCCATCCCGAGCAGCCCCTCCACGACGAAGCCCCCCACCTGGGTGCCGATGGCCACGTCTCCTCGAAGGCGCTGTCCCTTCATCCGTCCGCCCCTCCTGCCAAGGTCATCGCTTCCCTGTCGCATGGGGCTTGTCTCTGGATGGACCCGGCATGGCGAAGGCGGGACGCGGTCCAGCAGCGGGAGTTTAGCTTCTCTAGAACTCTAAAGGTAGAGACTTGCCCTCTGCCCCAGCCATCCCGTCGGATGCGCTACGTTCTCCCGCGTATGGACGAACAACTGGGCATGATGGTGGGAAAGGCGGCGCGCGAGGCGCGCGCGCGCCTGGGGTTGACGCAGGTGGAGGTGGCGGCCTTGGTGGACATGCACCCCATGGTCTACAGCCGCGTGGAGCGGGGAAAGATGGTTCCCAGCGCGGGCATGCTGCGCCGCCTCAGCATGGTCCTTCGCGTCTCCACGGACGAACTGCTGGGGCTGGCCCGGCCCGGCAAGGACGAGCGGCGTGATTTGGAGAAGGAGCCGCCGCTCCTGCGCCGGCTGGTGACGCTGGCGCGTGAGCTGGACGAGCCGAAGCTGGAGGCGCTCGTCACGATGGCGCGCGCGCTGGGCCGATAGGATGCGTCAGGGCTCGGTCGTCTCGTTGAAGTGGGCCGCTCCGAGCTCATGGGCCTCCAGCCCGGAGGGGAAGAGCCGCTCGTCTCCAGGCTCCGCCTCGTCGCGGTGCTGGCTGGCCTCGGCGATGAGGCGGGCGAGCTCCTCGGCGGCTTCCTTGCGGCCATAGGGGCGGCCGCCGCTGGCCTCCCGAACCTGGACGAGGCAGTCCCGCAGCGCGTCTCGCAGCTCCTCCGCGGTGGTGTAGCGTTCATCGGCACGTTTGCGGAGGGCCTTCCGCAGCGCGGCCCGGAACCCCTCGGGCAAACCGGCGGTTGCCTCCTCCACGTCGTCTGGCTTGTAGGCGTCCAGCAACATCATCAAACGCGTGAGCGGAAGCGAGGGTTCCTCCTCCACGGGCGCCCGCTGCCGCCACGGAAGAGGCACCGCCAGCCATTCCAGGGCGGAATGGAAGAGGTGGCGTCCCGTGGCCAGCTCCAGCAGGACGAGACCCAGCGAGAAGAGGTCCGCCGCGGGAGTCAATGGCAGACAGTGCAGGTACTCCGGCGAGGTATAGGCGGCATCCCCCTTGCGTAGACCGCCCTGGGTCTCCTCGCGCCCGCGAAGATGCGTGTAGGCCGCGCCGAAGTGCGTCAGCTTCACCTCTCCGCCCATTCCCACGCTCACGTTGCGCGGGCTCACGTCCCGGTGAATCAACCCCAGCCGCGCCCCTTGGTCATCTGTCAGGCGGTGCGCATAGGCCAGCGCGTCCGCGACCTCGGCGCCCACGTACAGTGCGAAGGCGGTGGAGACGGGCTGGCGCCGCAGGGCCATCAGGCTCAACACGCCGTCCAGGGTGGGGCCGTCCACGTACTCCATGATGACGTAGGGTTTACCTGAATGGACGGTGAACAGGTGGACCTTGGCGATGGCCGGGTGGTTCAGCCGGTAGGCCAACTGGACCTCTTCCACCAACCGCTGCCTGCGCTCGAACGTGGCGGGCGAGCTCACGCGGCGGATGAGGACCGGGCCGCTCAGGCCGTGTCGCTCCTGTCGCTCGGCCCGCATGAGGACCTCGCCGTTGGGGCGTGAGTCCAGGGTGCTGACATAGATGTACCGCGTTCCCGCGACCTGGAAGAGGGTCGGCCGTCGCGCGGGATGCGCGCGGGCCTGTTCCTCCTCGGTAATCGGGCGGAGCCTGGGCTGCGGGGGGCGGATGGGCACGGAGACTCCCGGATGCAGGTTGTAAACCTCCTCAGTTTATCGTGTGATTGGAGCCAGGTGAAGAGGCGCGCCTTCACCTCCACGGTGGATGAGGCGTGGGCCTCATCCACCCGCGCGAACGACGCCTCAGCTCCGGCGGCGGCGCCGCAGGGCCAGCGGCGAGGCGGCCATCAGCAGGGCCCACAGCGGCGCGCTGCCCGCGGCGGCGCAGCCTCCGCTCTCCTCGTCTGGCTCATCCGGCTCCATGGCCGGCGTGCCCTGGCCCACCTTCACGCTCAGCTTCGTGGCGGCGGCCCGGTCTCCGTCGGTGTGGAGGTCCGCGTTGGAGGAGTTGCCAGCGCCGAAGAGCGTGAGGGTGACGTCCGTCGCGGGGGCGACGAGGCTGAAGTTGAAGCGCAGCTCGTTGCTCGCGAAGGGCTGGGGCTGCGAGTGGGTCAGCTCGGCGCCGAGCTTCTTCATTCCCTCACCGGGCTGCAGCGAGGCCGCCGTGCTGTCCACTGCGATGCCCACGCCGCCCGTCCTGGCGGGACCGCCCCGGATGATGAAGGTGTACTGGCCGGTGGCGCCCGGCGCGAGCGTGGCGGGCCCTTCGAGCGCGACGGTGGGGAGCTCCCCGCCCTGGTGGCAGGTGCTGCACGTGGGACCCGCCTTGCCCGTCTGACCGGTGACGCCCGTGCTGGTGGCGGAGGCGGGGATGGACCACAGCGATGACACGACGATGACGCCCGCGACGCGGAACGGAAGACGCATGGACACTCCAGGAGAGGGGTGAAACCCGGTGGTGCTACGGCCGGGGCCCCGCGTGAGCGGTGCCCCGGAGACTTCCGCCTAACGCAGCTGGAGCAGGGAGAAGGACAGGCCCTGCGTCGTCAGCGTGGGCCGGCCGTTGTCGCCCAGCACGTGCAGCGTCGTGGACGCGGAGCCCGCGCCGAACTCGGTGTAGAGCGTCTGGTTCTCGGTGTGGAAGAGGAAGCTGCTGCCCGAGGTGGCCGGGAACCCGGTGCTCCGCGTCGCCGTCAGCGTGTTGAGGTTCAGCGCCCACCACTGCCAGCCGGCGCCGCTCGCGATGCCGCGGGGGTGCGCGCCCTCCTGCACCGGGGCGACGCTCTCATCCAGCACGCGCAGGTACGCCGTGCCCGACGGGCCGGGGACGAGCGAGCCCGCGGTGCCGCCGCCCACGAGCTCCGACAGCGAGCGGTGGAAGCCGGTGTCGAAGGTGCGCGTCTGCGGGTCGAACCGCAGCAGGCACGGCTCCGGCGCCGCGTCGGCCGACACCCGGTGCACCGCCGCGCCGTAGGCCTCCGTCGCGACGTAGACCTTGCGGTCCGGGCCGAGCACCGCGTCGTGCGCGTAGCCACACCGCTCATCCGTGACGACGGTGGCCGTGTCCGTCGCCGTG
Source organism: Myxococcus vastator (assembly GCF_010894475.1). Lineage (GTDB taxonomy): Bacteria > Myxococcota > Myxococcia > Myxococcales > Myxococcaceae > Myxococcus > Myxococcus vastator. Next base: position 12,584 of record NZ_JAAIYB010000100.1, read on the forward strand.
TCGACAGCCACCACGCCCGTCCGCGGAGTGATGCCCACGCCGGCCACGGGACGCCAGCCCACGGGGATGATGAGCTGCCCGTTGTCCGAGACGACCGAGCCCGAGAAGGCCATCTCGGTGTCGGGCACCTCCAGCGCGTCCAGCGCGATGTTGCCGGTGACGGTCATCTCCGTGGGATTCCAGATGACCGCCTGCGCGGTGATGCCGTCGAAGAAGTACGCCTTCGTCGCCGACACGAACTGGAAGTTCGCCTGGTACTCGCCCAGCGACCTCACGCCCAGGCTGGCGAAGCTCACCGTGCCCGACTGCTCCAGACGGCCGTCCTCGGTGAGCGAGTAGCGCGTCACGACGGGGCTGTCGTCCGACACCACGTAGACCTGGCCCGACTTGCGGATGCCCACGCCCAGCGCTCGGCCGGACACCTTGATGGCGCCGTCCAGCGACAGTTGCGCGGTCTGCTCCGCCTCCCGCGTCACCACCACGTAGCTCTCCGCCGGGTCGGCGTTGAGGTCCTGCGTGGTGATGGCGTACAGCGGGCCGGTGGAGTCGTCGCCGGAGTCGTCACAGCCGCCCATCAGGGACAGCGCGAGCGCGGCGGCGGAGAGGCGGAAACCCGAACGGGCAAAGGGCTGCTTCATGAAGACGGCCTTCCTGGAAGTGGAGCGGGGCGCCGTTTCACCCGGAGCGGAGCTGTAGGCTTCGAGTGAAAACGATACGCATTCTCAATTTCAGGAGCTGTTTAGGCGGAATTCATGAAAAGTCAAGAACCGGACGGGCGCGTCAAGCCACGGAGCCTGGGCCGCTCAAGGGCAGCACGACGGTGAAGGTGGCGCCCTGGCCCGGGGTGCTGGCCACGCTGATGCGGCCTCCCAGGGCCTCCACGAGCTGGCGGGTGATGAAGAGGCCCAGGCCCAGTCCGCCGTAGTGGCGGCTGGAGACGGCGCGTTCGAAGCGGCCGAAGATGCGCTGCGCGTCCTCGGGCGGCAGGCCGATGCCGTGGTCCTCCACCTCCAGCGTCGCGTGCGCTTCGTCCGAGCGCACGCGCACGTCCACGGGGGCGCCGTGGCCGTACTTGAGCGCGTTGGACAGCAGGTTGGTGAGCACCTGCTCCAGCCGCATCCGGTCCCACTGGCCCGTCACGGGCCCGGGCGAGTCCACCGTCACCTGGACCCCCGCTGTCCTGGCCTCCGCCTCGAACCGGCGGACGGCCTCGTGCACCAGCTCGTCCAGGTCCACGGACTCCAGGTTCAGCTCCATCCGGCCGCGGGCCAGCCGGGACACGTCGAGCAGGCTGTCCACCAGGGTCGCCAGGCGCGTGGTCTGCCGCTCACTGGACTGCACCCGCTGCGCCAGCTTCTCCACGTCCAGGGAGCCCTCGCCGCGAAGCTGGCGGTACAGCAGCTGGAGCTGGAGCTTGAGGTTGGTGAGGGGCGTGCGCAGCTCATGCGCGGCGATGCTGAGGAAGTCGTCGCGCACCTGGACGGCGTCGCGGGCCTCGCCGGTCAGCCGCTGTTGTTCCGTGTTGGCGACCTCGGCCGTGGTCCGGGCGCGGACCTGCGAGCGGGTGATGAAGAACAGCAGCAGCGTCACCAGCAGCCCGGCGCCGATGACGGTGCCACGCTGCCCGGTGGTGCCGGTGGCGATGAAGGCGTGGCTCGCGCTGAACCGCAGCGTCCAGGTCTGGCTGGCCACGGGTATCCTCACGTCCTGCTGGAAGACGGGGGCCCCGCGTGACGCCGGGCGGCTGGACGCGTAGAGGAGCGCGGCGTCGCGGACCTCCGTCCCGTCATACACCTCCAGGTCGATGGTCTCCTTGAAGCCAATGAAGCGCAGCTCGCTCGTCAGGTCCTCCATGGCGATGGGGAGGTAGACGAAGCCGCGTAGATTCTCGGTGGAAGCTCCAGGAGGCCGGGCGTCCCGCGATGGGGTGTTCACGGGGATGAAGAGCACGAAGCCCACGCGGCCCTCGGCGTCCTCCCAGCCTTGGATGAGCCGCACCTTCCCGGTGGCGGCCAGGCGCCCCGTATCCAGCGCGCGCAGCATCGCGGCCCGGCGGCTGGGCTCGGTGAGCATGTCGAATCCCAGGCCTTGCCGCGTGCGCGCGTCCAGGGGGTCCATCATGACGATGGCGGTGTAGGCCGCGCGCGGGCCCTGGGGCCACATGGGCTGGCCTGGCGTCTGCCCGTCGCGGACCGCCGCGTCGTACCGGGCCACGCCCTCCGGCGGCAGCCACCGCGCGAAGCCGATGCCCTCCAGCTCCGGGAAGGTGCGATTCAACGTCAGGCTCTCCATGTAGGCGCCGAACTCCGCCTGGTCCACGTAGCGGCTGCCGGTGAACAGGCCATGCACCCCCAGGAACAGGGACTGGTTCAGCTCCAGGCGCTGCTGGAGGCCCAGCACCCCGTGTTGGACCGCGTCGTCGAAGCGGCGCAGGCGGCGCTCGTGGATGCTCTGCTGCACATAGGCCGTCGCCGCGGCGGTGATGAGCAGCCCCACCAGGACCACGCAGTAGGCGGCGGCGTTGCGGCGAAGATGGGAAGAGGATCGCGGTGGCACGGTGGGGGGAGGAGGCTGGAATGGCGTCTGCCCGGGAGCCAGTGTCGGACGGTGCTCTTGTAACGTCCTGGCCGGCTCGGGCGTTCGCTACATGAATGAGAAGGTGGGATTTCGTTCACCCGGGTACCGGAGGGCCTTGGCATCCGGTAGGTCAGGGCGGCGAACGAGGGAGGCAGCGTGCGGCACGTCATCGTCGTGGGTGCGGGACCGGGGGGCCTGTCGGCCGCCATCAACCTGGCGGGGCAGGGCTTCCAGGTCACCGTGGTGGAGAAGGACGCGGTGCCCGGAGGGCGGATGAAGGGGCTGACGCTGGGCGCGTCGGCCGAATACGCGGTGGACACCGGGCCCTCCATCCTCCAGTTACCGGGCGTGCTGGAGCAGATATTCCGGCGCTCGGGCCGGCGGCTGGAGGACTACGTCAAGCTGCTCCCGCTGGACATCAACACGCGGGTGCACTTCTGGGACGGCACGCACCTGGACACCACCCGGCACCTGGACCGCATGGAGGCGGAGCTGGCGAAGTTCGGCCCGCGGCATGCGACCGCGCTGCGCCAGTGGATGGAGGACGGGCGGGAGAAGTACGGCATCACCTACGAGAAGTTCATCTGCACCTCCGCGGACAACCTGGGCTACTACGCGCCGTGGCGGCTGGCGTCCGCGCTGCGCTTCAAGCCCTGGCAGACGCTGTACCGGCAACTGGACGGCTTCTTCCACGATGACCGGCTGACGTACGCCCTGGCGTACCCGTCCAAGTACCTGGGCCTGCACCCCACGACGTGCTCGTCGGTGTTCAGCGTGATTCCCTTCCTGGAGCTGGCCTTCGGTGTCTGGCACGTGGAGGGCGGCTTCCGCGAGCTGTCGCGCGGCATGATGCGCTGCGCACAGGATTTGGGCGCCACCTTCCGCATGGGCACGCCGGTGGAGCAGGTGCGCGTGGAGGCGGGCCGCGCGGTGGGCGTGAAGCTGGTGGGCGGCGAGGTGCTGGAGGCGGACGCGGTGGTGGTGAACGCGGACCTGGCCTACGCGGCGCAGTCGCTGATTCCGGCCCAGGCGCGGGAAGGCTCGCGGCTGACGGACGCGGCGCTGGAGCGGGCGAAGTATTCGTGCAGCACGTTCATGGCGTACTACGGCCTGGACACGGTGTACGCCGACCTGCCGCACCACCTCATCTACCTGTCGGAGTCCGCGCGGCGCACGGACCGCGACGCGCTGGAGGACCGGCACGTCGACCTGGAGGACCCGCCCTTCTACGTGTGCAACCCGAGCGTGACGGACCCGTCCGGCGCGCCCGCGGGCCATTCGACGTTGTACGTGCTGGTGCCCACGCCGAACACGGGCCGTCCGGTGGACTGGGCGAAGACGGAGCAGGCGCTGCGCGAGCGCATCCCCGCCATGCTGGAGAAGGTGGGGCTGAAGGGCGTGCGCCAGCACATCCGCGAGGAGCGCTACTTCACGGCGGAGACGTGGCGGGACGACTTCAACGTGTTCCGGGGCGCGGTGTTCAACCTGTCGCATACGTGGCTGCAGCTGGGGCCGCTGCGGCCGAAGGTGAAGAACCGCGACATCGAAGGGCTGTACTTCGTGGGCGGTGGCACGCACCCGGGCAGCGGCCTGTTGACCATCATGGAGAGCGCGAACATCGCCGCGGACTACCTGACGCGTGAGGCGGGCAAGGGACCGCTGCCGGGCTGGCCGTATGTGCCGCCGCTGGAGCCGGAGGCGCCCGCTCAAGCTCGCGCGGGGTGAGCGGCGCGCCTGCCCTGCAGGCGGGGAAGGGCCGCCCGCATCCGCCGGGCGGGACGGGGGCGAAGCTGGCATAGTCGGGAGGCATGCCCTTCTTCATCCCATTCGCGGTGGGTGGCCTGGTGCTGACGGCGCTGGGCCTGGGTGTGCGGAAGGTGCTGACGGAGACGGGCGTCACCCCGCCCGAGGATGTCCGGCGGGCCCAGGCGCGTGAGCGGCACCGCGCGGCCGTGGCCGCGCTCCGGGCGGACCGCCTCCAGGTCCGCGACGGCGTGGCCACCTACGGCGCGCTCCAGGCGCGGGTGCACGCGGAGGTGCTGGTGCCCTTCGGCGCGCTGCTGGAGCGGCTGGAGCGCTGGGGGTACGTCCGGGAAGCCGAGCTGCTCGACGCCGAGGCGCTGGAGGCGCTGCGCGCGCTCCTGCGCGAAGCGCCCTCCCGCGCGACGCGGCGCGGTGGGCCCTTGTTGGGCGTGGGCGTCCAGGTGCCCGCCGCGCTGGAGTCCGTGCTGGCGTGGCTGGAGCGGGGCTGGCTGGACGAGGAGTCGCCGCCGGTGGTGCTGGATGGGACGCCGCTGTACGCGGCCCTCTCTGCCCGCGGCATCCTCGCGGGGAGCGCGCCGGAGGAGGGCGCGCGGGCGCTCGATGACGCCTCCGGGCTGCTGGACCGGACGACGGCGTTCCTGGGCGCGCTGCGCACGCGGCTGACGGCGCTGGAGCAGCGGGTGGCGGGGCTGCAGGGGCGGGCTTCGGCGCAGCTCGCCTACCTGGACGCGGCCAGCTTCGAGGAGGGCGGCGAGGAGCCCCGGGAGCGGCTGACGCGACTGGCGGTGCTCGTGGGCCAGCTCGCCATGCTGCTGCGCACGCCCGTGCTGAGCGCCGAAGGGCGCCTGACGCCCCTGCTCGCCGAGCGCGCGGAGGACGACGCCCCGTCGCGCGACTGACGGCACGCGTGGGCTGGCCCGCCGCACCGCCGAGCGCGGAGGCGCCGAGCGCGTGCCGCTCCAGGCGGCACGGGGCCCGCGCTCATGCACGGGCGAGCCGCCGCGTCAGACGTAGCGCTCGGCCATCTGCGACACCTGCCCCGTCGCGTGGCTCACGGCCGAGGCCGCCTGCTGCGTGGTGTCCAGGTGCCGCAGCGTGTCGGTCGTCAGCTCGTCCAGCTCGCGCACCGCCGCGAAGAGCTGGTCCACGCCCGCGTGCTGCTGCGACACGGCCTCCGTAATCTGCCGCACCGCCACCGCGGACTCCTGGGACAGGCCCGCCAGCTCGCGCAGCCGTTCGCCGCTGTGCCGCAGCGGCTGCAGCGCCTCGGCCACGCCCTCCGCGCCCTGGTCCGACATCGCCGTGGCCTGCTGCGTGGCGGAGGCCATGCCCTCCAGCAGCCCGCGCACCTGGTTGGTGGCCCGGACGGACTGGTCCGCCAGGTCGCGCATCTGCCGCGCCACCACGCCAAAGCCCTTGCCGTGCTCGCCCGCGCGCGTGGCTTCAATCGCCGCGTTGATGGCCAGCATGTGGGACTGGTCCGCCAGCGACTTCACCACCTCCGACACGCGGCCCACCTCGCGGGCGCGCTGCTCCAAGTCCAGCATCTGCTCGTGCAGCCCGGCCGCGATGTCGCGGATGACGGTGAGCCCCTTCTCCGTGCCGGCCAGGGACTCCTCGCCCAGCTTGCCCACGGCGGCGGCGCGCTCGGCCACCTGGAGGATGCTGGTGGCGCGCGAGTGCGTGACGTGCGACGCCCGCTGGATTTCCTGCGCGGTGGCGCGCGCCTGGTGCAGTGCCGCGGCCTGCCGCGACAGCGTCTGGTTCTGCTGGGAGCTGGCGTGTGACAGCCGCTGGCCCGCGTCGGCCAGGTCCCCCGCGGAGGCGCGCAGCGAGCGCGGCAGCTCCTGGAGCCGCTGGTAGAGCTGCCACGTCGAGGCCGCCAGGTCGCCCACTTCATCCGAGGAGACCCACTGGGGCGGCGTGGCGCGGCCCTCCACCAGGGCCTCCAGGGACGCCCCCACCGCGCGCGCGCCCCGGGCCAGCCGGCGGGCCGCCCAGGCCGCGGTGAGGATGGAGCCCAGCGCGGCATACCCGCCGAGCACCACCACGGGCCGCACCAGCTCCGCCTCCAGTGGCCGCACCGTGGCCTGGACGCGCTCGGCCGCCGCGGTGTCGCCCCGCGCCGCCAGGTCCGCCGCCAGCGCGCCCATGCCGCGCTCCAGGCGCAGGTGCAGCGTGACGATGCTGGCCAGACAGGTGATGAGCAGCGCGGAGACGACCATCGCGGGCAGCAGCCACGACTGGCGCGTGGCGAAGCCCTCACCCGCGGGCTTCGTGCTGGGCGCGCGCTGATAGGCGTCCAGCACCGTGGGCATCATCTCCCGTTCGAACAGCATGTACGCCAGCGGGCTGCTGAAGAGGCCCGCGCTCACCGCCACCGCCACGCCCACCATCACCACCGATACCGGCCGGTCCAGGAGCAGCACCGCGCCGCCGTTGAAGAGGATGCCGCCCAGCGTCCACGACACCATCATCTCCACGAAGGCGATGTTGGAGGGGATGCGAATGAGCCGCTCCACCCGCGTCGTCCCCTGGGCGCTCAGGGCGCGCTTCATCAGCCACGGCATCACCACCAGGGGTTGCACCACCGCGCACAGGCCGAGCACCACCGGGGTGATGATGCCCAGGAAAATCTTGAACTCCCGCGCACCCGACAGGTCGAGCAACTGCATGTCGACGTAGACCGCGGGCGTGAAGGCCACCGTGGTGATGACGGACCGCAGCAGGTAGAGCCGGCGTAGCAGGGCGCCAGGAGTCGGTAGCGAGGAGGTGGCCATCGGGGAAGCGGTGCTCCTGGGTAACGGTGACCCCAGCGTGGGGCGCGAATGGCCCGCCGTCAATGTCCAGTCTTGTTCCGCCTCATCCAGCGAGTATGGAAATTCGGGGCTCCCCTGGTTGCTGGCCAGGCGAGCGGCCCTGGGGCGCCTGCGCGACCCCTTCGGCATGCCCACACTCTGGCTCCAACACGCTGTGTGCTGTGAAAGGAGACCCGTCATGGGCGAGTGGACCGACAAGGCCAAGGGCAAGGTCAAGGAAGTGGCCGGCACCGCGAGCGGCGACCGTGAGCTGGAGGCCGAGGGCAAGCGTGACTCCGCCAAGGGCGCCATCAAGGGGAAGATTGAGGACGCCAAGCGCGCCATCAAGGACGCGGTCGACTCCGACAAGCCGCGCCGGGGCGAGCCCTAGCTGTCCTTCCCGGCTCCTGCCGGGCGCATGCAGGTGCATGTGAAGGTTTCGGGCCGCGAGGAAGGCTTCCTCGCGGCTCGTTTCATTTCAGCGTGAGGACCAGGAATCCCCGCTCCCTTCGTATCCGGTGTTGGACGGCCCTTTCTCGCCGTCGCAAGCCCGAACGAGGGGGAGTCCTCCATGCAGGTGTCGCGAAGTTCGTCGTTGAGGGGAGACGTGTGTCCGCCCGGGGCACACGCGCCCGCCAGAAGCCGGCATCGGCGCTGGCTCCAGGGGGTGGTGGCCGCGCTGGCGCTCTGGGGCTGCGGTGAGCCCATGCCCCTGGGCACCGAGTCACCGGATGCGCCCATCGTCACCCGCACCGTCGAGGACGGCCTCGCCTGCACGCCGGAGGACATCGCGACCGGTGACTGGACGTGTACCGGCGGCTTCACCTACAGCCTGGAGTGTTACGCGCGGCAGACGACCGCGGCCTGTGGCGCGGACACGAGCCCGAAGACGTGTACGTCGTACGGCACGTGCCAGCACTCGGACTTCGGCTTCTCGTTGGGCGGGCACGAGGCGGTCGTCCCCCTGGGCGTGCAGCCCGGCGCCTCGTGCGAAAGGCACGCCCAGAACTACGTGTCGGCGAACGCGCCGTCGTCGACGTGGGGAGGCATCACCTGGCTCTGGTACATCGGGGGCAAGCCCGGTGGTGGTGGAGAGGAGTCCGCGCGCGCGGGAGGCGGGGCCCTCAAG
>NZ_JAAIYB010000101.1 GCF_010894475.1 Myxococcus vastator
CTCCTGAGCCCCCCGCGCAATCCCCCTGTCGTCCGATGAGCGGCCGGTGGGAGCCCTGGCGGGTTAGGCAGTTTGCCCGCGAAGGAAAGGCATTCTAATTAACGCTGGCCTAATCATTGGGTTTGGGGATAGGAGACGGCCTTATGCAGCTCGAATCCTTGAAGATGTTCTGCGACGTGGTCGAGACAGGCTCCTTCTCCCGCGCCGCGCAGCTCAACCACGTCACGCAATCGGCGGTGAGCCAGCAGATTCGCGCGCTGGAGAACCGGTACGAGCAGAAGCTGCTGTCGCGCAGCGCGCGGCAGGTGACGCCGACGCCGGCCGGGGAGCGGCTGTTCCGCGGGTGCAAGGAAATCCTCGCCCGCTTCTCCGAGGTGGAGCAGGAGATTCGCGAGCAGGCCACCGAGGTGGCGGGCACCACCACTGTCTCCACCATCTATTCGGTGGGGCTGCACGAGCTGAACGCCGTGCAGAAGCAGCTGCTCAAGTCGCACCCGAAGGTGAACATGCGCCTGAACTACCGGCGCAACGACCAAGTGTACGACGACGTGATTCTGGGCGCGGCGGAGATTGGCATCGTCGCCTATCCGCAGCCCCGCGCCGGCGTGGACATCCTCTCCTTCCGCGACGACAAGCTGGCCGTCGTGTGCGCCCCTGGCCACCCCTTCGCCACGAAGCAGAAGGTGAGCCTCACCGCGCTGACGGGGGTGCCCTTCATCGCGTTCGACCGCGAGGCGCCCACGCGCAAGGCGTTGGACCGGCTCTTCCGCGAGAAGAACATCGACATCACCCCGGTGATGGAGATGGACAACGTGGAGACCATCAAACGGGCGGTGGAGATGGGCCTGGGCGTGGCCATCCTCCCCATGGCCACGGCGCAGGGCGAGGTGAAGGGCGGCTCCCTGGTGGCCAAGCCCTTCGCGGAGGGGCCGGTGTCGCGCCCCATTGGCCTGCTCATCCGCAAGGGCAAGTACCTGGACCGCGCGTCCGCCGCGGTGCTGGAGGCGTTCAAGGCCGCCGCCAACCTGCCGCACGCCGACGACGACTGAGCGTCAGTAGAGCTTCCGGAGGCGCGCGGCGAAGAACCCGTCGAAGCCCTCCTCGCCTGGCAGCGTGCGCAGGTACGCCTGCGACAACGGCAGCTTGAGGCCGGGCAGCACGGGCGGCTCGGCCGTCCACTCCGGGTGGCTGCGCAGGAACATCTCCACCTGGTCCTGCCCCTCCTGCGGCTCCATGGTGCACACCGCGTACACCAGCAGGCCCCCGGGCGGCACCGCCTCCTGGCAGTTCTCCAGGATGCGCCGCTGGAGCGTGGCCAGCCGGGAGATGTCCTCCTCCTTGCGGCGGTAGCGCAGCTCCGGGTGGCGGCGCAGCGTGCCCAGCCCCGAGCACGGCGCATCCACCAGGACCGCGTGGAACTCCCCCCACGCCTCCGGGAAGGGCTCCGTGGCGTCGTGCGCGTAGGCCTTCAGGCGCGGCTGCACGCCCAGGCGCCGGGCCTCCGCTTCAATCTTCCGCAGCTTGTGCGCGTGGAGGTCCACCGCCACCACGTCGTGTGACTGCGCCTGGTGGCAGGACTTGCCGCCCGGCGCGGCGCACGCGTCCAGCACGCGCGCCGTCTCCGGAATCGCCCCGTAGACGCCCACGAGCTGCGCGGCCTCGTCCTGCACCTGCCACAGCCCCTCCGCGTAGCCGTACACGTCCTCCACGCGGCCCACGGACGGCAGGGTGATGCCCACCGGCGATATCGTGGTGGCCTTCGCGTCCACGCCCATCTCCTGGAGCTGGGCGAGCAGCGCATCGCGCGTCACCTTCGCGGTGTTGGCGCGCACCACCACCGCGGGGGACTGGTTGTCGGCCACCAGCATGGCCTCGGCGCGCTCGCGGCCGAACTGGCGCAGCCAGCGCTCCACCAGCCACTGGGGATGGCTCTCCCTCACGGACAGGTGCAGCGCCACGTCGGACGCGGAGGGCAGCGGCGGCGCGGGCAGGGACGCCAGCTTGCGGAGGATGGCGTTGGTGAAGCCCGCCGCGCGCGACAGCCCCACTTCCTTCAGGGCCTGCACCGTCTCCGCCACCGCGGCGCGGGCGGGCACGCGGGTGTGGAATATCTGGTAGGCGCCGATGCGCAAGGCCGCCAGCACCTTGTCCTCCAGCGCGTCCAGCTTGCGGTCGGCGAAGCGGGTAATCGCGTAGTCCAGCGCGAGCTGCCGCCGGGTGGCGCCGTAGGTCAGCTCGGTGACGAGCGCCGCGTCGCGCGGGTCCTTCGGCGGTGACTCGGACAGCTGCGTGTCCAGCACGAGGTTGAGGTAGGCGTCCGTCGCGCGGACACGCGAGAGGACCTGGATGGCGAGTGCGCGGGCGTTCATCCTTCGTCGAGCCGGGTCAAGAGGTCCACGAGCTGCTCATCCGAGAGCCGCGTCGCGGGCAGGTTGGAGAGGGTGAGGCTCTGGAGGCTCTCCTCCAGCAGCTCACGGTGGCCATGCTCCGCCGGAGCGCCACGCTGCACCGCCTGATACTGGGAACGCGCCCAGGCGGCCAGCTCGGCGGAGGAGAGCCTCCCCGAAAGCCGGTCCGAAATCTTCTGACGCACCAGCGCGCGCGTGAGCAGGTCCGCCGCGGGGGTGAGCCCCTTGCCACCGCGCCCCAGCGTCTTCGCCTGACGGGCCGCGCGCAGGTCCTCCACGGGCGCCAGCTTGCGGCCCAGCGTCTTCGTGGGCCCCGCCGTCTTCACCGCGCGGGCCAGGGACTTCGCCGTCTCCGACGAGCCGTCCTTGCGCGCGGCGCGCTTGAGCACGGTGATGGGCGTCACCTTCGCGCCGCTGGTGGGGCTCCCCTTCTTCTTCCCCAGAAGCTTCTTCGACTCCGGCTTCTCCGTCGTGAAGACGCCGCTGCCGAAGGTCTCCAGGGCCTGCAGGTAGGGCTCGAAGCCGGGCCCGCCGTGAATCTGGAGCACGCAGGCCTCACCCACCACGGATTCGCGGGCCGGGGGCTTGAGCAGCACCTCGATGGCGGGCAGCCCGGCGGCCTCCAGCCCCTCCTTGAGGCAGTAGGAGCCGAACAGCCCGGCCGGGTTGATGATGATGCCGTCCAGCGCCTCCAGCTCCGCGCCGAGCGTGTCCAGCAGGTCGCCCTCGTGGTTGGACTGCACCACCGTCAGCTCCTGCCCCAGCGCCTCCGCCCGCGCGTGCAGCGCCGCGTCCAGGTCTTCCAGCCGCCCTCCGGACGAGCCATCCCGCATGCCCAGCAGGTTCAGGTTGGGTCCGTGCAGCACCAGCAGTCTCATGGCCATCACCCGTTCTCCCGTCAGCCCGCGACGAAGGGCTGGCTGCCCGGCGCCAGCTTGTGCCCCTGCAGGAAGTCCGCGGCGCGCATCACCCGCTTGCCTTCCGGCTGGAGGTCCAGCAGCACCAGCGAGCCCTCGCCGCATGCCACCTCGATGCCGTCCGGGCCGGACGCCAGCACCGTGCCGGGAGCCCCACTACCACCCCTGGCCTGCGCGCGGTGGACCTTCAGCAGCTTTCCGCCCAGCGTGGTGAAGGCCCCGGGCCACGGCGTGAAGGCCCGCAGGCGCCGCTCCAGCTCCACCGCGGGCTTCGTGAAGTCCAACCGGCCCTGGTCCTTCTCGATGATGGGGGCCAGCACCATGCCCTCGGAAGGCTGCGGCACCGGCTTCAGCTCCCCGCTCAGGTAGGCCGGCAGGAACTCGCGCAGCACCTCACCGCCCAGCGCGGCCAGCTTCGGGTACAGCGAGGCGCTCGTCTCGTCCGGGGCGATGGCCAGGCGCTTCATCGCCAGCACCGGACCGGTGTCCAGGCCTTCATCCATCACCATCAGCGACACGCCCGTCTCCGTGTCGCCATGGGCGATGGCCCACTGGATGGGCGCGGCGCCCCGGAAGCGCGGCAGCAGCGAGCCGTGCACGTTGACGCAGCCGTGGGTGGGCAGCGCCAGCAAGTCCTTGGGGAGGATGCGGCCATAGGCCGTCACCACGCAGACGTCGGGCGCGTACTGGCGCAGCGCCTCCGCGAAGGGCGGCGTGCGCAGCTTGGCGGGCTGGAGCACGGGGACGCCGCGTGACAGGGCCAGCTCCTTCACCGGCGGCGCCGTCACCGTGTTGCCGCGGCCCTTCGGCTTGTCGGGCTGGGTGACGACGGCCACCACGTCTCCCAGCTCGAAGCAGGCGGCCAGTGAGGACACCGCGAACTCGGGGGTGCCCATGAAAACGATGCGGGGTCTGCTCATGGTGTCGCGCTTCTCCTGCGCCGGGCGACTCAGGCCACGGACTTGAAGGTGCTCCCGGTGGGAGTGTCCACCGCCTGACGCTTGCGCGTGTGCAGGGCGCTCAGGGTGCCCAGCGCCTCCAGGGCCTCGGGCGTGGTGGCCACCGGCCGCAGGGCCTCCAGCACGGTCTCCAGCGCGTAGGCCTCATCCGCCTCACGCTCCCGGATGCGCGTCACCGCTTCGGTGAAGCGGTCGAAGAACTGCTTGAGCTCGTCCCCGCGCCGCAGCGGTCGCATCCGGGGATAGCGGCCGGCCGCCAGCGACGCCACGTACAGGCTCATGACGTGGACGGGGCCCGCCACCCGGTGGGTGAAGACGAGGCCGAAGAGGCCCATCGCCACCGCCGTGCCCAGCGTGCCCACCGCCGTCAGCCACAGCAGCGTCTGCCCACCGTCCAGCCCCTGGGCCGTGGACGACACGTGGACGCGGTGCGCCAACAGCCCGAACACGAGGATGCTGCCGGCGCCAATCCCCGCCAGCAGCAGGATGTATTTGAGCTGGAAAGGCCGGTCCAGGATGTACGTCCGGCGGACGTGGCTCGGGCGCACCGTCTTTTGATTCCCATCGGACATGTCGTTGACCAGCGTACCCCAGGTGCCGGGGGCGGTTTGCTTCCTTCCTCGCGTGAGGTTTACACGGAAGACAGGACAACCTCGCAGACGCAATGGAGACCGCATGACCCGCTCTCTCACCGCGTTGTGTGTTGCGCTCTCTTTCCTGGTGTTGGCTGGGTGCAAGGGGGACCCGGCGACCCCGGAGTACTGGGAATCAGGCATCCAGCAGAGCCGCCGGGCGGAGGACCGCATCCGCATGGTGGAGGCCATGCGTTCGTCCGGGAAGATGGACGAGCGCTTCCTGCCCATGCTCCACGGTCAGCTCGACACCGAGCGCAAGCCGGAGGTGCGCGCCGCGCTGGCTCGCGCGTTGGGAGACTTGAAGCATGCCTCGTCGGTGGAGCCGCTGACGAAGGCCCTGGACCCGGCGGCCAGCGACATGCCCGCGCACCTGGCGAACAAGGCCATTGTCGCGACGCTGGGGGCCATTGGTGACCGCCGCGCCATCCCCGCGCTGGTGCCGCTGCTGCGCGCGAAGGACAACTACACGCGCATCGAGGCGGTGCAGGTGCTGGGCGACATGAAGGCGAAGGAAGCGGTGGAGTCGCTCATCACCCTGGCCACGGACGACACCGTGGAGCCCTTCCTCAACAAGAAGGCCATCGAGGCCCTGGGGGACATCGGTGACGGCCGCGCGGCGCCCGCGCTGGTGCGGATGCTGACCAAGGAGCGCAAGGGCAAGTCCTTCTACGTGGAGAGCTCCTTCGCGCTGTACCAGCTGGGCGCGCCCGCGGCGGACGCGCTGCTGCCGGCGCTGGAGGGCCAGGACAAGGAGCTGCTGAAGTGGGCGCGGTCGAACGGCGTCAACCCCGCCAGCTACGCGATGAAGGCGGCGACGGTGCTGGGAGACTTGCGGGAGAAGCGCGCGGTGGCCGCGCTGATGAAGCAACTGGACTTCACTCACGCGGACCCGCAGGTGCAGGCGCTGGTGCGGATGCAGGCCGCGGACGCGCTGGCGCGCATGCGCGCGCAGGAGGCGGTGAAGCCGCTGGCCGGGCTCGTGTCGGAGACGGACGCCACCGTGAGGGAGGCCTACGTGAGCGCCCTGGTGCGCCTGGGCGGACGCGACGCGCTGCCCGCGCTGGAGAAGGCCGCGGGCACCGGCGACTGGTACGCGCGGGAGTCGGCGGTGAAGGGCATCGCCATGCTGGGCGACGCGCGCGAGCTGCCCGTGCTGCAGAAGCTGGCCGCGGCCGAGCCGGCGCGGACGGCGGCGGACTGCAAGCAGGCGGAGGATGACGGCTGCGACGACGCGGCCGCGCTGGGCAAGCGGCGCGCGGACCAGCTTGCGGGCCAGTCCAAGCTGCTGGAGGCCGCGCAGGCGTGCGCGGGCGACGCGGGCTGCTGGGTGCGACGCATGGAGAAGGCGGAGCCGCGGATGCTGGAGCGCGCGGCGCTGGAGGTCGGTCGCTCGGGCGCGGCCGAGCACGCGGGCGCGCTGGCCTCGCGGCTGGGAGAGCGCGACACCGAGGCCCGGCTCGCGCTCGTCCTCGCGGTGGGCTGGCTGGTGGAAGGCTCGAAGGACGCCGCGAAGAAGCTGCGCGAGGCCTCCCTGCCCACGCTGCGCAAGCAGCTCGCGGACGAGCAGGGCAACACCCGGCTCGTCAACGTCAACGAGGACCTGCGGCGGCTGGTGGCGACGCTCGACCGGACCTGACGCCCTCCTGGAGCCGCAGCGGCGGGACGCGCTCCGCCGCGGAGTGCAGCACGGTGAGCTGTCGCACGAGCCGCTCCACGTGCGCGCGTGACAGCGCATCCCCCCCACCCGCCGGGGCCGTGGCGGGCATGGGCGCGGGCCGGCGCTGCTGCTCCATGGCCGTCGCCAGCTCGTCCAGCACGCCCCCGGCGAAGCGCACCACCTCGGAGAGCTCCCGGGGAGACGCCGGGTCCGCGCGGCTGGCGGCCAGCGTCGTCACCGCCGACGTGAAGCGCCGCGCGTAGACGAGCAGCGCCATCACCGGCTCCAGGTCCCTGGCGGGTCCTCGCCACTCTCCCAGCAGCCGCTGGAAGGACGCCTCCGCCGCCAGCAGCGCCAGGCCCATCTTCCGCCGGGCCTCGCGCACCGCGGGCTCCGCGTCCGAGTGCGCGGCGGCCACCGACTTCAGGTAGTCGCGGTCCGCGCGCAGCGCGAAGGCCACCTGCTCCGGCAAGCGCAGGTGCTCCGGGCTGGGCCACAACAGCCGCGTCACCGTCAGCGCAATCAGCCCGCCGAGCAGCGTGTTGATGATGCGCACCCCGGCCAGCTCCCAGTCGCCCGACTGGAGCTCCGCGAGCAGCACCAGGGCCGGCGTCAGCAGCACCTGGAACGCGGACAGGCTGAGCGGCTGGACGCTCATCGCCACCGCGAACAGCACCACGATGGCCAGCAGGATGATGGACGGCTCCCGCACCAACGCCACCAGCCCCGCGGCCAGCGCCGCGCCCAGCAGCGTGCCCGCGATGCGCTGCAGGCTCCGCTGGAACGTGAGGCCCGCGTAGGGCTGCAGGACGACGGTGACGGTGATGATGACCCAGTAGCCGTGATTCAGCCCCAGCGCCCAGACGAGCGCGGTGGCCAGCGCGGCCGCGACGCCCAGCCGCAGCGCGTGGCGGAAGATGACGGAGCGAACGTTGAGGTTCTCCCGCAGCGGCTCCAGGAGGGCCTGCCGAGGCGGCGGCTCCGCCTTTCCCGCGGGCAGCGCCAGGGCGTCTGGCACGGGCGCGCTGCCCTCCAGCCGCGCCGCCACCTCCACCGTCGCGTGGGCATAGTCCCGCAGGCGGTCCAGCAGCGTGTACACGTACTGATAGCCGGCGCGCACCGGCTCGGGCACCTCACCGGCTGTCTGCAGCGCCTGCAGGGCCCGCTTCACCCGCTCGGCGTCCCACACCGGCTGGGGGTTCACCTCCGTCCCCTTCTCCAGGGCCAAGGTGACGCGGCGCAGGTCCGCGGCCAGCGCCGCCAGCGCGCGCTGCACCTCCGCGCGGAGCGCGTGATACCGAGGCTCGGCGGGCGCCACCTCCAGCATCTCCGTCAGCGCGATGAGCGTCACCATCATCGAGTCCACGCCTTCGACCAGCACCAGCAGGTGCTCGCCCCGGCCGCTCTCCCCCGCCCGGCCCATGCGCGTGGAGGCCAGCACGGCGCGCGCCTGTTCGATGAGCTGACGCATGCGGGCCTGCCAGGGCGCCACCGGCAGGACGCCCGCGGCGGCGGGCGGCGCCCCTTCGAGCGGCCAGCGCCCCACCGCCTCCGCGTGGTCCGCCAGCGCGTCGTAACACCGGGCGATGGCCAGGCGCGCGGGCCGGTAGGGCACCAGCGGCCACAGCATCAACGCGAGGAACATGGCCCACGCGCCGCCCACCAGGAACAAGCCGGAGCGCAGCAAGGCGTCAGCCACGTCCCTGGCGGGGAGCGCGAGCGACACCACGAAGTAGTTGGCGAGCACCACGCCCATCAACCCGGGCGTGTCCCCATACGAGCGGGCGAACCCGCACGCCGTCACCCAGAGCAGCGTGACGATGACGGCGGCCCACGCGGGCAGGTGCAGCGCCGCGACCAGGCCCACCCCGGCGCCCAGGAGCGTCATGGCCCCCATGGCGCGCGCGCGGTCCCGATAGGGCCCGCCCCGGTCCACCAGCGAGACGAAGAGGGCGGACAGGCCCACCCACGTGGCGGCGGGGAGGTGCAGCAGGGCCGCGACGGCCATGGGGCCGCCCACCGCGAGCGCGGCGCGCAGCCCCGCGCCATACGCCGGACGGCCCGGCTCCACCCGGAGGAAGGCCTGGAGGTGATGACGAAGCGGACTCATCGCGGGTGAAGGTGCCGCGCGTCAGCCGGCCTCGCGCTCCGGCCCCACGTCCTCGAAGTCCTCCTCGACGGGCGCGGCCTCCTGGAAGGCGCTGGGCAGCAGGCTGAAGGGCAGCACCTTGGCCAGCGCCGCGAGCAGCAGGATGCCGCCGGGCGCCGCGAAGATGGCCAGCGCGGGAATCGCCTTGGCCACGTCGATGAGCTGCGCGCGCATGCGCCGCCGCTCGTCGCCCGTGAGCGCCTGACGCCGGGCGGCCTTCGTCAGCAGCACCGCCAGGTCGCCTGTCTCGCGGACCTCCTGCATCAGCCGGTAGAAGTTCTTCTCCAGCGCCTCCTGGATGCCGGCCACCAGGTCGTCGCCCATGGCACTCGCGGCGTCCGACACGGTGAAGACGTCCACGATGGCGCGGTGGCGGGCGTAGAACTCCGCCATCTCCAGCTCCAGCCGGTGCAGCTCCGCGCCCGGGACGTGGAGCGCCTCCGCCAGCTCGCGGATGAAGACGCGCTCGCGCCGCGTCTTGCGGCCGTCCACCAGCGCCGCCAGCAATGTCTGCTCCAACAGGAAGTGGCGCACGTCCACGCTGCGCACCTGGCGCACCACGTCCCGCACCGGGCGGCGCCGCGCGAAGGACTGCTTCACCGCGGCCTTGAGCTCGGACGTCATCGCCGCCGGCAGCCGCAGGGACTCCACCTGCCGCAGGATGGCGCGGCGCGCGGGCAGCCCCGGCACCCGGTCCACACACGCCAGCCCCGTCAGCACATCCACCAGCAGCGCCTTCTGCCGCGCCGCGAAATCCAGCCGCCGCCGCGCCCGCTCGCGGTGCAGCGTGCCGCGAGAGAAGTAGTCGATGGCCTGCCGGCAGAACAGCTGCGCGTCCGCGTACTGCGCGCCGTTGTGCAGCACCAGCCCATACACCGGGTCCCCCGCCAGCACGGGCGAGCGCGTCCCCAGCGACGCCTCCACCTTCGCCGCCAGCCGCCGGGACACCGGGCGCCCCGAGGCAATCACCGCGTCCAGCGTCTCCGCGAGCTCCAGCTCTCCGGTGAGCACCGCGAACAGGACCAGGAGCTGCTCGGTGCGGACGGCCGTCGGGGCCCCCACGAGCCGGCCCAGCTCCAGCGCCATCAGCGCCAGGGTCCGCACCACCGCGTGGAAGAGCTGGTCCTCCAGCACGCGCGCCTGGAGCTCCGTGGGCTGCGCCACGTCCGCCGCCGCGGGTGCGTCCGCGGGCGTGCCGTACAGCAGGCCACTGGCGCGCAGCGTCCGGCGCAGGTGCGCGCGGGCGCGGGCCCGTCCAGAGCCCAGCGGCGGCGCGGACGGAGCCGGCGCGCCCGCTTCGAAGGCGACCGTCTCCGTCAAGAGTGGCAAGAGCCACCCCGCCTTGGTGAAGTCCAACACCGGAACACCCCTGGGCCGCTGGGAGAGACCCTCGCGCCGCGAAAGGAGCGGGATGTAACCCAGGGGCCTCCCGGTTGCCACTCGGCCACGGGACAGGGTCAAGGCCCGGAAGTCAGCGGGGATAGAACCGCCACTTCTACCGGGCCCAACCATCTGCTCCCGGTGCCCTACAGCGCGGTCGTGGCGCCGGGCGCCGGGGCCACCACCTTGGCCGTGCCGCGCAGCTTCTTCAGCTCGCCGGTCAGCGCGTCCGGGGTGCCCTGGAGCAGGGGGAAGGTGCCGTAGTGCATGGGAATCACGCTCTTGACCTTCAGGAGCCGCACCGCCTGGGCCGCCTCCGCGGGGCCCATGGTGAAGTGGCCGCCAATGGGGAGCAGGGCCACGGTGGGCTTGAACTGGGTGGCGATGAGCGACATGCCCTCGAAGAGGCCGGTGTCACCCGCGTGGTACAGCGTGGGGCCCTTGTCGATTTTCAGCACGTAGCCCAGGGGCGCGCCCGCGTACTGCGCCGGCGACTTCGGGTCCGCCGCGTAGCTGCTGGAGTGGACCGCCTCCACCAGGTGGAGCGTGACGTCCTTCACCTGGAAGGTGCCGCCCGCGTTGGCGCCCACCGCCTGGGCCTCCGGAAGCCCCAGCAGGTTGATGAGCTCGAAGGAGCCGAAGACCTTGGCGCCCGTCTTCTCGGCCAGCGCCTTGGCGTCGCCCACGTGGTCGAAGTGGCCGTGGGTGAGGAGGATGGCGTCCAGCGCCTCCGGCTGCGCGGCGCCCTGTGGGGCCTTGGGGTTGGTGAGCCAGGGGTCGATGGCAATCACCGCGCCGCCCGGGCTGCGAATCACGAAGGCCGCGTGCCCCCACCACGTCACCTCCGTCTTGCCGCGGGTGGCCGCCACCGGGGCCTTCTTGGTGGCCCCGACCTTGGCGGGCGCTGAGGTGCCCTGCGCCGCCGCCGTTCCGCTGAAGGCCAGTGCCGCGCCCACCACCACTGCCATGAGCTTCGTCCGCATATCCATCCACTCCTGTTGCGAGGTGAAGACCCGCCGCCACCTGACACCGACCGGGCGGCCATTCAAGGGCCCGCCATGGATGCCCAAGTACGCGCCGCGTCTCAAGCTCGATTCGGCTGTCGATACGACGGGGGGCGTGCGCTAACGTCGGCGGCACGTGGACCACCGATTTCAAGTCAGCCTCCGCGGGGTCATCGACCTCCTGTCTCACCACCTGTACAGCTCCCCGGGCGTCTACGTACGCGAGCTGCTCCAGAACGCGACCGATGCCATCCGCGCCCGCCAGCTCCTGGAGCCCGGCCACGCGGGCACCGTCCGGCTGGAGCTGATGGAGAAGCAGGACGGCAGCCCGCCCACCCTGCTCTTCACCGACGACGGCGTGGGGCTGACCGAGGACGAAATCCACCGCTTCCTGGCCACCATCGGTGAGTCCTCCAAGCGCGAGGCCCTGGAGGCCCGCCGCAACGACTTCATCGGCCAGTTCGGCATCGGCCTGCTGTCCTGCTTCATGGTGTGTGACGAGCTGCTGGTGGTGACGCGCTCGGCGCGCGGCGACGGGCGCACGCTGGAGTGGCGGGGCCGGCACGACGGCACCTATGCCGTGCGGCCCTCCGAGCACCTGCTCGCCCAGCCCGGCACGCAGGTGTTCCTGGTGGCCCGCCCGGACATGGCGCACTGGTTCACCGCCCAGCGGCTGCGAAACCTCGCCAGCCACTACGGCGGCCTGCTGCCCTTCCCCGTCCACCTCACCACGCCCGAGGGCACCGAGCGGCTGGACTCCTCCGGCGTACCCTGGCGCCGCGAGTACGACAGCGCCTCCGAGCGGCGCAAGGCGCTGCTCGCCTACGGGCGCGAGCTGTTCGACACGGACTTCGTCGACTGCATCCCGCTGCGCTCCACCGCGGGAGACGTGGACGGGGTGGCCTACGTGCTGCCCGCGTCGCCGCACTTCAACTCGCGGCAGAAGCACCGCGTGTACCTCAAGCACATGCTGCTGTCGGAGAGCGCGGAGAACCTGCTGCCGGACTGGGCCTTCTTCGTGAAGTGCGTGGTGAACGCCAACGCGCTGCGGCCCACCGCCAGCCGGGAGTCCTTCTACGAGGACGAGGCGCTCGCCGCGGCGCGCGAGTCCCTGGGGCAGTCCCTGCGCGGCTACCTGATGGAGTTGGCGCGCGAGGACCCGCGCGCGCTCCAGCGGCTGATTGCCCTGCACGGGCTGAGCGTGAAGGCGCTGGCGCTGGATGACGACGACTTCTACCGCCTCATCATCCACTGGCTCCCCTTCGAGACGTCGATGGGGATGATGACGCTGGCGGACTACCGGCGCGCGCACCCGGTGGTGCGCTACACGTCCACGCTGGACGGCTTCCGGCAGATTGCCCAGGTGGCCAGCGCCCAGGGCCTGTGCATCATCAACGCGGCGTACACGCACGACACGTCGCTGCTGGAGAAGCTGCCACACGCGGTGCCGGACGTGCAGGTGGAGCCCTTCTCCTCCGCGGACCTGCCGCAGAGCTTCGAGGAGCTCACCCTGGACGAGCGCGAGGCCACCTTCCCGCTGCTGCGCATGGCGGAGGGCGTGCTGGCGCCGTTCCGCTGCGGCGCGGTGGTGAAGAAGTTCTACCCGGCGGAGGTGCCCACGCTCTACAGCGCGGACGCGGAGGGCGCGTTCCGGCGCGACGCCGAGCGGGCCCGCGAGGAGTCGGATGACCTGTACGCCGGCGTGCTGGACAGCGTCATGGCGGCTTCGGGCAGCGAGCCGGCGCAGCTGTGCTTCAACCTCCACAACCCGGTGGTGCGGCGGCTGGCGGCGGTGGCGGACCGGGACATGCTGAAGCTGTCAGTGGAGATGCTCTACGTGCAAGCCCTGCTCCTGGGACACCATCCCTTGAACGCCCAGGAGATGGTGCTGCTGAACCAGGGCCTGCTGGGCCTCATCTCCGCGCACCTGGGCGGGGATGGCGGACGCGGCGGCGAAGAAGGCAGCGGCGGCGCGGGTCCCCGGGGGCTGCACTGATGAGCGGGGACTGGCGCGAGCAGGCGGAGTCGCTCTTCGAACAGGCGGGCGGCCTGGCGGAAGGCGAAGGCAAGGTGCGGCTCCTGGAAGAGGCGGTGCGCCTGGCGGACACGCACAAGGACGTGGGCCTGGGCTACCGGATGCGGGACGCCCTCATCGACGCGGCGACCTTCGGCGGCTTCCCGGACAAGGCGCTGGTGGCCTTCGCGTGGTGCCGGGGCCAGCAGAAGAAGGACCCGAAGCGCTTCGACCCGGAGGAGATGTTCTGGAAGCAGAAGTGGGTGGTGGCGCGCATCAAGGAGTTCCCGCACATCACCCGCAAGCAGATTGTCGACGCGCTGGACGACGTGGAGCAGTGCTTCAAGGCCACCGACTCCGGGGTGCGCGCGGTGCTGAAGATGCGCTACCAGGCCGCGCGGGAGATGGGGGACGCCGCCGAGGAAGTGGAGCGGCTGTGGAACGCGTGGCTGGAGGCGCGCCGCGACCACCTCACCGACTGCCGCGTGTGCGAGCTGGACGACGAGCTGGACCACCACGTCGACAAGGGCGAATGGCAGCAGGCGCTGCGCAAGGCCCGGCCCATCCTGGACGGCCGCAAGTCCTGCGCGGAGATTCCCCACCTGACGCTGGGCACGGTGCTCTACCCGCTGTTCAAGCTGGGCGAGCTGGAGCAGGCGCGCGAAGTCCACCGCCGCGGCTACGCCCTGGTGGCGAAGAACCGCGAGTTCCTCTCCACCGTGGGCGAGCACCTGGAGTACCTCGCCCTGACGGACAACCTGGCGCGCGGGCTGACGCTGCTGGAGAAGCACCTGGGCTGGGCGCTGGACCACCCGAGCTACCGGGACCGCTTCACCTTCTACGCCGCCGCCGCCTTCCTGCTGGAGCGGGTACTGGCCGCTGGAGCGCGGGACGTGGTGAGCCTGCGGCTGCCGAAGACGTTCCCCCACCACCAGGCGGATGGCGGCTACGACGTCCGGACCCTGCACGCCTGGACGCGGGAGCAGGCCCGGGACATCGCGAACCGCTTCGACACGCGCAACGGGACGGACCGGTTCGCCAGGCTCCTGGCGCGCAACCAGGTGCTGGCGGGGGAGGTCCGTCCCTTCCCCATCGACGCGAAGTGAAGCGACGCCCCGTCAGCGCTTGAGCTTGCTGAACGGGTTGTTGAACGGCTCCGGGCCCTTCTTCTCACCGGGCCCCGAGGGCGGCTTCGGCCCCGGGCCAGAGGCGGGCCGCGCGCCCTGACGAGGCCCGCCGCCGCGCTCCGTCATGCGGCCCTGCCCCGCGGCCCCGCCGACGGGGGGACGGCCCGACGGCTGCGGCGCCCCACCCTCCTGCACCGCTCGCACGGAGAGCGCCAGCCGCTTGCGCGCCAGGTCCACGGTGAGCACTCGCACCGTCAGCCGGTCGCCCACCTTCACCACCTCGGAGGGGTCCTTCACGAAGCGCGTGGAGATTTGGGACACGTGGACCAGGCCGTCCTGGTGCACGCCCACGTCCACGAAGGCGCCGAACGCGGTGACGTTCGTCACCACGCCCTGGAGCACCATGCCCTCCTTCACGTCCTCCAGCGAGCGCAAGTCTTCGCGGTGCTGGGGCGCGGTGAAGTCGCCGCGTGGGTCGCGGCTGGGCTTCTCCAGCTCCGCCAGGATGTCCTTGAGCGTCAGCTCGCCCAGGTCCGGGCCCAGGTAGCGCTTCGGGTCAATCTTGCGCACCAGCTCGGCGTTGCCCACCAGCGCGCTCACGGCCACGCCCAAATCCTTCGCCATGCGCTCCACCACGCCGTAGCGCTCCGGGTGGACGGCGCTGGCGTCCAGCGGCTCCGTCCCGCGCACGCGCAGGAAGCCCGCCGCCTGTTCGAACGTCTTCGGCCCCAGGCCGCTCACCTTCAGCAGCTCGCGCCGCGTGGAGAAGCGGCCCTTCGACGCGCGGTGCGCCACCAGCTTCTTCGCCAGGGACGGCCCCACGCCGGACACGTGCTCCAACAACTGCGGAGACGCGGTGTTGACGTCCACGCCCACCGCGTTGACGCACGAGTCCACCACCTCGCCCAGCTTCTTCTTGAGCAGGCCCTGGTCCACGTCGTGCTGGTACTGCCCCACGCCGATGCTCTTGGGGTCAATCTTCACCAGCTCCGCCAGCGGGTCCTGGAGGCGGCGGCCAATGGACACCGCGCCGCGCAGGCTGACGTCCAGGTCCGGGAACTCGTCCCGGGCCACCTCGGAGGCGGAATAGATGGACGCGCCCTGCTCGCTCACCGACACCACGGGAACCTGCGAGCCCATCGCCTTCAGCGTGTCGCGCACGAAGTCCTCCGCCTCGCGGCTGCCCGTGCCGTTGCCCACGGCGACCAGCTCCGGCTTGTGCTTCTGCACCACCGCGGCCAGCAGCTTCGCCGCGCGGGCGCGCTCGTCCGCGCCGCGCTCCGAGTAGAGCGTCACCGTCTCCACCACCTTGCCGGTGACGTCCATCATCGCCAGCTTGGTGCCCGTGCGCAGGCCCGGGTCCAGGGCCAGCACCGCGCGGGCGCCCGCGGGCGGCGTGAGCAGCAGGTGGCGCAGGTTCTCCCCGAAGACGCCAATGGCCTGCCGGTCCGCGCGCTCCTTCAGCTCCGCGCGCAGCTCCGCCTCCAGCGACGGCCCCAGCAGCCGATCCCAACTGTCCTCCACGGCGGCGCGCAGCTCCTGGGAGAAGAGGGCCTGCGGCTTCGTCACCACGCGCCCGGCCAGCAGGCCCTTCACCTCGTCGTCGGGGAGGGAGAGCTTCACCTTCAGCACGCCCTCTTCCTCACCGCGCAGCAGCGCCAGCACGCGGTGCGAGGGGGCCTGTGACAGGGGCTCCTCGTGGCCGTAGTAGTTCTCGAACTTGGTCGGCTCGCCCTTCTTCGCGGGCACCACGTTCGAGCACAGCGTGCCCCGGCGCGCGCTCACCTCGCGGGCCTCGCGGCGCAGGCCGGCGTCCTCGGCCACGCGCTCGGCGCAGATGTCGCGCGCGCCCGCGAGCGCCGCGGCCTGGTCCGGCACGTCCTTCTCCGGGTTGATGTAGGGGCGCACGCGCGCGGCCACGTCCTCGCCCCGGCGGCCGTCCTGCTTCCACACCAGGTCCGCCAGCGGCTCCAGCCCGCGCTCCCGGGCAATGGCGGCGCGCGTGCGGCGTTTGGGCTTGTAGGGGAGGTAGAGGTCCTCCAGCTCCGTGCGCGCCTTGGCCGCCTTGAGCGCCTTCGCCAGCTCCGGCGTCAGCTTCCCCTGCTCTTCAATCGAGCGGAGGATGGTGTCGCGCCGGGAGTCCAGCTCGGCGCGCTCGGTGGCCCGGTCGAAGAGGGTTTGAATCTGGACCTCGTCCAGGCCGCCCGTGACTTCCTTGCGGTAGCGCGCGATGAAGGGAACGGTGGCTCCGTCCTCTTGCAGCGCGAGGGTCCGGTCCACCTGCTCGGGCCTGAGGCCCAGCTCCTGGGAAAGCTCAGCGGCGTAGGGATGCATGGCGCCGCTTCTATAACCCGGGCCCCTCACTGCTCCCAGAGACCGGCCGTCCGAAGCGCTCAGCCAACAACGAACGCGGCGCGCCGGGCCTCCCACTCCGGGCGCAGCAGGCCCCAGATTTGCTGGTCCCTGCGTTGGCCCTGGAACAGGCAGTGCCCGCGCAGGGTGCCTTCCATCGTGAAGCCCAGCTTGCGCGCCACGCCCTGTGAGCCCGCGTTCTCCGCCAGCGTCGTCAGCCACACCCGCTGGAGGGAGGGCAACGTGAAGAGCTGCTCCAGCATCAGCCCCACCGCCCGCGTGCCCAGGCCCCGGCCGTGGTGCGCGTCCGCCATCATGTAGCCCAGCTCGATGCGGCCATGCACGCGCGACAAGTCCCGCGCGGACACCGTCCCCACGAGCTGCCCGTCCGCCTCCACGAACCACCGGAAGCTGCGCGCGCGGGGCTCACCCACCGCGCCCGCTTCCAGGATGCGCCGCAGGAGCAGCTCCCGCGTGTCGTCCTCCGTGTCCACGAAGCGCCGCGCGCCGGGAGCCGCCCGCATGGCCAGCCAGAAGTCCACATGCTCCGGCCGGGCGGGAATGAGCTGGACATCGGAAGCGGGAGCACCGGGCGCCATGCCGCGCTTCTAACGCGCCCCACGCCGCGGCGCAGCCCTCAAGGAGGTCCGCGCGAGCCCGGGGCCGGGAACGCCTGCGCCGTGCCGCCTCAGATGCTCATGAAGGGCACGGGCCAGTGCTTGATTTGATAGGGCAAGGCCACCACCCAATCCCCCAGGCGGAGCACCAGGTCCTCCTCCATCAGCACGTCGAGCGCCTCCCGGTCCGTCTCATCCGCGCCAAAGGTGTCCAGGTGCTGCGGCACCGTGAGCCGGGTGAAGACGTCGCGCAGCGGACCCTCCTCCAGCGTGAAGCGTGAGAAGTCCCCGCCCGCGCGCGCGTCCTTGATGAGGACGAAGTCGGGCCCCGCCCGCCAGTAGCAGCGGCCGTAGGCGTACAGCTCCTTCCAGGCACGCAGCGCGTCCTCTCCGTCGGACACGGGCGGCTCCAGGTGGTTGAGCGCGCGCGCCTTCACCGTCCCGGACGCCGTGCCGTTCCAGTGGACGCGCAGGCGCGCGGCGGCGCTGTCGCGCAGGAAGCGGATGAAGTGCACGCTGCACTCGGGCTGCCGCTCGTCGAGCTGCATCTCCCAGGGTACGCGCACCTCCACCACGCCGCGCTGGAGGAGCCGGTCAATCTCCTCCGACGAAGGCCAGGCGCCCGGCGCGTCCGCGTCCAGCGTCACCGCCAGCGCCGGGCCGCCACGCCGTGTCTCCAGAAGCCGGGTGAGCTCGCTCCATTCATCCGGACGGACACGCACCCGGGCGCGCGACGTGCCCACCCGCTCCGTGGCGGTGAGCGCCGCCAGCGACAGCTCCGGGACGTCGTCCGGCGCACCCGGCGGCGCGTCGGGCAGCCCTTCGGGGCGCACGGCAGGCAGTGAGGTCTGCTCGCCCACGAGCCGCACGCGCTGGGGCGCCGCGCGGATGGGCAGCGCGATGAAGCGGCCGTCCTCCTGGAACACCAGCCCCAGCTCGAGCCACTCCGCCAGCAACGCGCTGACCTGCTCCGGCGTGCGCTCATGGCCCTGCGGGCGCAGCGCGCCGGCCAGGCTGCCAGGCGTCTGGGGCTTGCGCAGCAGGTGGAACACCGCCACCTCGTGCGGCGCCTCCAGCACGAGGTCCGCGGGCGAGCGGCCCACACGGCGGTCCCGGATGAAGATGCGCCCGCCCTCCTCGCGGAAGCTGAGCTCGCTCTGCCGGTAGTTGTCCCGCCACTCCGAGCAGGCCTTGCTCAGCGTCCGCGCCGTCGCGTTCTTGATGCCCCGCGGCGGCGAGTTGAAGAGGTAGGCCAGGTCCATCAGCTCTTCGCGCGGCAGCTCATACACGAGCGGATAGAAGGTCGCGGGGTCCCGCTCCGCGAAGCCGAGCTTGGGGTTCTCGAAGTTGGGGCTGAAGCGCTCCAGGAGGATGCGGTTGGCGCCGCTGGGCGGCTGCAGGTGCACCAGCGACGGCATCTGCCCGGAGATGACGTCGTAGTCGGCGTCCTGCTCTCCCGGGAAGCCGAAGAGGTAGTTCCAGGTGACGGTGAGGCCCTGCTCCTCGCAGTCGCGCAGCGTCTGGATGTTGTGGCAACCGTTGACGCCCTTGTCCATCAGCTTGAGGACGTGGCTGCTCAGGTTCTCGATGCCGGGCTGCACGCTCACCACGCCCGCGCTCTTGAGCGTCTGCACCTGCTCCTGGGTGAGGTTGGATTTCACCTCGTACTGGAGGCGCAGGTTCAGCCCCGACGCGGCGATGTGCGGGAGCAGCGCCTTGAAGTACTTCATGTCGATGATGTTATCGACCATGTAGATGTCCAGGACCTGGTAGCGCGCGACCGTGCGGCGCACCTCCTCCCAGAGCTGCTCGGGCGGCTTGCTGCGAAACGCCATCGACGAGCCATTGAGGCCGCAGAAGGTGCAGTGGTGCTTCTCACCCCACCAGCAGCCGCGCGCGCCTTCCATCACCAGCTTGGGCTCGATGAGGCTGCGCAGCGGAGACGCGCTGAGCGTCTCGAAGTAGGCGTCGTAGTTGGGCGCGGGAATCAGCGCGGTGGGGTACGACTCCTTCCGCCCCGGATTGGCGACGTGCTGCCCGTCCTTGCGCCAGCACAGGCCCTGGATGCCGTCCAGCGGCTCGCCAGCGTCCACCGCGTCCAGCAACTCCACGAAGGCGGCCTCGCCCTCGCCGCGCACCACGAAGTCCAGGCACGGGAAGTTCCGGTGCAGCGCCAGGCCCTGGGGCCCGTCGCAGTTGGCGCCGCCCATGGCCGTCAGCACCTCCGGCGCGCGCCGCTTGAGCGCCTGCGCCAGGGACAGCGCGGGCACGTTCTGCATGAAGGTGCTGGTGAAGCCCACCAGGTCCGGCTTCAGCGCGAGCAGCTCGTCCGCCAGTGTTTCAATGAAGTCCGGCGTCCAGCCCTGCACCTGGAACAGCGCTTCCTTGTTCCAGTCCGAGCCCGGCAGGACGGCGACGTAGTCCTCCTGCTTCCACGCGGTGGTGCCGTGCAGCGCCGGGGCGAAGAGCCAGTCCCCCATCCCGCTCCAGATGCCACGCTCGGAGATGTTCAGGTAGCTCCGGATGCTGATCTGCCCCTGGGAGCGGGCGTGGAGATAATCCACCCACTTCAGGTTCGCGTAGATGTCGATGACTTCATGCGGACTGCGGCAACGTTTCACGCACTCATGAAGGATGCCCACCGCCAGCGACGGTGTATCCAGCGAATGCCAGGGCATGGCCACGAGGAGGATGCGCATGATGAACGTCCCTGAAACCCGTCCGATGTCTCGGGTGTATCAAGCCCGAGCCACAGCCGATGAGGTGATGTGGACCGGGGAAGAAGGCCGGCAGCCCGGAGGCTGACGGCCCCTGACATGAGAGAGCCAGACGGCTTCTCTGTCGACGTCAGTGCGCTTCGCTGGGAACGAAGACGACGGTGACGGTGACGGTGGTGATGGTGGGGGTCGTACCGCCGACCGCGCCATCGAGCTGCTCCACCTGCGCCGAGTCCAGCGGGCGCAGCGTCTCCTTCTTCAGGGACAGCTTCTTCGCGGCTTGTGCACTCATTCTGGGTTCTCCTCTTCCTGGGGTTGAGCGACCACCGCACCGCGGACAGCCAGCGCGGCCCAAGCAGGATAATCCAGCAAAACTTTTCCGCTCAAGCAGTAGGCATGTTTTCACGGGGAACCGGGTATCTACGGACCCAGCCTGTTCAAACAGCCACCGCGAGGCACAGCAGCCATGAGACTGCCGTGCCCGGACCTGAATGGCCTTTCGGCCGTCCCCGTCACTCCTCGCGGGAGGCGAGGGTCCGGCCGATGGTGTAACCAATCGTGATGGGAATGATGGTGATGGGCGTCGTACCGCCGACCGCGCCCTCCAACTGCTCCATCTGCGCCGTATCAACCTGGCGCAGCGTCTCCTTCTTCAGGGACAGCTTCTTCGAGGCAGGTGCGCTCATTCTGGGTTCTCCTGGGGCTGGGTGCTGGTTCATCGTGGTGACGCCTCTGGCAATGAGCAGGGAATACAACTCACTGCCGGAGCGGGAGACCCTAGGAGTGTGTAGCGGTAATGGGGTTGGAAGCGAGACGGGACGAGTGACGCCGGTCCGCCGCTGGGTACGGCAGGCCGCTACGCTGCCGTCATGCGGAAGAGCTTGAGGAGGTTGTGGGTGGCGCA
>NZ_JAAIYB010000102.1 GCF_010894475.1 Myxococcus vastator
CCCCTGCATTCCCATACTCCCGCCGCTCAGCCGGCGCCGCCGCCCGTCGCATCCACCCCTCCCCTGACGGCCCTCCCGCATGGAGGCAACCCGCCACGTCGCCTCAGACGTTAACGGGGCCGTCCGACATCTGCGCGAAGCCCGGGTGCGAGGTGACGTGCAGCACCTGCGTCAGCGTGCCCAGGTGCTTCAGCATCCGGGCGATGAGGGGCAGCTTCACCTCCTCCATTCCCGTGAAGACGTCCTCCAGCAGGAAGGGGCGCTTCACGCGGGCGCTCGCCTTCTCCACCACCGTCAGCCGCAGGGCCAGGTAGTACAGGTCCAGGTCCTTCGCGGGGAGCTCGCCCACCGGCACCCGCCGGCCCGCCGTCAGGGCGAAGGCCTTGCCCTCGCGGTCCCACTCGATGCCCTGGTACCGCCGGTCCGTGAGCGCGGTGAGGTACTGGACGCACCGCTCCTTCAGCATCGCCTGCACGGACAGGATGTCCGTGGTGAACACGTCCGCCGCCTGGGACAGCAGCACGGGCGACGGGTCCTCCAGCGGGTCCACGGGCACGGCCCCATCCGGCCCCGGCGCGGCCGGCGGCGGAGGCGCCTTGGCCAGGGCAATGGACTCCTTCAGCCGCCCCAGCTCACGCTCCACCTCGCGCACGTCGCGGACGTAGGTGCCCTTCTGCGTCAGCTCGTCGTTGAGCGCCTCCGCCTCCGCCTTCAGCGACTGCACCTGGGCGGCCGCCGCGAGATAGTCCGGATCCGACTCCATCGTCTGCAACTGCTCCCGCAGCTCCGCGACGCGCGCCCCCAGCAGTTCCTTGCGCTCCAGGGCCGGAGCGATGTCCTCCAGTTCCTCCACTTCGAGCGCCTTCTGCGCCATGCGCAGCGGCGCCGCCTCCGCCTCGTACTCCTCGAGGATCTTCTTCTCCCGGATGTCGAAGCGGTTCTCCTTGCTGCCGTGACGCGTGGCCTTCTGCAGGTCATCCACGTAGCGCAGCGCCAGGAACGCGGCGACGCCGAAGGCCGGGATGTCCAGCAGCGCCAGGTAGCGGAAGGTCCGGTCCACACCGAAGCCCAGGCCCACCGCCAGCGCCAGGAACAGCACGCCCGCGCCCAGGCCGGCCCAGAACCCGGTGTTCCGCGTCAGGGGCGGCACCGCGACGGGACGCGCCTCCGCCTCGCTCTCCCGGTCCGCGTTGAGGCGCGCCAGGGCCTCGTCACGCCGGGCAAGCACCTTGGGGTGGCGCTTCAGGCGATTCACGATGTCCTGGGGCAGCCCCAGGGACTCGGGCGTCGGCGCCGCGCGCCAGGCGGCCTCGGCCTCGGAGATGGCCACCTTGAGCCCCTCGGTGCCCTTCAGCTTCTGCTCGGCGTCGAAGATCTGGGAGGCCACGCCGTCCGCCTTGAACTGAAGGCCGTCCACCTCCGTGGAGGCGGCCAGCTCCTGCTCCAGCGCGCGCAGCTTCGCCTCGGCGGCGGGGATGTCTTCCGCGGGCAGCACCGTGGACGCGGACGCGAGCGACGGGTACCTGCCGGACGTCTTCGGGTCCACCTTCGCCGCGGCGGCAGCGGGCTTCCTCGGGCGGCGCGAGGGAAGCTGCGCGGGCTGAAGGCAGTACACCTGCTCGAACGTGGTCTTCGGCGGAAGTCCCGCCTGTCCGCGAAGGAACTGGCTGATCTCCGCCGCGTCCGACGAGACGAGCTCCGGCTGCTGCGTCGTGGCGTTCATCCGGTGCAGCGTCCCGGAGCCGCCCAGGTCGCGCAGCACGCGGTACGTCACCCCATCCACTCCGACGAACGTCAGGGCCGCCTTGCCCGACTTCGCACCGGCGGCAATGAAGCTGGCGTCACTGCCGCGCCCGTCCGCGAATAGCAGCGCGAGGGACAGGCCCGCCAGGGGGCTCGACTCCGCCGAGGGCGGCTTGAGGACGAGGTACCCCGCCTTCAGGGCAAAGCGACCGGCGGGGGAGAAACCGCGGACGTTCTGGACGGCGACTTCGGCGAATTGCATGGCCCGCGCATGTTAGCGCGAATGAAAAAAGGAGCGCCCGGGATCGGACGCTCCTTTTCACGACTCAGGCGCGGGAAGCGCTCAGGAGGCCGCGGCGGCCTTCTTGGCCGGCTTCGGCTCTTCGATGACGTCGACGCGCGCCGCCTTGCCCTTGAGCTCACGGAGGTAGAACAGGCGCTTGCGGTTCACCTTGCCGCGCGACAGGACCTCGATCTTCTCGTAGCGGGGGCTGTGCAGCGGGAAGACGCGCTCCACGCCGACGCCGAAGGAGAGCTTGCGCACCGTGAACGTGGCGCGGTGGGCGCCCTTGGTCTTCCGGATGACGATGCCCTCGAACGCCTGCACGCGCTCCTTCTCGCCCTCCTTGACCTTCCAGTGGACGCGCACGGAGTCACCGGTGTTGAACACGGTGACATCCTGGCGCAGGAACTTGGCCTCGATGTGCTGAATGGCGGCGTTGCGCATGACAAACTCCGGAAAACTTGAACTGACGCGATGGTCGCGTGAAGAGCGGGCCGTACTAACAGAGAGAGCGGTGTCGGACAAGCCCAGATGATCCAACCCGCTAGCAACGCTCAGGGTTACAGCTCTTCCTCCCGCCGAGCCAGCAGTTTCTGGTCGGCCTTCGACAACTCCACGCTGGCATACAGGTCCGGGCGGCGCGCCTGGGTGAGCACCAACGACTTCCAGCGGCGCCAGCGGGCAATCCGGGCATGGTCGCCGGATTGGAGGGCGGCCGGCACCTCGACGCCCCGGAAGACAGGCGGGCGCGTGTACTGGGGATGCTCCAGCAGGCCCTCCTCGAAGCTCTCCGTGACGGACGAGTCCACGTTGCCCAGCACCCCGGGCACCAGCCGCGCCACCGCGTCCACCACCGTCATGGCCGCCAGCTCGCCGCCGGTGAGGACGAAGTCCCCCATGGACAGCTCCCCGTCGAGGTGCGCCATCACCCGCTCGTCCACGCCCTCGTAGCGGCCGCAGACCAGGATGAGGCCCGCCTCGTGACGGACCAGCTCACGCGCCGTGGCCTGGGTGAAGGTGGGCCCTCGCGGGCTCATGAGCAGCACCCGGGCGCCTGGATGCCGCGCCCTGGCCGCCTCAATCGCGGCGACCAGGGGCTCCGGCTTCATCACCATGCCGGCGCCGCCGCCGTAGGGCGCGTCGTCGGTGACGCGGTGCCTGCCCTCGGCGTACTCGCGGATGTCGGTGATGGTGGTGAGCAGCAGGCCCTTCTCCTGGGCCTTCCCGAGGATGCTGGCCCCCAGGTAACCGGACACCATGCCGGGGAACAGCGTGAGGATCTCCACCGGATACGGTGGGCTCATTCCGCGTCCTCCGGGCCTCCACCCGGCCTGGCGCCCTTGCGTCCCGCCTCCACGTACTCCGGAGGACGGATGACGATGCGCCGCGCCCCGAGGTCCACGGAGGGGACGAACTCGTCCGCGAAGGGCACCACCAGCTCCTCGCGCCCGGAGGCACGAATGACCAGGTTGGGCACCTCGCCGGTGGCCCAGATCTCCTCCACCCGGCCCAGCGCGTTTCCGCGTTCGTCCACGGCGTCGAGCCCCACCAGGTCACCCTGGAAGAACTCACCCTCCGCGGGAGGCGCCAGGTCCTCGCGGAAGACGAACACCTTGGAGCCCACGAGCGCCTCCGCGTCGGTCCGCGACGCCACGCCCTCGAGGACCACGATGTTCTCCTTGGGCGTGGGCCGGAGCGCCTCCAGCCGCAGCTCCCGCTCCACACCCGCGCGCGTCCGCACCCAGATGCGGTCGACGGTGTCGAGCGTCTCCGACGCCGGATCCAACGCACGAATGGCGACCTCGCCCCGCATCCCGTGAGCGCGCGAGACGTAGCCCAACTCCAGGAGGGGATGGGTCGTCACGGCGTGGAATCCGGCGCGACCGGAGCGCCTGCCGCGTTGCGCCGGTCGTCGAGAATCTCCAGGCGGACCTTCTGCCCAGACTTCTGTGAGGCGGCATTGAGCAGCGTCCGGAGGGCATTCACGGTGCGCCCGTCACGGCCAATGACCTTGCCGACGTCCTCGGCGGAGACCTTCAGCTCGAAGAGCCGGGCCCCTTCCGCCTCGGAAATGCGCAGGCTGACCTGGTCAGGATGATCGACCAGGGCCCGCGCCAGATAGTTGAGTAGCTGCTCCACGTCCACGCGGGCGTGGCTCAGACCGCGGGAGCGGGCTTGGCCTTGCCGGCGACCTTGATCAGGTCCGCAACGGTCTCAGACGGCGTCGCGCCCGTCTTCAGCCAGTAGTTGAGGCGCTCCTCGTTGAACTCCACCTTCGGCGGCTCCAGGTTCGGGTCGTACGCGCCCACGGCCTCGATGAACTTGCCGTCCCGGGGGTTGCGGGAATCGGTGGCGACCACGTGGTAGTACGGCTTCTTCTTGGCGCCCGCGCGGGCAAGACGGAGGACAACGGCCATTGAATGCTCTCCAACGAACAGGATACGTCTTAGGAAAGGGGTGGCGCTCTTAACGCCGCTCCCGCTGGATTGTCAAGGAAGCTCGGGACCTTATGTCGTACTCTCGGCCCCGGCTGGTGTCTCGCCGCGATTGGCGAGCTGCCCGCAGGCGCCGGCGATGTCCCGGCCCCGGTTCCTGCGGATGTAGGCGGCGACATGGCCGTCCGCGAGGATGGCGCGGAATTCCTCCGCCCGCTCCTCGCCTGTGGTGTGGAACCCCAGGCCGGGGTTCTCGTTGTAGGGGATCAGGTTCACCTTCACCGGGATGCCCTTGAGCAGCTCGATGAGCCGGTGCGCGTCCTCGTCCGCGTCGTTGAAGCCCTTGATGAGGACGTACTCGAAGGTGATGCGGCGGCCCTGACGCAGCGGGAACTTCCGGCAGGCGTCCAGCAGGGCCGCGATGTTCCACTTGCGGTTGACGGGCATCGTCTTGCTGCGCTGCTCGTCGGTGCTGGCGTTGAGGGAGATGGCCAGCTTGACGTCCGTCTCCTTGCCGAAGCGCTCAATCATCGGCACCAGCCCCACGGTGGAGACGGTGATGTGCCGGTGGCTGAAGTTGGGCCCGTCCCCGGACTGGAGGATGGCGAGCGCCGTCTTGAGGTTCTCGAAGTTGTGGAGCGGCTCGCCCATCCCCATGAACACCAGGTTGGAGAGCGGGCGCAGCGTCTCGTGGCCCTCGTTCTTGCGGACCTCGCGGTTCACCGCGTGGACCTGGGCAACAATCTCGCTGGGGGTCAGGTTGCGCTTGAGCCCCATGGTGCCCGTCATGCAGAAGCCGCAGGCCATGGCGCAGCCCACCTGGGTGGACACACACAACGTCCGGCGGTCCTCGGTGGGCATGTAGACGGATTCGATGTAGCGCCCGTCCCGCGTCTTCCACCGGTACTTGATGGTGCCGTCCGTGCTGCGCAGCTCGCAGTCCTTCACCAGGGGGACGATCTCCGCCTGGGCCTTGAGCTTCTCGCGCAGGGCCTTGGAGAGGTCCGTCATCTCGTCGAACGAGGTGGCGCCGCGCTGGTGCAGCCAGCGGTAGAGCTGCGGGGCACGGAAGGCGCGCTCACCCAGCTCCTCGGTGACGAAGCGCGACAGCGCCTCCAACGACAGGCTGGCCACGTCCACCAGCCTGGCGGGCGCGGGAGCCGGCAGCGGCTCGGTGACTGGCAGGGAGGTGGCGGAGGTCTCTGACATCGTCGTTGCGCTTAACGGTGGGCCCAGGGGCGTCCCTTCCCACACCTGGGCACGGCAAGTCAAAGGAGCCCATGCTCCCCTGCCCGCCCCGTGGACACTCCCCGGGGGTGTCTCCTGGAAGAACAGCGGCCCGGGCCCGCGCCTTCTGCGGCACGGACACCGGGCCTGGGACGGCGGCCCCGCGGGGAGCCGGCCGGCTACTTCTGGTACGGGTAGGCGTGGATCTCCGTCTCCCGGAAGAAGTACGCGATTTCAATCTTCGCGTTCTCCAGGCTGTCGGAGCCGTGCACCGTGTTCTTGTCGATGCTGGTGGCGAAGTCCTTGCGGATGGTGCCCTCGGCCGCCTGCGCGGGGTTGGTGGCGCCCATGATGTCCCGGTTGCCCAGGACCGCGTTCTCACCTTCCAGCACCATCAGGACCACCGGGCCGGAGATCATGAACTGCACCAGGTCCTTGAAGAAGGGCCGGGCCTTGTGGACCGCGTAGAAGCCCTCGGCCTGCGCCTGGGAGAGCTGCTGCAGGCGGATGGCGACCGGCTTCAGCCCCTTCTCCTCGAAGCGGCTGATGATCTTCCCGATGACGCCCTTCTCCAGGCCGTCCGGCTTGATGATGGACAGCGTACGCTCGATAGCCATGTGACTGGCTCCTTCTCGTGTTTCCGTTGGGGTTTAGCGCTTCTTCGGAGCGCCCCGCTTGAGGGCCTCCTGAAGGGTGGTGCCCAGCTCGGCGGGGCTGGCGGCCATCAGGATGCCCGCGGCCTCCATGGCCTTGATCTTCTCGGTCGCCGTGCCCTTGCCGCCGGAGATGATGGCGCCGGCGTGGCCCATGCGCTTGCCCGGGGGCGCGGACTGGCCCGCGATGAACCCGGCGATGGGCTTGGTGAACTCGCGCGCGACGTACTCGGCGCCCTGCTCCTCGGCGTCACCGCCGATTTCGCCAATCATGATGACGGCGTCGGTGTCCGGGTCCGCGTTGAAGAGCTTCAGCACGTCCACGAAATCCGTGCCGTTGACCGGGTCACCGCCGATGCCCACCGCGGTGGACTGGCCCAGGCCCAGCTGGGTGAGCTGGTGCACGGCCTCGTAGGTCAGCGTCCCGGAGCGCGACACCACGCCGATGCGGCCCGGCTTGTGGATGTGGCCCGGCATGATGCCGATCTTGCACTGCGCGCCGGGGGTGATGACGCCCGGGCAGTTGGGGCCCACCAGGCGGACGCCCGGCTTGCCCTGCAGGTAGCGCTTGGCGCGCACCATGTCGTTGACGGGGATGCCCTCGGTGATGGCGATGATGAGGGACACGCCCGCGTCCGCGGCCTCCATGATGGAGTCAGCGGCGAAGGGCGGCGGCACGAAGACCACGGACGTGTTCGCGCCCGTCGCCTTCACCGCCTCGGCCACCGTGTTGAACACGGGGACCTTGCCCTCGAAGGTGGTGCCGCCCTTGCCCGGAGTCACACCGGCGACGAGCTTCGTGCCGTACTCGAGCATCTGCTTCGCGTGGAACGAACCCGCCGAGCCGGTGATGCCCTGGCAGAGGACCTTCGTGTTTTCGTTGACGAGGATGGCCATGGCGTTCTTTCAGGAAAGAGTGCGCGGGACTACTTCGCCGCGGCGACGGCCTTCTCCGCCGCCTGACGCAGGTTGTCCGCCGGGGTGATGGCGAGGCCGGAGTTGCTCAGCAGCTCCTTGCCCTTCTCCACGTTGGTGCCTTCCAGCCGCACCACGAGCGGGACCTTGAGCTGGACCTCCTTCGCCGCGGCGATGATGCCCTCGGCGATGACGTCGCACTTCATGATGCCGCCGAAGATGTTGACCAGCACCGCCTTCACGGCCGGGTCCGCCAGGATGAGCTTGAAGGCCGCGGTGACCTTCTCCTTGTTGGCGCCGCCGCCCACGTCCAGGAAGTTGGCCGGGCTGCCGCCCACCAGCTTGATGGTGTCCATGGTGGCCATGGCCAGGCCCGCGCCGTTCACCATGCAGCCGATGTTGCCGTCCAGCGCGATGTAGGCCAGGTCCCACTCCTTGGCCTGGATCTCCCGGGGCTCCTCTTCGGCCAGGTCGCGGTACTCCAGCAGGTCCTTGTGCCGGTAGAGCGCGTTCTCGTCGAAGGTCACCTTCGCGTCGAGCGCCACCACGCCGCCATCCTTCAGGATGACCAGCGGGTTGATCTCCACGAGCGAGGCGTCCGTGTCGATGAACATCCGGTACAGCGCCGAGCAGAACTGCGCGAACTTGTTCACCGTGGGGCCCGACAGGCCCAGCCCGAAGGCCAGCTTGCGGCCCTGGAAGTCCTGGAAGCCCACGGCCGGGTCCACCGACTCGCGGAGGATCTTCTCCGGGTGCTTCTCCGCCACCTCTTCAATCTCCACGCCGCCCTCGCGGGAGGCCATGAAGGTGATGCGGCTGGTGGCGCGGTCCAGCGTCACGCCCAGGTACAGCTCCTGGCCAATGGCCAGGCCTTCTTCGATGTAGACCTTGTGGACCGTCTGGCCTTCCGGCCCCGTCTGGATGGTCTTCAGCTTCATGCCAAGCATCTGCTTGGCCAGCTCCTTGGCTTCCGCGGGGCTCTTGGCCAGCTTCACGCCGCCGCCCTTGCCGCGGCCGCCTGCGTGGATCTGGGCCTTCACGACGACCACGGAGGTGCCGAGCTCCTTCGCGGCGGCCTCCGCGTCATTGGCGGAAACGGCGAGGATGCCCTTCGGCGTGGGCACGCCATACTTCCGGAAGATTTCCTTGCCCTGGTACTCGTGGATCTTCATCGAGGCTCCGGTGGAGACGAGGGAGACAGCCTGAACAGAGGCGTCAGCGCCGGGCCCTCATTGCGCAGAAAAGGACGGAGTGCAAGACCGTTTGACCCCGGTGCACCTGCACCGTCCGACACGGTGCATCGCAGATAACCAGGGATGTCCGCGAAGATGAGCCTTCCTTCACCGCGGAGGGCCCAACGGCGGCGGCCCCGCCCGGCGTCTCAGGTGGACGCCGGCCCGGGGCCGCTTGAAGCCAGAGAAAGCCCGGAAGTCGCGGGCGCGCGCCCTACCCCAGACCGCCGCCGTGGCCCTTGGGGGATTCGTCCTGGAAGAAGATGTCCTTGATGGTGAGCTTGGTCACCTCGCGGTTCATCACCGCGATGGACGTGACGAGCGGAATCTCCTTCGGGCAGACCTTCACGCAGTTCTGCGCCTTGCCGCAGTCCTGCACGCCGCCGGGCCCCATGAGCGAGCGCACGCGCTCCTCGGAGTTCATCTTGCCCGTGGGGTTCATGTTGAACAGGCGGGCCTGGCTGATGGCCGCCGCGCCCACGAAGTCGTTGTCCTGCGTCACCTGGGGGCACGCCTCCAGGCAGCTGCCGCAGGTGATGCACGTGGACAGCACGTACATCACCGACTGGTCCACGGGCGCCTGGCGCTGGCCCGGCCCCAGGTTGTGCGTCCCGTCGATGGGCACCCAGCCCTTGATGCGCTTGAGCGCGTCGAACATGCGGTCGCGGTTCACCGTGAGGTCTCTCACCACGGGGAACTTGCTCATGGGCTCCAGCGTGATCGGCTGCTCCAGCTTGTCGATCAGCGCCGAGCAGGCCATGCGCACGCGGCCGTTGATGTTCATGGCGCAGCTGCCGCAGATCTCCTCCAGGCACGCGGCGTCCCAGATGACCGGGGCGACGCGCTTGCCCTCCACGGTGACGGGGTTGCGCTGGATCTCCATCAGGCACGAGATGACGTTGGCCCCCTTCACATAGGGGACCTTGAACTCATCGAAGTGGCCTGGCTTCGCGGGATCATCCTGCCGCCAGATGCGGAAGGTGATGGTCTTGGTGGTGACAGCGGATGCCTGTGCAGTGTCCATGTGGCTCGACCCTTCACTTCCAAATCAGTTGAATGGTTCCCGTCTCAGGCGTACCAGCGCGGCTCGGGGTCCAGCACGGGCGTGGCGATGTCCTCGTAGTGGATCTTCGGGCCGGCTTCGCTGTACGTCGCGACGGTCGTCTTCGCCCACTTCTCGTGGCGCGCGCGCCACAGGCTCATCCACTCCGGATCCTGCGTCGGGTCCTTCGTCTTCGGCTCGGGCAGCGAGAAGTCCGGCTTGTAGTGGGCGCCGCGGCTCTCGTCGCGGAGCAGCGCGCTGGTGGCGATGACCTCGCCCAGCTCGAACATGTTCCACAGCTGGTTGGTGTACGACAGCGCGCGGTTGGCCACGTTGCCCGTGTCCAGCACGTTGACGTTTGCCCAGCGCTCCTTGAGCTCGCGGATCTTCTCGATCGTCTTCTTCAGACGGTCGTTGTAGCGCACGACGGTGCAGTTCTCCGTCATGGTATCGCCCAGCTCCTTGGCGAGCCCGTACGGGTTCTCCGTGCCACTCATCTTGATCATGGTGGCGAACCGGTCCTGCCAGTACTGCTTCGCGGCCTGGAAGTGCTTCTCCGGCATGGCCGCGGCGCTGGTGCCCTGGCTCTTGGCGAAGGACGCCATGGCCGGGCCGCCAATCATGCCGGAGTAGATGCACGACAGCAGCGAGTTGGCGCCCAGGCGGTTCGCGCCGTGGAAGGCGTAGTCCGCCTCGCCCGCGGCGTAGAGGCCGGGGATGGTGGTGGACTGGTTCTTCGGGCTGCCCTCGGCCGGCGTCAGCGTCTTCGGGTCGGCCTCGAAGTTCACGTACAGGCCGCCCATGGAGTAGTGCATGCCCGGGAAGATGACCATGGGCACCTTGCGCGGGTCGTCACCAACGAACTTCTCGTAGATCTCCATGACGCCCTTGATCTTGGCGTCGAGCACGGCCGCGGGGATGTGCGTGACGTCCAGGTACACGCCGTCCCGGCCGTTGATGCCCATGCCCAGCTCGCGGCAGACCATGAAGATCTCGCGGGTGGCCACGTCGCGCGGCACCAGGTTCTTGTACTTGGGGTACTTCTCCTCCAGGAAGTACCAGCGCTCGGCCTCCGGGATCTGCTGCGGCGCCCGCGTGTCGCCCTTCTTGCGGGGCACCCAGACACGGCCGCCCTCGCCGCGCACCGACTCGCTCATCAGGCGCAGCTTGTCCTCGCCCGGGATCGACGTGGGGTGCACCTGGATGAACTCGCCGTTGGCGTAGCGCGCGCCCTCCATGTAGGCGCGGCCCGCGGCGGTGCCGGTGTTGATGATGGAGTTGGTGGAGCGCCCGAAGACGATGCCAGGGCCGCCCGTGGCCAGGCAGACGGCCTCCGCCGGGAAGGTGCGGATCTCCATGGTGCGCAGGTCGACGGCCACGCTGCCGATGCAGCGCCCGCTGTCGTCCTTCACCGTGCCGAGCCACTCCCAGTACTCGTACTTGGTGACCTTGCCCTCGGCCTCGTAGCGGCGGACCTGCTCGTCCAGCGCGTACAGGAGCTGCTGGCCGGTGGTGGCGCCGGCGAAGGCCGTGCGGTGGTGCAGCGTGCCGCCGAAGCGGCGGAAGTCCAGCAGGCCTTCCGGCGTGCGGTTGAACGTCACGCCCATGCGGTCCAACAGGTAGATGATGCCCGGCGCGGCATGACACATGCCCTTCACGGAGATCTGCTCCGCGAGGAAGTCGCCGCCGCGCAGCGTGTCCTTCACGTGGATGTCCGGGTGGTCACCCTCGCCCTTGGTGTTCACCGCGCCGTTGATGCCACCCTGGGCACAGACGGAGTGGGAACGCTTCACCGGGACGAGCGAGAGCACATCCACCTGGTGGCCCGCCTCAGCGAGCTTGATCGTCGTCATCAGCCCGGCGAGACCGCCGCCCACCACCGTGAACCGCGCTGCTGCTGCCATCATCGTCTCCTTGACTGCCGGACGCCGGACACTGCTCGGTTGAGCCGGCCCGCCAGGTGGCGCGCCAGGGCCCGGACGTCCCGTGCGAGTTCTACAGGCTAGTTAACTTGGTGAAAACGCGCTGCAATCATGGCGTCCGGGGCAATTAGCCCGCGTCATCCACGGCATCAGGCACAGGGCCCGCCGGGTCTCCCCAGCGGGCCACACGTGGCCGTCCAGCGACTACAGCTTGACGGAGTCGACCGTCTTCTTGACCGACTGGAAGGACTTCTCCAGCTCGGCCTTCTCACCGTCGTTCAGCTCGACGGTGTGGATCTTCTCCACGCCGCCCGCGCCGATCTGCACGGGGACGCCGAAGAAGTAGCCGTTGATGCCGTACTGGCCCTCCAGCAGGGCGGCGGCCGGCAGCACGCGCTTGCGGTCCTGCAGGAAGCTCTCCGCCATGGCGATGGCGGAGGCGGCGGGCCCGAAGTAGGCGCTGCCCGTCTTGTACAGGCCCACCAGCTCCGCGCCGCCCTCACGGGTGCGCTTGATGATGGCGTCCAGCTT
Source organism: Myxococcus vastator (assembly GCF_010894475.1). Taxonomy (GTDB): domain Bacteria; phylum Myxococcota; class Myxococcia; order Myxococcales; family Myxococcaceae; genus Myxococcus; species Myxococcus vastator. The sequence goes on from NZ_JAAIYB010000102.1 coordinate 11,984, forward strand.
GTCCTTGGCGATCAGCTGCGTCAGGGGCACGCCGCCCACCGTGCTGTGGCGGACGAGCGGGACCATGTCGTCGCCGTGGCCGCCCAGCACCAGGGCCTCCACGTCGCGGATGGACGAGCCGAGCGCCTCGGCGACGAAGCACTTGAAGCGGCTGGTGTCCAGCACGCCCGCCATGCCCGCGACCATGTGCTTGGGCAGACCCGAGATCTTGTGGAGCGCGAACACCATCGCGTCCAGCGGGTTGGCCACGTTGATGACGAAGGCGCCCGGGGCGTGCTGCTTGATGTTGCCCGCCACGTCCGTCATGATCTTCAGGTTGATCTCGAGCAGGTCCTCGCGGGACATGCCCGGCTTGCGCGGCATGCCGGCCGTGATGATGATCACGTCCGAGCCGGCCACGTCCTTCCAGTCGGTGGTGCCCTTCACGCGGCAGTCGTAGCCGTCGACCGCGGCCAGCTGGTTGATGTCCAGCGCCTTGCCCTTGACCAGACCCTCGGCCGCCGGGATGTCGTACAGGACCACGTCACCGAGCGACTTCTGCACGGCGAGCAGCGCCAGGTTGCCACCGATCTGACCTCCGCCGATGAGGCCGATCTTCTTCTTGCCATTCTGAGCCATGGATTCGCCTCTCCTGGGTCCCCAGAGGGGACTACATGTTCTTGATGATGGCCTGCCCGAACTCGGAGCACTTGACCTCGGAGACGCCGCTTTGCCCTTCCTGCTTCATCAGGCGGGCGAAGTCGTAGGTCACCGTCTTGCTGGCGATGGCGCGGTCCATGCCCTGGATCATCAGGTCGGCCGCCTCGTGCCAGCCCAGGTGCCGGAACATCATCTCACCGGAGAGGATGACCGAGCCCGGGTTCACCTTGTCCTGATCCGCGTACTTGGGCGCCGTGCCGTGCGTGGCCTCGAACACCGCGTGGCCCGTGACGTAGTTGATGTTGCCGCCCGGCGCGATGCCGATACCGCCCACCTGCGCCGCCAGCGCGTCCGACAGGTAGTCGCCATTGAGGTTCAGCGTGGCGATGACGTCGAACTCGTCCGGACGGGTGAGGACCTGCTGCAGGGTGATGTCCGCGATGGAGTCCTTGATCAGGATCTTCCCGGCGGCCAGCGCGGCCTTCTGCTCCGCGTTGGCGGCGTCCTCGCCCTTGGCGGCCTTGGTGGCCTCCCACTGGTCCCACGTGTAGACCTTGTCACCGAACTCCCGGGCGGCCAGCTCGTAGCCCCACTTGCGGAAGGCGCCCTCGGTGAACTTCATGATGTTGCCCTTGTGGACCAGCGTGACGCTCTTGCGCTTGTGGTCCACGGCGTACTGGATGGCGGCGCGGATCAGCCGGTCGCTGCCCTCGTGGGACACCGGCTTGACGCCCAGGCCCACGTCGGCCGGGAAGCGGATCTTCCCGAACTCCTTCGGGAACTCCTGCTTCAGGATGCCCAGGAACTTCTCCGCGGCGGCCGTGCCAGCCTCGAACTCGATGCCCGCGTAGATGTCTTCCGTGTTCTCACGGAAGATGGTCATGTCGACCTTCTCCGGCGTCTTCACGGGGCTGGGAACGCCCTTGAAGTAGCGTACGGGACGCAGGCAGACGTACAGGTCCAGCATCTGCCGCAGGGCCACGTTCAGCGACCGGATGCCGCCGCCCACCGGCGTCGTCAGGGGGCCCTTGATGCCCACCAGATAGGTGCGGAACGCCTCGACCGTCTCTTCGGGCAGCCAGTTGTTGACCGCCTTGAAGGACTTCTCGCCGGCCAGCACTTCGTACCAGGCGATCTTCTTCTTGCCCTTGTAAGCCTTCTCCACCGCGGCGTCGAACACCGCCTGGGACGCACGCCAGATATCGCGGCCGGTGCCGTCGCCCTCGATGAAGGGGATGATCGGGTGGTCCGGGACGGACAGCTTGCCGCTCTGCAGGGAGATCTTCTCTCCGGATGACGGGGGCGCCATGGATGTGCTCCTGAGAAGGTGTGACCGTGTAAGAATCGGCGCGGGATAGTCGAGAACCCGCCCCGCGACGTCAAGGAGTTTGGCCACGGGCCGACGCGGAACGACTTATCGGAGCCAGCGGCCGAGCGCGGAATAACGGCCCGTCCCCGCACGCGCACGAAACGACACGGCCGGCATTCCCGGCGGCGCAACGAAAAAGGAGGGCCAGGCACTGGTGGCCCGCCCTCCGCTTCCTCTTCAGTGGATCAGCGGCGGGCACGGCGGCCCGCCCGGACTACCAGCTGGACATCCCCGGCGCGGGCAGCTCCACCGTCACGGTGATGCCGGCGGCCGCGCTGCTGGCCACCTCCAAGGTGCCACCCATGGACTCCGTCAGCTCACGGGCCCGGGCCAGCTTGCGGTGCAGCGGCCCCACCAGCATGGGCGACAGGAAGACGGCCTGGAGCTCCCGCGCGGACAGCGACGCCCCCGCGACCTGGACCTGGAAGCGAGGCGGCAAGTCCCCGAAGTCGTCCGCGGCATCCACCACCACGCGAACGCCCTGCCCGTTCGAGGCGTCCGCGGCGTGCGCCAACAACAGCAGCAGCACCTGCTGCAGCCGCCGGTGACTGACATTAGCGGGGACCGGATCCTCAGGAAGATCCAGGGAAACCTGGACTCCTCGCAAGCGACGCGTGACTGAGAGGAGTTCCACCGCGCCGCCAACGACCTCCGTGACGTCCACTCGGAGTACGTCTGGCGAGTCCACCGGCATCAGGCCCGTGGCGCGGCCGTGAACAGGCGCCTGGCGTTGCTCCGGGGCCCGCGTCCCTCCCACAGCGTTCACGACAGCACTCATCCCTCACACCTCCCGCTCGCTGTACTGAGGGAACTCTAACGAGCCGGTCTGACGAACGCCATTTCACTACGAGAAAGTACGCACAGCCTGCCAGACTTATGACATTACAGCCGCGCAGCATCTTGGCCGTATGAGTGTGCCGTCGCGGTGAATCGCTTCGTAAGACTTGGAAGTAGGTGCTGTCACCTACGACCCACGGACGTCCATTCCGCCAGCCAGAAAACAGCCTGACTGCACAAATCCGATTTGACTGTTCCTCGGAAATCCGTATGATGCGGACCTATAGCGATTCGCCGCCTAACGCAGCACCGCTGGAGCGAGGAGGAACAACCGTGCTTGCAATTTCGACGACTGCATCTGGGGTTCCTCAGCACCGGAGAAGGGGGCGCCTGTTCATGGAAGGGGGAAACCCGCTCTCCGACCGTCGGTCGGTCGAGTTCCGCAGTCGTGACGCGCTGTTCAACGTGATTCCGCTGCCGCCCGCCGAGGCCGCGCTGGATGATTCGGGCTACTCCCTGCACGGGACGGGCGCGGATGCCATCACCTGCTCCGTGGGTACGCCGGATGGCGCCATTGGCGTGGTGACGCGGCTGAGTCCCACCGTGGTGTGGGTGATGCCCACGGGTGAGGTGGACACCTCCGACGCGCGCGGCCTGCCCATCTATCTGTCCGGCTGTGGCGTGACGCTGGGCCCCATCCGCGGCGCCTTCATCCGCGCGGACGCGGAGACGGCCGGGTCGCCGGTGGGCCTGCAACTGGTGAACGTCTCCCTGGAGCAGGGCCGTCAAATCCTGGCGCTGCTGGCGGACGCGCTGAAGCGTGGCGTCGCGGAGCCGGCCGCGTCTGCCCTTCCGGTGCAGGACACCATCGACGAGGCCGAGCGCATCCGCGCCATATTGGTGGCCATCAGCACCGCGGGCAACAAGGGTGTGCTGCGCCGCATGGGCCGCACCGTCCGCCTGGTGCTGGAGCGCTACAACGCGGAGACGGAGCAGTTGGAGTGGCACGCCGAGGACCCGGTGACCGACTGGGGCGAGGCGCCTTACGACATCGACGTCATCGGCCACAACAGCGCGTACCGCATGCGCCTGGAGGCGGGAGCGCCGGACGGCCAGCGCTTCACGTCGCCGCTGCCCGACGTCCTCTTCCGCATCCGGCACCGCTGGCACCGTCGCACGCCCGCGCCCGCGGGTGTGCGCGTCACCTTCCACCACCCGCTGTGGCGCGAGCAGGGGGAGATGGAGCGCGCGGTGGTGGACCTGTCCTTCTCCGGCATGTGCATCCGCTGCCGCCCGGAGGACCTGCTGTTCCCGGGCCTGTTGCCGCCCCTGCTCGAGCTCCACGCGGCGGACGGCCAGTCCATCAGCCTGCGCGGTGAAATCCGCTACGTCACCAGCGCGCGCGCCGACGGCACCGTGCTGTGTGGCCTGAGCGTGTCGCCCTACTCCTCCGACGAGGCGCGCTGGGTGCGCTTCGTCTCCCAGACGACCAACCCCAACACCTGCACCAGTGACGTGCAGGAAGAGGGGCTCTGGGATGTGTTCACGCTGTCTGGCTTCTTCAGCCTGGCGAACAAATCCTCTCAGGAATTCGACGCGCTGAAGCAAGCCTTCAGCCACATGGCCAAGCGCGCCGCGGAGGTTCCGCAGCTCTTCTGCCAGGCCGTCTGGCCTTCCGAGCGCGGCCCCGAGGCGACGCTGTCCATCATGAAGTCGTACCGGCACACCTGGATGGGACACCAGGTGGCCAAGCGCCCGGGCAAGCCCGCCCTCAAGGGGCTGGAGCCGGGCCGCATCATGCACGACCTGTACGTGCGCTGCTTCGAGCACCCGCAGAGCGACCCCGACTTCCGCTGGGCCGTGGCCTACGTGGAGGGCCTCAACCCCTGGATCGCGCGCGCGCACGTCCGCTACGGCGAGCGGCACATGGCGGCGAACCCGGAGCTGGCCTTCACGCGCAAGATCCACATGATGGACGTCTACACGCACGAGCAGACGGGCCGGCTGCACGAGGGCATCACCATCAGCCCCGCCACCTCCGCCGAGCTGACGCTGCTGACGGAGCACATCGCCCACTCGCGCCCGTCCTGCTACGTGGAGGCGCTCGACTTCACGCGCGACCGCATCGACATGCGCGCGGTCCAGGGCCAGTGGAACACCTTCGGCCTGGAGCGCGAGCGCGAAGTCCTCATCGCGCGCCGCAATGGCGTGGCCCTGGGCGCCGCCGTCCTGGAGCTGGGCCAGCCGGGCACCAACCTCTACAGCCTGCTCGACATGGCACGGCTGTTCCCCCTGAGCGACGCGGGGCCGTCCACCTACGTCGCCTTGGTGGATGCGGCACGCCGCTGGTACGCCGCCCGCCACCGCCGTTCGTTCCACTATCTCTGTGAGGACGACGGTGGGCAGTACGTACAGGACGCCGGGATTCACGCAGGTCCGGACCCGTACATGTGGATCATCTCCGCGAAGTTGATCCCCGACTACCTCGAACACATCAGTGAAGTGTCCATCGGGCGCCGAAGCGCCCCCAACTCTCGCCAGGGATAACGAACATGAGCAAGCCACTCGTGGAGGAGCTGTACACGCCCAACCTGACCGCCGTCCGTGAGCGCATCAAGACGGACCCCCGGCTCAAGGTGCTGATGGATGACAAGGCGGACCCCGCGCTCTTCGAGGCCTTCCTCATCACCTGGAACTCGCTGGGCGTCTACATGACGGAGCCGGTGGACGGGTGGATTCGCCGCGCCGGTGAGGCCACCGTGAAGGTGGGCCTGGACGACGTGGGCCAGAAGCTCATCGCCCACGCCAAGCACGAGGCCGGCCACCACCTGATGATGGTCGAGGACACCAAGCACCTGGTGGCCCGCTGGAACGAGCGCCGCAGCCCCAAGCTGAACGTCGAGGAGCTCCTGGCCCAGCCGCCCACGCAGGCGATGAAGGAGTACCGGGAGATTCACGAGAACACCATCACCGGCGAGATGCCCGCCGCGCAGGTGGCCATCGAGTACGAAATCGAGGGCCTGTCGACGGTGCTCGGCCCCGTGATTATCGAGCAGGCCAAGAAGGTCTGTGGCGAGGAGATCCTCCAGGGCATGTCCTTCCTGAAGGAGCACACGGAGATTGACGTGGGTCACACCGCGCTCAACGAGGTGATGCTCGACAAGCTCCTGGCCCAGGTGCCGGACAAGGCGCCCATCATCGCCAAGACGGGCGCCAGCGCGCTCGACATCTATCTGCGCTTCATGGGCGACTGCGTGGAGCGTGCCGGGAAGCTGGTCCAGTCCGCCGCCGCGGCCTGAGCCTCCCCGCGGCCCCACGTCACGGTCGTCTGGCGCCCCGGCCCGGGCGCCTGTTGTCTTGCCGTTGCCGCGCGCCTCAGCCCGCCCGCCGGACCTCCGCGCCGTTCGGACGCGAGGGCGGGCGGACGCGGCCCTTGAGCGAGCCCAGGAGGTGGCCCCGCTTGCCGCCTCCCGCGATACCGAACACGTAGCGGTCCGGCCGGAGCACCACGAGGTCGGCCGCGTACCGCGCGAACCAGGCGCCCAGCCGGCCGTCCAGGTCCACCAGCGTGTCCGCCCCGCCGGCGCCCGCGCGGGCGGCGGCGGCCACCTGCCACCAGCGGGCCCCCAGTTCGTCCGCCAGGGCCCGTGCCTCGCGCTGCGCTTCCTGGAAGGCGCCTGGGCGCGTGAGCACCACGAACCCCTCGCCCAGGCAGTCATCCAGCAGCGCCGTCTCCCCGTCAGGGCACTCCACGCGCGGCTGCGGGAAGTAGGAGCCCTCCGGCACGTCGCCCTTCTCGCGTTGGGCGCCGTACATGAAGCCCCTGCGCAGCGGCATCTCCGGCTTCACCTTGTAGTCGCGGATGAAGTCACCCATCACCGGCAGCCGGTACATCAACTGGATGAGCGCGTTGCGGACGCGAGCCATCACCCGCCCGCCCGACATCATCACCCGGCCCATGGCGTCCGAGCCGCGAATCACCTCCGACACGTGGCCACGCCGCTCTTCCTCGTAGGTGTCGAGCAGCGACGCATCCGCCGCGCCCGCGAGCACCCGCCCCAGCTTCCAGGTCAGGTTCGCCGCGTCCCGGAGGCCCGCGCAGAGCCCCTGTCCCAGGAACGGCGGCATCAGGTGCGCCGCGTCGCCCAGGAGGAACACGCGGCCCACCCGCCACTGCTCGGACATGCGGCTGTGGTACGAGAAGATCTTGACGGATTCGAGGTCCACCGAATCCGGGTCCAGGTAGTAGCCAATCAGCCGCCGCACGTTTTCGGGCGAGCGCGCCGCCTGCAGGTCCGCCTCCGGCTCCAGGATGATGTCGAAGCGAATCTCGTTCGGCGCGGTGCGCGCGATGAAGCCCCGGCGCACGGGGCCACACAGGTAGCTGGTGAAGTCCGGTTCGGGTGAGGACGTCTTCACGGTGATGGCCAGCGAGTGCTCCAGCGCCGTCGTCCCCACGAGCGTCAGGCCCAGCCGCCGGCGGATGGAGCTGTGCGAGCCGTCGCACGCGAGCAGGAAGCGCGCGCGCACGTTGACGGCGCGCTCCCCCGCGACCTCCTTCACGCGGGCGGTGACGCCCTCTTCGTCCTGGACGAAGGACTCCACCTCGTGGCCCAGCCACAGGTCCACATGCGGGAAGCGCCTCAGCCCCTGGCGAAGCACTGCTTCCATGCGCGGCTGCTGGAAGAAGGCCGCGGGCACGTAGCCGAACGGCCGGTCCAACCGCGTGAAGTCCACCTCCGCCAGAGAGCGCAGCGAGTCATCCAGGTACTGCAGCCGCTTGCACGGATAGAAGCCCGCGCCCAGGTCGCCCACCAGCCCCGTGGACTGGAAGATGCGCTGGCCCTCGTCATCCACGCTGATGGCGCGGGACTGGCCATGAGGCGTGACTTCACGCTCCACTACCAGCGTCCGAATCCCCTGCTGTCCCAGGAGGTTCGCCGCCATCGCTCCCACCGGACCACTGCCCACGATGATGACATCAACGGACTCCGGAGCCATCTCTCCCTCCCGATGCGAGAACACATGCTGAGCTGCCGTTGAGTCGTTTCGATATCAAAATCCCTCGCGCGTTGCCTCTTCAACTCTTCAACGGCGGGCTTGGAAATCCTTGCATGTTTGAGTTTTGACCTTGGGAGTGAAAGGTTGCAGCCGTATCAGCAATGGCGGGCCCCTCCTCGGAGGGCAGGCAGTCACTCGGGAACACGACAGCCCAAAGTGGCTTTTGAAAGATGGCGACCATGTCCCCGGGTTGAGACGGCGACCCTTGTCGGGAAATCGCCACTGATTGCCAGCTTCAACGCGCGGCGTCGTGATTTTCGCGACTTGAAAAGGTCGGATGTGCCCGAACACTGCGGCGCGAAGGAGCACGCACATGGAATGGCTTGAGTTCTCCTGTTGGTCCCCGGAGGTCGAAAAGCAACTGGCGATGCAGGCGGCCCGCCTGGGCACCTTCGAGCATCGGGGCGCGTCGGCCTCCCGTCGGTCCGGGGCTGCCCCCACCGTGTCGGCCACCTGCCGACTGAGCACCGTCCTGCGGCAGTTCCCGCGGACCAATCCCTGGGGCCACCCCATCTCGGAGTGCTGAGCCCCGTGGGTCAGCGGAGGGCGTGCCGTCTCAGGACGGTGCGCTCGACCTTCCCCATGGCGTTGCGAGGCAGCGCGTCCACCCAGACGAAGCGCGCGGGCGTCTTGAAGCCCGCCAGGGACTGACGGCACCACGCCGCCAGTGCCTCTTCCCCGGGTTGCGGCTGCCCCAGGCGCGGCGCGAGGAAGGCCACGGGCACTTCGCCCCAGCGGTCGTCCGGGAAGCCCACCACGGCGGCTTCCCGCACCGCGGCGTGATGGACGAGCACCGCCTCCACCTCCGCCGGGTAGATGTTCTCCCCACCTCGGACGATGAGGTCCGTGCGGCGTGACAGCACGGTGAGCCGTCCCCGCACATCCAGCACTCCGACGTCCTTCGTGCGCAGCCAGCCGTCCCGAACCGCCGCCTGGGTGGCCTCCGGACGCCGCCAGTACCCGGCCATCACGGTGGGCGCGCGCACCTCGATGTCC
>NZ_JAAIYB010000103.1 GCF_010894475.1 Myxococcus vastator
CCACCGACCGGACCCTGCTCATCCAGTTGCCCACGGCCAAGGAAGACGACGACTGGACGGCCCTGGTGGACGAGCTGGACAAGTAGCGGCGCCGGCCTCGGAACCCCGAGGCCTCAATGAAGCGGCCCTGACATCCGTGCCCTGGTCGGGCAGGTGTGTCAGGGCCGTTTCAGTTCCCACCTGGGAAGCGTCGAGCGGTTCCCTTGCGCGCTCAGAGCGCGGCGCGGGCCTCGCGGACCAGCTCCTTGAAGTGGAGCGTGGAGACGACGTCCCGGAGCGACACCACGCGGCCCCCACTGTGGGCCTCCTCCTGGGCACGGCGCCAACTGCTGCGGAGTGTGCGCAAGGAGACGTAGGCCAGCAGGAGCGGGAAGCCGCCCGGAAGCAGGACGACCGCCACCATCATCACCATCCGCAACCACGCCCACACCATGACCGCTGACCTCCTTGAGTACCGATTCGAGGCCATGAGATGCACGACGTGTGCCCACGGTGCGCAGAATATTTCCCTGCGGAGTTCCGCGGGGTTGCCCGGCAGCGAGGCGGACGGGCCACGGTGATGACGCCGCAACCCTGGCATTTTTGCCGCAGTCGCCTGGAGGGCGTCGGTTAAGTTCACCGGGTGAGCACCCCTTCGACGGTTGAGAGCCACGCCTTCACCAGCGTGGAGGACGCGGCGCAGCGCCTGGAGCAGGTGGGCTACCTGTCCTCGCCGGAGATCGCCACGGCGGCCTTCCTGGCGGACCGGATGGACAAGCCCATCCTGGTGGAAGGCCCCGCCGGCGTCGGCAAGACGGAGCTGGCCAAGGCCCTGGCCCAGGCGCTGGGCCGCGAGTTCATCCGGCTCCAGTGCTACGAGGGCCTGGACGAGGCGAAGGCCCTCTACGAGTGGGAGTACGCCAAGCAGCTGCTCTACACCCAGCTCCTCAAGGACAAGATTGGGGACATGGTGCAGGGCACCACCACGCTGGCGCAGGCGGCGGACCGGCTGGCCTCCAGCGACGCGGTGTTCTTCTCCGAACGCTTCCTGCTGCCCCGCCCGGTGCTGCGCGCGCTGCTCTCCGAGCACCCCGCCCTGCTGCTGGTGGACGAAATCGACAAGGCGGACCCGGAGTTCGAGGCCTTCCTCCTGGAGGTGCTCTCCGACAACGCCGTCACCATCCCCGAGCTGGGCACCTTCCGCGCGAAGCACATCCCCCGGGTGCTGCTCACCTCCAACGCCGCGCGCGAGCTGTCCGACGCGCTCAAGCGCCGCTGCCTCCACCTGCACATCGACTTCCCGGACCGCGAGCGCGAGCTGCGCATCGTCCGCTCGCGCCTGCCCCAGGTGCCCCAGGTGCTGGCGGAGCAGGTGGTGGAGGCGGTGGCCGCCATCCGCTCGCTCGACTTGAAGAAGGCGCCCTCCATCAGCGAGACGCTCGACTGGGCCCAGAGCCTGGCGCTGCTGAACGCGGAGCAGCTCACCGCCGACGTGGTGGCCTCCACGCTGAACCTCGTCCTCAAGTACGAAGGCGACATCGAGAAGGCGAAGTCCAACCTCTCGCAGATCGCCCAGGCGTGAAGGGCCCTCGAAGCGCGTGCTGCTGAAGGAACGCTTTCAAATCACCCGGCCGCTCGAGGAGATGGAGCTCCGCCTCGTGCGCGCGTCGCTGGCCAACGCGGCCCTGGTCGACCCGCGCGAGGAGGCCATCCTCCGCACCGCCCTGTCGCTGGCGCGCCTCTACAAGGTGCGGCACGGCGGGCTCGACGTGGGCGTGGGCGCGCTGCTCACCCCGTTCCGCGAGGAGGTGGAGCGCCGCCTGGGCCCCGTCCTCCAGGCCCCCTCCCCGCCCACGAGGGATCGGCTGATGCCGCACGTGAAGGACCTGCGCCAGCACGCCGCGAAGGCGCGCGACACGGTGGTGCAGCGGCTGCGCGGGCGCGTTCCACCCGAGGCGCTGGACCGGGAAATCCGGCAGAAGGAGCTGGTGCTCGTCACCGGCGGCGGAGGCGGAACGGCCTACGTCTACCTGGGCGCGATGAGCCTCCTGGATGAACACGGCCTGGAGCCGCGCCTGCTCGCCGGGACGTCCATGGGCGCCATCCTCGCCATCATGCGCTCGCGCCTCACGCGCTTCGACCCCACGGACATGATCAACATCGTCCGCGGGCTGTCCTTCCGGAAGCTCTTCCGCTTCATCTCCACGGAGAGCCGCTATGGCCTGCCCGCGGCGCTGCGGCTGTTCCTGCGCGCGGGGCTGGGCCGCTTCTTCGGCGCGGGGCCGGAGAGCAGCGGCATGCGGCTCAGGGATTTGCCGGTCCCCACCCTCATCGCCGTGGGCGGCATCCGCCGCGGAATGCTCCCCCGGCCGCTGGAGTACTACGAGCGGCTGATGGGCGTCAGCCCGCTGGGCCTGCTCAACCCCGCGGGCGTGGCGCGCCGCATCCAGGCCGCCATGGGCGCCATGGCCGAGCTCTTCACCCGCCCCGAAATCACCGCCCGCCTCTACCTGGGCGCGGACGACACCACCGGCGACTTCGACGCGCTCGACGCCGCGGGCTTCTCCTCCGCGCTGCCCGGCGTCATCCACTACGACGTGCTGCGAGAGGACCCGGGCATGCACACGCTGGTGGAGGGCCTCATGGGCCAGCACGGCGTCGCGCGGCTCATCGACGGAGGACTGGTGGACAACCTGCCCGCCAAGGCGGCGTGGAAGGCGGTGGCCCGGGGCCGCATCGGCACGCGCAACGCGTTCATCCTCGCGCTCGACGGCTTCGCCCCGAAGCTGACCACGCCCTTCTGGCTGCCCCTCCAGCGGCTGGCCGCGATGACGGTGACGCCGAACCTTCCCTATACGCACCACGTCAAACGCTTTCCGCGAACACTGTCGCCACTGGACGTCGTACCGTCGGTGGAACTGGCCTCGAAGGCGCTACACTTCGGCAGGGCGGCACTCGCGGAGGACCTCCCGTTCCTCCGTCGGATGCTTACCCCCCTGCCACCAGTGCTGTGACGCTGTCGGGACGAGAAACACGCTTTGACCTCATAGATTTCGCTGACTAGAAGGCCCGGGCGGTCCCACCCCTCAAACATCCAGGCGAAGGAACATCGAATGAGCTCGACCTCGAGTAGTGGCGTGCGCGCCGAGCAAATCTGGCTCGACGGCCGGCTGATGAAGTGGGACGAGGGCCACGTGCATCTGATGACGCACGCGCTTCACTACGGCCTGGGTGTCTTCGAGGGCATCCGCGCGTACAAGACGCACGACGGGCGGCTGGCCGTCTTCCGGCTGCGTGAGCACATCCGCCGGCTGCTCGACTCGGCCCACATCATCATGCTGAAGATTCCGTACACCGAGGACGAGCTCTTCGATGCGTGCGTGAATCTGCTCCGCGCGCAGAAGGACCTGTTCGCCAACGGCGCGTACCTGCGGCCGGTGGCCTTCATGGGCGACGGCGCCATGGGCCTGGGCGCGGTGAACCCCACCCGCACCGCCGTGACGGCCTGGGACTGGGGCGCATACCTGGGCGACAAGGGCATGAAGGAGGGCATCCGCGCCAAGGTCAGCTCGTACACGCGCATGCACGTCAACGTGAACATGGTGCGCGGGAAGATTACCGGCCAGTACGTCAACTCCATCCTCGCCAAGCGCGAGGCGGTGATGGCGGGCTACGACGAGGCCATCCTCCTGGACGTCAGCGGCTTCGTGGCCGAGGCCTCCGGCGAGAACATCTTCCAGGTGAACAAGAAGGGCATCATCAAGACGCCCCCCCTGTCCTGCCCCATCCTGGATGGCATCACCCGCGACACGGTGCTGCACATCCTGCGCGACAGCGGCCGCACGGTGGAGGAGGTCACCTTCACCCGCGACGCGCTCTACATCACCAACGAGATCTTCTTCTGCGGCACGGCGGCGGAGATCACCCCGGTGCGCGAGGTGGACAACCGCCAGGTGGCGGACGGCAAGGTCGGCCCCGTCACCCGGCACGTGCAGGACATGTACTTCCGCATCGTGCGGGGTCAGGAGCCGAAGTACGCGGACTGGCTCACGTACGTCTGAGCCGCCCCGCCGCGCCCCCCTCTTCGGCCTGGGAGGGGGGCGGGCAGCCAGGGAAGACGCCACGTCCCGCGCCCGAGCGCCCCTTGAATGGGCTAGAACGGGGCTTGATGGCTCCTCCCGCTGGCTACGACTACGACGACAATCCGTTCAAGCTTGAGAACCCATCCATCCTCGACATCGCTCCACCGGAGCCGAAGTCGGTGGAGGACACGGGGCTCAAGATGGGCATCCTGTCCGACATCGCCCTGAAGTACCTCTATTACTCGGGCACGGGCACGGGCATGGGCATCGCGGACGAGATGCGCCTGCCGTGGCCGGGCGTCATCGAGCACGTGGTGGACTTCATCGCCACGGAGAAGCTGGTGGACCTGCGCGGCGGCAAGGGCTTCGGCCGCGCGTCGGTGGAGTTCATCCTGTCGGAGAAGGGCCGCGAGTACGCGCGGGACGCCCTCACCCGCACCACCTACGTGGGCCCCGCGCCGGTGCCCATCGAGCAGTACAACGCGCTCATCACCAGCCAGACGGAGGAGACGCCCGTCGTCAGCCAGGAGGAGCTGGTGATGGCGCTCAGCCACCTCACCGTCCCCGCGGAGCTGATGGACAAGCTGGGCCCGGCGGTGAACTCCGGCCGCTCGCTGTTCCTCTACGGCTCCCCCGGCAACGGCAAGACGAGCCTGGCGGAGGCCGTCTCCAACATGTTCGGCGGCGAGGTGTTCGTCCCCCACTGCCTGGAGATTGGGAATCAGATCATCCAGGTCCACGACCGGCTCATCCACACGCCGGTATCGCTGGAGGCCGGCGGGGATGCCTCCGGCCGCAGGCAGACGTTCGAAATGGACAACCGGTGGCTCGTGTGCCGCCGGCCCTCCGTCGTCGTGGGCGGCGAGCTGACGCTGGCGATGCTGGACCTCATCTATTCGGAGAGCACCCGCTACTACGAGGCCCCGTTCCAGGTGAAGGCCAACGGCGGCATGCTCCTCATCGACGACTTCGGTCGCCAGAAGGTCCACCCCACGGACCTGCTCAACCGGTGGATTGTCCCCCTGGAGAAGCGGGTGGACTACCTCACGCTCCACACCGGCAAGAAGTTCGAAATCCCCTTCGACCAGCTCCTCGTCTTCTCCACCAACCTGGACCCCAAGGAGCTGGTGGACGAGGCCTTCCTGCGCCGCATCAAGTACAAGATTGAGGTCGGGAACCCCGACGAAGAGGCTTACCGGGAAATCTTCAGTCGCGTCTGCGAGGCAGCGGGAATCCCCTACGTGGACCAGGCCGTCACGTACCTCATCGAGCACTACTACAAGCCCCGGAGCATGGAGCTTCGCTCGTGCCACCCTCGGGACCTGGTGAGCCTCATCCGGGACGCGGCGCGCTACCGGCAGATGCCTCCGGCGCTCTCCAAGGACCTGCTCGACCAGGCGTGCGAGGTGTTCCTTGTCAATCTGTGATGATTTCGTTGTTACAACCGCGCGGAATTTCTAGAATCCACGCGCCGTTGTACCGCTCGGCCGCATGCTTCGAGTACCGCCCGCGGCGGACCCGCAGCGAGAAGGAGCCGCAGTCCGTGAAGGAACGCTACCAGGACATCGACGAGAAGAACGAAACGCTGCGTGGGTACCTCGACATCTACAAGGACAAGCCTGACGCGCGCGAGTTCTTGGACAAGATGGAGATGTCGTGGATCTACCACGACGCCGCGCTGGAGGGAGTCGTCTACACCCATCAGGAGCTGATGGCCGCGCTGTTCCCGCATCGAACCAGCGCGGAGGCCTCCATGATTCCGGTGGTCCTCGAAATCCGGAACCACAAGGCCGTCTGTGACTTCCTCCGTGAGGAGGCAGCGGGCGCCAGGAAGCAGGCGCAAATCACGCTGACCACCATCAAGCGAATACACGACCTCTTCCTGGGCAACACGCCGGAGGCCCAGACGGAGCGCGCGCGCATGGAGCGCCGCGAGCGAACAGAGAAGGAGCTGGCCAAGGAGCGGGACAGGTCCGGGCTGCGCAAGGACATGCCGCTGCACCGCACGTACTTCCACGACATCTCCCAGCCGGCGAAGATCCAGCCGGAGTTGGAGAAGCTCGTGGACTACACGGCCAGCGCCGAGTTCCGCGAGTTCCACCCCATCAAGCAGGCGGCCACGGTCCAGCACAAGTTCGTGCAGATCTTCCCGTTCACCGAGCACAGCGGGAAGGTGGGGCGCATGTGCAGCAACCTCATCCTGCTGCGCAACGGCTACATGCCCGCCGTCATCCACTCCATCGACCGGCAGCGCTACTACGAGTCCTTCCGGGGACCCGTGGCGGGCTTCCGCACGGTGCTGATGGACGCGATGGAGAACTCGCTCGACAACGGGATGAAGTACTTCCGGGACCTGGGGCGCAAGTTCAAGGCGCTCAACAGCTAGCCCACGTCCCGCGGCGGCCCGGCGAGGGGGCGCGCAGGCTCACGCGCCTCCCGCGCGCCGTGAAGAGTCCGGGGTCCGTCGACACCATTGGTGTGTTGGCAACAGACCCCGGATTCTCGAATCCCAGGACGGGAGGAAGTAAGAAGAATACCCATGCCCGTGACACAGTCCCTCAACAGCCGCCGCGGAACCGGAAACTCGGGAGGCGAGCTGACGGAGCCCCCGCCAGCGCGGCTGGCCCATATGCCAGCCCGAGACAAGCTGGAGCGGCTCCTGCGAGTGGCCCAGGGCCACCACAAGGCGCTCATCCTCACCCACGACAATCCGGACCCGGACTCGCTGGCGGCGGCGGTGGCGCTGGCGCACCTGCTCGAGCGCAAGGCGGGCCTGAAGGCCCACGTCGGCTACGGGGGCATCATCGGCCGGGCGGAGAACATCGCCTTCGTGAAGGTGCTGCGCCTGCCCGTCTCGCACGTGTCGACGCTCGACTTCGACGAGTACGACTTCTTCGGGCTGGTGGACACGCAGCCCAAGGTGGGCAACCACTCCCTGCCCGCGCGGCTGGAAGCGCACGTGGTGATGGACCACCACCCGCTGCGTCAGGAGAGCCTGGAGTCCCCCTTCGCGGACGTGGGCGGCGACTTCGGCGCCACGTCCACCATGCTGGTGGAGTACCTGCGCGCGGCCCGGCTGGAGCCCTCCGTGGAGGTGTCCACCGGCCTGTTCTACGGCATCAAGGCGGACACGCGGGACTTGGGCCGGGAGACGACGCCCACGGACGTGGACAGCTACCTGTGGCTGTTCCCGCGCATGGACAAGACGCTGCTGGCGCAGATTGAGCATCCGGAGCTGCCCGCGCGCTACTTCCAGCTCTACCACACGGCCTACGAGCGGGCGAAGGTGTACGGGACGGCCATCATCACCGACCTGGAGGAGGTCTACTCCCCGGACATGGTGGCGGAGGTGGCCGAGCGGCTGATGTTCCTCGAAGGCATGAAGTGGTCGCTGGCCTTCGGTTCGTACCGCAACCAGCTCTTCCTCAGCTTGCGGGTGAAGGACCGGCGGATGAACGCGGGGCGCCTCATCCGTGAAATCTGCGAGGACTACGGCGGCTCCGCCGGCGGCCATGGCAGCATGGCCGGGGCGCGGCTGCCGCTGTCCGGGAAGCTGGCGCAGCGCAAGGCGCTCAAGCGCGAGCTGGTGGCCAAGTTCCTGGAGGCGTTCGGCGTCGCCGACGAGCGGCCCGTGTCGCTGCTGTACGCGCAGGACTCGTGACGTACTGGGACTACAACGCGGCCGCGCCGGTGCGGCCGGAGGTGGCGGCGCTGCTGTCACGCGCCTTCGCGTCCAGCGGCTTTGGCAACGCGTCCAGCGTGCACCAGGAGGGCCGCGCGGCCCGGGCCCGGCTGGACGCGTCGCGGGCGACGGTGGCCCGAGTGCTCGGCTGCGAGCCGAAGGAAGTCAGCTTCACCGGCTCCGGCAGCGAGGCGGACGCACTGGCGCTCGTGGGCGCCTGGCACCTGCGCCCCCAGCCCGAGCGGCGGCGGGTGGTGACGTCCGCGGTGGAGCACCCCGCCCTGCTGGGCGCGGTGGCGCAGCTGGAGCGGGAGGGCGCCCACGTCGTGCGGGTGGCGCCCGGTCCGGAGGGGCGCGTGCGCGAGGCCGACCTGCTGGAGGCCCTGACGCCGGACACGGCCTTGTGCTCGTTGATGTGGGCCAACAACGAGACGGGCGTGCTCCAGCCCGCGCGGGAAGTCGCGCTCGCGTGCCGGCAACGCGGCGTGCTGTTCCACACGGACGCGGTGCAGGCCGCGGGCAAGGTGCCCTTGTCCCTGCGCGAGGTGGATGCGGACCTGCTGTCCCTGTCCGCGCACAAGTTCGGCGGCCCTCCTGGCGTGGGGGTGCTGCTGGTTCGCAAGCGCGTGGACGTCCGCGCGCTCACGCCGGGCCACCAGGAAGGCGGCCGTCGCGGGGGGACGCAGAACGTGCCCTATGCGGAGGCGCTGGCGCTCGCACTGGAGCTGGCCGCCGCGGAGCTGCCGGAGACAGCGGCGCGGCTGACGGCGCTCCGCGACGCCTTCGAGCGCGAGGTGACGGCGCGACTGCCCGGGGTGCACGTCAACGGCGGCGCTGCCCCGCGCGTGCCCAACACCAGCAACCTGCGCTTCGACGGCGTGGAGGGTGAGTCGCTGCTCATCGCCCTGGACCTGGAGGGCATCTGCGTGTCGTCCGGCGCCGCCTGCGCGTCCGGCACGCTGACGCCGTCGCACGTCCTACGGGCCATGGGCCTGTCGCCCGCGCAGGCCCGAGGCAGCCTTCGCTTCAGCATGGGCCCCGGCACGACGGAAGCGGACGTGGCGCGCGTGGTGGACGCGCTCGTCCGGCAGGTGCCGAAGGTCCGCGCGCTGGCCGGCTAGGGCACGGGCCGCCGGCTCAGGGGAAGCCGGAGGTGGAAGGTCGACCCCTCGCCCAGCGCGGACTTCACCGACAACGAGCCCCCGTGCAGCTTCGCCAGGGACGAGGCGATGTAGAGGCCCAGGCCATGGCCCTGGGCAGGCTCGCCATCCGCCCGCTGGAAGCGCTCGAAGACGGAGGGGAGCGCCCCCGCCGAGATGCCGATGCCCCAATCCCGGACGTGGATGTCCGCCAGGCCGGGGTGCAGACCGAGGCCCAGCTCGACCCGCCGTGTCTCGCCCCCGTACTTCACTGCGTTGGAGAGCAGGTTGTTGAGCACCTGCCGCACCCGCTCCCCGTCGAAGGGAAGGAACACGGGCTCGTCGGCGCCCCGGAGCGCGAAGTCCACCTGCGGCTCCAGGTCGCGCCACTCCTGGATGAGCTCCTGGAGGAAGACGGCGATGTCGCCCTGCCTGGGCCTCAGCTCCACCTTTCCTTCGGACAGGCGCGAGGCGTCCAGGATGGAGGAGATGAGGTGGTTCATCCGGTCCAGTTGCCGCAGGACGGCTTCCGCCGAACGGACCTCGTCCTCCGCGCCCCGCTTCTCCACCTTGCGCAGCAGAATCTGGGCGTTGAGACGGGCCGAGGAGAGCGGCGTCTTCAGCTCGTGAGCCACCCAGTTGAGCACCTCCTCACGGGCCAGGATGGGTCCCCTGCGCGTGGATGAGGGGGAGGCCTTCTGCTCGGTGAGGCTGGGCACGGCCACCGGCGGACGCTCGCGAAGGGCGTTGGTGACGGCCTCCTCGAACGTGTTCAGGTCCACCGGCTTGGCGAGAAAGACGTCCGCCTCCTCGCGGCCCGCGGGCCGCGCGGCGCTCAGCAGCACGAAGGGAACCGACGCGAGGCTCGGCTCCGACCGCATGGCGCGCAGCAGCTCCATGCCCGTGCGGTGGGGCATCATGTGGTCGCTGACCACCAGGGCTGGCGGCTCCGTGCGCGCCAACATGAGCGCGTCCTCTCCATTGTGGGCCCGGATGGCGCGGTAGCCGAGCGCCTCCACGACCTCGGCGAAGACCTCGAGCAGGGCTTCCTCGTCCTCCGCGATGAGGACGCCGCTCATTCCACGGCCCCGATGGTCGTCCCGAGCGGCCGGGCCTGGCCGGTCAGCAGCCCCTCCGCTGAGCGCAGCGTCGCCAGGACCTTCATCCCCGAGTCGGCGATCTGGAACTCGCGCAAATCGTTGTCGTACTTGCTGTCGCGCATCTTCAGCACCGAGAGGATGCGGTGGATGCGCCCGCGCAGTTCCACGTAGCGCAGGAGGAGCAGGTTCTCCCCGAGGGTGGCGACGGGTGCATCGCTGAAGTCGAGCTCATTGCCGGCCACCTTGGAGACTTCCCGCGTGTACAGCGTCGTCACCCCCGCCCGGCGCAGCTTCTCCGCGAGCGCGGCCAGGAACAGCGGCCTGCGCTCCGGCTCGATGATGGACTGCTCCAGCGTCGTGAGGCCGTCGATGACCAGCCGCTTCACGTTCAGCCGCGCCACTTCCTGGAGGATGCGGTCCATCACGAGGTCCGCCTCCAGCTCCATCGGAGGGATGTACAGGTAGGTGAGCATGCCGCTCTTCACGCAGCGCTCCACGTCCAGTTGGATGCGCCGCGCCCGGGCGGCGAGCGCCGCCGTGGAGTCATGGAAGGAGACGAAGAGAGAATGCTCTTCCCGGCGCGCGCCCTCCGCCGCGAAGTGCGCGGCCAGCAGCGTCTTCCCGATGCCCATGCTTCCGGCCAGCAACGTGGCGCTCGTGCGGGGCAGACCGCCATCCATCAAGACGTCCAGCTCCGGCAGCCCGAAGCTGGCGCGCTCCTGGGGCGGGGCCACGTCCACGCCCGTGGGCTCCAGGGCCTCCAGGCGCGGGATGAAGGACACCCCCTCCCCGTCGATGCGCATCAGGTGCTCGCCCATCAAGTGTGGCCGGCCGCGCAGCTTCACGACCTCCACGCGGCGCATGCGACGGGCGCCGTGCTTCGACACCGACAGAGAGACGATGCCGTCCACCGTGGTGGCCTCGGGCAGCGTCAGCAGCTTCTCCAGGGGATACTCGGTGGTGAAGAGGCCGACGCAATCCGCGGCGGCCAGGCCAATGCCCAGCTCGTAGAGGAACTCGCGCAGGCGCGCCTCGTCCTGCCAGAGGTCCCTGATGGCGCGAAGGCCATCGATGAAGAGCAGCTTCGCGCCCCGCTTGCGCGCCGTCTGGATGATGAGGTCCCGCGTCTCCTTCGCGCCCTGCTTGAGCGACGAGTAGGCGCTCATCACGAAGATCTTTTCGTCCAGCAGCTCCTCCTTGAAGAAGCTGAAGCTGTTCAGCTCGCCCACGAGCTTGTCGTGGGGTTCGGACGTGACGGTGACCACCACCACGGGCAGGCCTCGCGCCGCGGCCAGGAAGGCCAGCTGGCTGCACAGCACCGTCTTCCCGCTGCCCGGGTCTCCGGCCACGATGACGGATTGTCGCCGGGGGATGCCTCCGCCCAGCAGCGTGTCGAAACTCGGGATGCCCGTCGCGAAGAGCGACCACGTCCGGTGATCCATTCAGGATCCATCACTTGAACTGGCGGGTGAGGGAAAGCGCGCGACGCTCAACCGCCAGAAGGAGCGCGCACAGGAACACTTTCAGCGCGCTCCGTTTTCGAGAACTAACAATCCGGACACGCGGGGCCAAGCCTCGGCGGCGGACTTGAGGGCCCGTTCACGCGCCAGATGCACGCTGTTGGACAGGTGCGAAGCGCGACCCGCGCTTCACCCCCGCGTCGCTACCAGGACTGCTCCGGGAGCGGCTGCTCGCGGACGTCCTCGTCGGGCTGTCCGTAACCGGGCATCCCGTCTTCCCGGGCTTCATCCGCCTTGGAGGTCCGCGGACGCTGGCGCTCCTCGGGCTCGGGCGCGGACTGCGCCGGCTTCGGCTGCTTGGGCTCGTTGGCCATGTGAACTCCTCCCCACGCGACACGGCGCGCGGCGGAAGGAAAGGTCGTCATCGTCCTGGAAGGCGGACAGGGACAGGCGCGCGGACAACAGGGTGCCCGCTCCCCTACCCCGCGCGCGAGCCGGGCGTCGGCGGCGACGCTCCGGGCGGCGTGGCGCGCACCTCGTCACTGGCGCCGAAGAGGCCGCGCACCACGGCGGCGATGGCCAGCGGCGTGCCCACGCGCTCGTCGTAGTGGGGCGTCAGCGCCTGGGCGAACTCCTCCGCCGTCGGGAAGCGGTCCTCGGGACGCTCCGCGAAGGCCCGGGCCACCACGGCCTCCAGCGCCTCCGGGATGTCGGGCCGCAGCTCGCGCAGGGGCCGGTACTGCCGGGCACGGATGGCGTTGAACACGGCCTCCGGCGTCGGGCCCGTGAAGGGGCGCTCCAGCGTCAGCAGCTCGTAGAGCACCACCGTGGCCGCCCACAGGTCGGCCTCCGGGCTGACCTCGCCGAGCAGCGATTCGGGGGACAGGTAGTAGGGCTTGCCCAGCACGTCGCCGCCCTGGAGCTTGCCGTCCACCAGCACGCGCGACACGCCGAAGTCGCCCAGCTTGATTTCGCCCACGCGGGAGATGAAGACGTTGGACGGCGACACGTCGCAGTGGACGATGCCCAGCCGCTCGCCCTGGGGCCCGGCGGCGGAGTGCGCGTACGCGAGCGCCTCCAGCAGCACCTTGCCCAGGTACACCGCGAAGTCGAGCGGCAGCGGAATCCCGCGCACCTTGCAGCGCCGGAGGATCTGCCCCAGGTCGCGGCCGTCCACCAGCTCCATCACGATGAAGTAGATGCCCTCCAGCTCGCCGGCATCCAGCACCGTGACGATGTTGGGGTGGTGGAGCTGCTTGGACAGCTGCGCCTCGCGCGCGAAGAGCGCCACGGACTCCGGATCCCTCGTCAGCGCGGGCAACAGGCGCTTGAGCGCCACCGTCCAGCCCTCACGCGGACCGGACAGCACCCGGGCCCGGTACACCTCCGCCATCCCGCCCTTGCCCAGCACGGAGAGGACTTCATAGGTGCCGAAGACCTGCGTGGTCTTCTGCGGGGGAGTCGGCTGGCTCACGGCGTGGCGTTTCCGGCCCCCGCCGGCGGGCGGCCGAGGATCCGCTTTCGGGTCCGCTGCTGCTGCATGAGCGCTTCAAGGTCCTTGATGTCCTCGCGCAGCGCCTGCTCCGCGGCCGCCTCCGACGCGCGGCCCGCGGGCACCCAGCCCAGGTCGAAGGCCCTGCGCAGGGACTCGCGCGAGCGCGCGCGGTTGCCCTCCCGGAGGTATGCGTAGGCCAGCCACAGGTGGACGTCCGCGCGCCCCAGCCCCTTGCCCGCCTCCAGCGTCTTCACCGCGCGGACCACGTCATTGAGCGCCAGCTGGCTGGCCCCCAGGCCCACCACCGCGGAGGCGTTGCGCGCGTCGCGCGACAGGGCCAGCTCGAAGTGGCGCTGCGCCACGCCCGCGTTGCCCGCGGCCAGTTGACGCTGCCCCTCCTCCAGGGGTGACGCCTCGCCCTGCCGGCCCAGCCCCGCGGCCACCTGCGCCGCGGACGAGCTCGCGCCGTCCGCCGCGGCCGAGGCAGCCGCGGCCGTGGTCGCCGAAGCCGCGCGCGCCGGCTCCACCGCGTCCGCGTCCCGGGACAGCGGCCGCAGCAGCAGGAAGGAGTCGTTCTTCAACACCGGCGAGCGGCACCCGTCCTTCAGGCGGAACAGGGCCGTCATCACCCCATCTTCCGGGTTGAACACGACCAGCGCGGGCTGGTTCACCCGCGGCTCACAATGGGGACCCAACTGGCAGAGCAACACCTGGCCCACCAGGACGTTGTCCTGGAACTCGCCAGAGAGCACCTCCGTATCGGGTTCGAAGCCGCAGGGTCCGCCCGTCGCGACCCCCACCAGCCGGTCTCCCTGCATGCGCAGGGACACCGCGCCATAGGAGTCCCCTTGATAGGCGTTCGACACCGTGGGCGGTCCCGCCCACGCGAGGCCGGAGGCAACGGAAAGGACCGTCGCAAGACCCTTGTTCAATAGCGAGGGCGGCATATGTGGGTGGATTCGGGCTCTTTCCATCATAGAGGTCCCGCGCCTGCCTTGTAAACGCGCGAGGATGCCTTGACCCCGCCGCCCCCCGTCCTTATCATTTCCAAAGACTCTGGCGGGAATTCCCAATAGATTCGAGGATTTGCAAGCACTGTAGCTTTGTTCAAGGGCTGTCCCCTGCGGGGCGCGTGATGCTCGGCAGAAATTCGAACCGATACGTCCATTCCGGGGTCCGTTTCGGTCTCCATGTGCAAGCCCTCCCCTCTCACGAGGGATGAGGGAAGCCTGCGGAGACATGACTTCGGTCCCCACCTGGCTTTTAGAGGGTTCAATGGACGCCGGGCACACGGCCATGCTGCGGGGGACTTTTTCTGTGGAGCGGCGTCGGTGAGCGAGACGGTGGTGGAAGAGGCGGCGGCGAGGAAGCAGACCCTGCGTGAAGAGCTCACGGCGCGCCGGAAGGCGATGACGCCGGATCTCATCGATACACGGGGTCTCAAGGTTCAGTCTCGGTTTCTGGCGGCGCCGTATTATCAGAAGGCGCGCACGGTGGCGCTGTACGCCCCCATTCGGGGGGAAGTGCCAACCCGGGATATCCTGATTGCGGCGTTGCAAGACGGCAAGATTGTCTGCTACCCGCTCTCCCATGTTCACGGGCGGATTCTTTCGTTCCGTGCCATCAAGTCGGAAAGCGAGCTGGAGCCGGGGCGGTTGGGGGTGCGAGAGCCCACCAACTCCGCGGACCTCATCGCGGTGGACCAGATTGACCTCTTCGTGGTGCCGGGCCTGGGCTTCACCCGGGAAGGCAAGCGGCTGGGGCGCGGGGGCGGTTACTACGACGCCACCCTCCGCGCGGCCAGCCAGCGCAGTCGTCGGGTGGGCCTGGCCTTCAATGACCAGGTCGTCCCGGTGCTGCCAACGACTGGGGATGACGTCGACATGGACCTGGTCGTAACGGAGTCTGAGTCCCTGCGCGGCCTGTACCGCGACTGGGACTTCCTCGATACGTGAAAGTCCTCTTCATGGGAGACGTGGTGGGCCGCCCGGGTCTCCAGGCGGTCCGCACGCTCCTTCCAAGGGTCCGCGCGCAGCACGGCGTGGACGTGGTGGTCGCGAATGCGGAGAACAGCGACCAGGGCTCGGGCATCACCTCAGAGACGGCCCACTACCTGCTCGACAGCGGCATCCAGCTGCTGACGAGCGGTAATCATTTCTACTCCAAGAAGGCCATCCTCCCCTGGGTGAAGGAGCATCCGGACCTGCTCTTGCGTCCGGCCAACTACCCCAAGGGCACGCCGGGCAAGGGCCACACGGTGGTGAAGCTGCCGGATGGGCGCGCGCTGGGCGTCATCAACCTGGAGGGGCGCGTCTTCATGCGCACCGAGGCCAGCCCCTTCGAGGTGGTGGAAGGGCTGGTGGAGGAGCTGCGCCAGCAGACGCCCTGCATCCTGGTGGACATGCACTGCGAGGCCTCCAGTGAGAAGAACGCCATGGGCGTCCACCTGGATGGGCGGGTGTCCGTGGTGGTGGGGACACACACGCACGTGCAGACGGCGGATGAGCGCATCCTCCCCGGCGGCACGGCCTTCATCACCGACGTGGGCATGTGCGGGCCGCTGGACTCCGTCATCGGCATGAAGAAGGAGTCGTCGCTGACGCGCTTCCTGGGCAAGCCGGCGCCCTACGAGGTGGCGGAGCGGCTCGTCTACCTGCAGGGCGTGGTGGTGGACATCGACGACGCCACCGGCCGGGGGCGGAGCATCCACCGCGTGCGGGAGCACCTGCCAGGCACCTGAAGCCCGGTGGAGGAAGTGCGTCCACGGCTGGCGCACTTCGGGTAGCTTGCGGCGCCATGAATCCGGACGCGCTGCGCAAGGCGACCCCCGAGGAGCAGTTCGAAGAAGTGACCCGTGGCACGGTGGACCTCCACGTGCCCGAGGACCTGAAGAAGAAGCTCCGGTACTCGTATGACACGGGCAAGCCGCTGGTCATCAAGGCGGGCTTCGACCCGAGCCGGCCGGACCTGCACCTGGGCCACTCGCTGCTGCTCACGCGGATGCGGCGCTTCCAGGAGTTCGGCCACTCGGTGGTGTTCCTCATCGGTGACTTCACGGGGTTGATTGGCGACCCGACGGGCCGCAACGCCACGCGCCCGGCGCTCACGCGCGACGAGGTGAAGGCCAACGCGGAGACCTACAAGCAGCAGGTGTTCAAGGTGCTGGACGAGTCCAGGACGCAGGTGCGCTTCAACTCCAGCTGGCTGGACACGCTGGGGACGGAGGGGATGATTCGCCTGGCCTCGCGCTACTCCGTGCAGCGCATGCTGGAGCGCGACGACTTCAAGAAGCGCTTCCGCGGCGAGGTCTCCATCTCCATCCACGAGTTCCTCTACCCGCTCCTGCAGGGCTACGACTCGGTGGTGCTCAAGGCGGACGTGGAGCTGGGGGCGACGGACCAGCTCTTCAACCTGCTGGTGGGCCGCCAGTTGATGAAGGAAGAGGGCATGGC
Organism: Myxococcus vastator; assembly: GCF_010894475.1. Taxonomy (GTDB): domain Bacteria; phylum Myxococcota; class Myxococcia; order Myxococcales; family Myxococcaceae; genus Myxococcus; species Myxococcus vastator. The sequence goes on from NZ_JAAIYB010000103.1 coordinate 16,390, forward strand.
GCCCCAGGTCATCATGACGGGCCCCATCCTGGAGGGCCTCAACGCGAAGGCGGTGGACGGGAAGATTGTCGGCGACAAGATGTCCAAGAGCCTGGACAACTACGTGGGCATCGACGAGCCGGCGGACACCATCTTCGGCAAGTTGATGAGCATCACCGACGACCTGATGTGGCGGTACTGCGAGCTGCTCTCCGCGAAGACGCGGACGGAGCTGGCGGAGATGCGCGCCCAGGTGGAGTCCGGCGCGCTGCACCCCAAGGCGGTGAAGGTCGGCTTCGCACAGGAGATGACGGCGCGCTTCCAGGGCGAGGAGGCCGGGAAGAAGGCCGCCGAGGACTTCGAGAAGCGCTTCGCGAAGAAGGAGCTGTCCACGGACGAGCTGCCCCTGGTGGAGGTGTCCCTGGGGGGCGCGGAGAAGCTGGCGGTGACGAAGCTGCTGCCGGAGACGAAGCTGGTGGCGTCCTCCACCGAGGCCCGCAAGCTGATGGCGCAGGGCGGCGTGCGCGTCAACGGCGAGAAGGTGCAGGACGCCAAGGCGGAGCTGGGCGCCGGCGAGTACACGGTGCAGGTGGGCAAGCTGAAGGTCGCCCGCGTGAAGCTCGGTTGAATCTCCGGCCGGTGACGGCCGTCGCAGGCGCAGGACGAGCCCCCCTGCCCCTCCCTCCGAGGGGCATGGTGGGGACTGCTGTAGACTCCCGTGCGCCATGCGTCTCTCCCTCCCTTGTCTCGCCCTGTTGCTGGGCGCCTCGCTGCCCGCCCTCGCGGGCCGCGGCGTCTTCGTGTCCGACGTCACGGTGGACGCCGTCGAGCAGCCCGAGTCCCGCGAAGTCGTCTTCACGGTGGAGGCCGGGAGGCCCTACCCCCTGCTCAAGAAGGGCGGCCCCAAGCGCGCCTGGTGCAAGCTGAGCGGCGCGTCCGCCGAAGGCTGGGTGTTGTGTGAAGGCGCGCCGGAGTCCACCGCGCCCGCCGCTCCGAGCGCGGCGGCCCTGGTGGCCGCGGACCGGGCCCACTCGGCGCAGCAGGCCCGGGCACGGGGCCTCGCGTCGCGAGAGGCAGCCGGGGCGGGACAGGCGACGCCCGCCGGGCCGCGGGTGGTGCTGAAGGGCCCCGCTGGCAGCGCGGCTGCGCGGAGCGACGGTGACTTCGACGAGGAGCAGGCGGGCCCCTCGGACGCGACGGCCGCGAGCTGGACGCCGGCCACCGGCTGCGCGACGACGTGTGACAGCGCGCCGCTGTTCGCGGAGCCGCCTCCGCTGTCGGCCATGGACCGCGAGGTGTTGGCGCTGTGCCCCGCGCGTCCCGACGTGAGCGTGAGCGAGGGCGACGTGCGGCGCTTCCTCTCCCGCCACTACGACGACCCGCGGCTCCAGCGGGCCTTGTCGGTGGCGGGCCGGCCCGGCGCGCGGCAGGCCAACATCGACTGGCTCACGGGCCTCTGGGTCAGCACCGGGCCTCGCAACGCCTTCACGCACGTCTTCTGCGGCGACGACTGGCAGCGGGGCCCCATTGGCGGCCTGCACTTCCTGCCGCGTTATGCCCAGCTCGAGGCGGAGGGCCGCCTCTGCTACCAGGGCCCGGCGCGCGGCGGCGCGGCCTTGAAGGGCGACGCCTATACCATCCGCTTCAAGGGCGTGGCGCCCTGGTCGTGTGGAGAGAAGCGCGTCGGCGGCTTCTCGCGCGCGCCGGACGCGGTGGGACTGGTGTCCATTGGCACGCGCGCCTTCGCCCGGTGCTGCGCGCGCGGCGGGGCCAAGAAGGAAGGCGGCGTGTACTCGGCGCCGGACCTGGGCGGGACGAACTGGCGCGTGTGGTGTGGCACGCGCAACGGCACCTACGGCATCGCCACCCTGCACCCCACGGACGACCAGGCCACCTGCGGGGAATGAGCCCGGGCTGCAGGGCCCACTCCCCGCCCGTGGGCCGAGCTACTGCGCCGCGCCCACCGTGAGCACCGCCCCGGCCGAGTACGCGGTGAACTCCGGCGCGTACATGGACTGCACGGTGGCGGGGCCCACCTTGAACTGGCCGGCCATGTTGGCGCGCAGCCGGTACTTGAAGGTGTACTCACCGGCGGGCAGCTGCTCGAAGAAGAAGTTGGTGCCGGAGTCGCGCGTCTCCTCGTACCAGACGATGCCCAGGTCCCAGCGGTGGCGGGACTGCACGTTCTCCGGCTCCAGGCCCGCGGCGCGTGGGTCTCTCAGGTGCACGTACTCCGCCGCGTGCTTCGCGCGCAGGGAGAGCTGCACCTCCACTTCGTCTCCGGGGAGCACCACCGCGCCCTCGGCCAGCGGCACGAGCAGGGCGTCCCGCCCCTGCCGCTCACGCAGGAAGTAGCGCCGCGACACCTGGAAGAAGTCCCCGCGGTCGCTGTCCGGCAGCCGCTCCGTGGAGAAGTGCCACGTCGCGGAGGCGAAGGCGAAGCCCGGCGTCGTCTTCTCCACCACCACCGAGCTCATCGTCGTCGGATTCAGCTCCGGCCCGGGCACGACGACCTGGTTCTTCTTGCCCGTGTACTCGTCCGGGGCGAAGGACATGCGCACCACGCGCGGGCCCACCGTCACCTGGGCGTCCTCGCGCACGCCCAGCGCGCCCTCCGCCTGGAGGTACTTCACCAGCGCGTACAGCGACTCCGCCGTGGCGCGGGTGGACTTCCAGTGGTTGAGCTTCTTGTTCAGCAGCAGCCACTGGACCAGGCCCTCGCGGCGCGCGTCCTTCGGATTGAGCTCCGTCAGCGTGCGCAGCGCGAAGGCATGCGTCTCCGTGGTGTCGTTGTACCAGAGCCAGCTGCGGTCCTCCTGCGCCCAGTAGGTGCCCAGCTCGGGGCTCGTCTTGGCGGAGTCCATGACGCTCTCCCAGACACGGTGGGCGTCCGCGTCGCGCCCCGCGCGCTTCAGCGTCAGCGCCAGGTAGCCCTTGAGGTAGGGCGAGTGCTTCTTCCAGTGCTTGTCGCTGAACGCGAGCATCCGCTCCCGCTCCGCCGCGGTGAGCGCGTCACCGGTGTAGCTGGCGTTCGGATACGCGGAGGCCGTGTAGTTGAGGAAGGTGAGGAACTCCCAGCCGCGGTCCTCCTTCATCAGCTTCGTCGCGTACTCCTCGCGGAAGTGCCGCGCCAGGTAGCCCCAGGCGCCCCGGGTGAGTTCCGGTGGGACTTCCACGCCGAACTCCATCGCGCGGGAGAGGCCATGCACGATGTAGAGCGTCATGTACGGCGACGGCGGGCCCCCCGGCCACCAGGGGAAGCCGCCGCTGGACGTCTGCGCCTTGCGGAGCCTCGCCAGCGCGGACGTGCGCTCGGCGGCGGCGACCTTCGGATCCAACACCTTCACCAGCCCGGCCTCCGGCCCCGAGCCGCCCTTCGCCAGCTCCAGCCAGGGCGTCTCCTCCAGCGCCATCTTCCGGTTGGGGTCCACCGCGTCCCACGTCTCCAACGGGGTGGAGCGCTCGCTCAGCTTCCTGGCCATCCGCGCGACCGACGGGTACTGCCCGTACAGGCTGGACAGGATGCCCGTCGACACGAAGCGGTTGAGCGTCTGCTCCGTGCACTCGTAGGGGTAGTTCACCAGGTACGGCAGCGCCTGGAGCGCCGAATAGAAGAGCTGCGTGTCCACGGTGACGACCAGCTGCTCGTTCACCCGCGTCGGGTCTCCCCCCGCGCGCAGGTCCTCGAACCGCATCGTCTTGGAGTCCTTGCCCTTCAGCGTCACGAAGCGCGACTGCGCCAGGTGCATCCGGCCTGGCAGCACCGGCAGCGGGCGCAGCTCGCCATCACTGTGGTTCTCCGCGCGCGCCTCCACCCGGAAGGCCACGGGCCCCACCCGCGTGGGCGTGGTGAGCGGGAAGCGCAGGCGCGTCCCCTTCCCCGCCTCCACGCGGAAGGCCTGCGACGCCTGCTGGACGCCGAAGTCCGACAGCACGCTCTTCTGCAGCTCCAGGTCCTGGATGTCCAACGTGAGCGTGCCCTGCAGCGGGCGCGACGCCGCGTTGTTCACCATCACCTCCAACACCGCGCGGTCGCCCTCGCGCAGGAAGCGCGGCACGTAGGGGCGCACCATCAGCTCCTTCACGCTCCGGGAGGTGCGCTGCAGCGAGCCGCCCTTCAAGTCCCGCGTGACGGCGTGCACCCAGACGCTCCACGCCGTCACCGAGTCCGGCACGGTGAACTCCAGCGTCGCCGAGCCATCCTTCCCGGTGAGCACCTGGGGCGCCCAGAACGCCGTCTCCGCGAAGTTGGAGCGCAGCGGCTCCGGCGCGTCCGGGCTCGCGCCCTCGGGGTCAGCGCGTTGCTCCGTGACGGCCATCATCTTCTTTTCGGCCCGGCCAGACACCTC
>NZ_JAAIYB010000104.1 GCF_010894475.1 Myxococcus vastator
GATGGGGCCAGCTTCGAGGAGGGGGCGCGCTTCGAGGGCGCAGTCGCTCGGGGCATATTTCGGAACTCCCGGGGTGAAGTCGATGGGGTATGTGGCAGCCTACATAGGAGGGGGCGCCGCGGGGAGCAACGCTCGAGGGCCCCTGTTCTTTCCCTGATCCGCGGCCTGTCCGCATTCCCACCATGGAGACGGCGCTCTAAGATGCCCGGCGCTTCGAGACTGGAAACCGCCCCATGCCTCCTCGTCCTCCTCCCTCTTCCCGTGCTGGCGCCGGTCGCTCCGGTGGTGCCGCGGGTGAGGACCCAGACTCCATGAAGTCCCCCGCCCGGCGCCGCCCCGCGTCCGAGGACGAGGACTTCGCCGCGCCCGCATCCGGCGAGGACGGCTACCCGGATGACGGGCCGCCCAACCCGGACCTCTACGGCGAGGAGGAACCGGGCCGCTCCCGCACGGGGGAGACGCGCGTGGCCTCCGTCGAGTCGGTGGAGGCGGAGCGCCGCTCCCGCGACGAGGACGAAGACGACAACGCGGACGCCACGCGCGCGGGTCCTCCGGTGCAGATGGAGGTGCTGGAGGGGCCGGACCAGGGCCGCAAGAAGCGCTTCCAGAGCGTGCGGATGGTGGTGGGCCGCAACAAGGACTGCGACTTCGTGCTGGAGGACCAGTCCGTGTCCCGCCGGCACCTGGAGCTGGTGTACGGGCAGGCCGGCGTGGTGATGCGCGACCTGGGCAGCGTCAGTGGCACCCAGGTCAACGACCAGCGCGTGGACGAGTGCCTGCTGAAGCACGGTGACGAAATCTCCGTGGGCAAGACGCGCCTTCGCTTCGTGGACGAGGCGGAGCAGATCAAGGAGCTGCGCGCCCAGGCGGAGGCCCGCGAGGCGGAGGAGAAGCGCGAGCGCGAGGCGGCCGCCCGCGAGGCGGAGGAGAAGCGGAAGAACCAGGCCGCCGCGCGTGGCAGCGAGGCGGACCCGAACGACCCGCGCTTCAACGAGGCCACCAACGCCAACTACAAGCTGCCCGACTCGCTCAAGGAGGGCTCCGGCGGCAAGGGCGCGGTGGCCGTGCCCCGGTCCCGTCCGCCCATCCGGAGCACGCCGACGCGCTCGAGCGGCGGTGGCCTGACGGGCAAGCAGAAGGCGCTCATCGGCGGCGGTGGCGCGCTGGTGGTGGTGCTGGTCATCGGGCTGATGCTGATTCCGTCCGGGCCGCCGTCCCCGCCTCCGCCGGACCCGAACGCGGAGCGGGCGAAGGTGTTGATGCAGCAGGCGCGCGAGTCCGTGCGCGCGGATGACTTCGCCAACGCCATCCGCCTCGTCGAGGAGGCGGAGAAGCTGGTGCCGGGCATCGACGCGGACAACCTGGCCCGGGGCGCGCGCACGCAGTTGGAGGTGATGACCTCGCTGGAGGCGGTGCGGGCGCTCATCGACGAGAAGCAGTTCGACGAGGCGCGCGCGAAGCTGGAGGCGACGCCGCAGGGCACCGCGAAGACGGATGACGTTCGCCGCAAGCTGGCGACGGAGCTGGAGGAGCAGGACATCGCCTGGCGGCTCCAGCAGGTGGAGGAGTCCTTCGCCTCGCGCGACCCGGAGACGATTCGCCCGCTCATCGCGCAGCTGCCGCCGCTGAACCGGCCGGCCTACGAGGTGAAGCTGACGGACCTGGAGGCCGAGCTGGCGAAGGAGGCCCAGGATGTGTCGCGGCGCAACCGCAACGCCGCGGCGCGCGCGGCGGAGCTGGCCAAGGAGCGGCGCAAGGAGTTCATCGCCGAGGCCTTCGCCGACGTGGAGCGCCGCTTCAACGGGGGGGACTACCAGCGCGCCGTCCTGGAGTGTGACCGGGTGATGGACAAGCACCGGGCGGAGAAGGACGTGAAGGACCGGGCCCTGGCCCTCAAGCGGCTGATTCCCCAGTTCCGGCGCGCGCTGGAGGACGGGCAGAAGAAGCTGGACGCCAACTCGCTGGAGGCGGCGGCGAAGCCCCTGCGGCGCGCGGCGGCGCTGTACCGCCAGATTGGCTTCCGGGGCTCGCTGGGCAACAGCATCGACGAACAGCTCGCGTCGTCCTCGCTGGCGGCGGGGCAGAGCGCGCTCAAGAAGGGCGACCTGGGCGCGGCCGGCACGCACTTCCGCGAGGCGCTGCGGCTCAACCCGGGCGACGGGCGGGCGCGTGAAGGGCTGGAGACGCTGCAGAAGAAGGCGGAGGAACTCTTCCTCCGGGCCTACATCCAGCGGGACAGGGATCCGCGGGCCGCGGCGGAGATGTTCAAGGTCGTCATCGAGACGGCCTCGGAAGGCTCCGACGTCAAGCGCAAGGCGGAGATGTATCTGAGCGAGCTGCAGCCGTGAGTGGCGGCGGGCCGACCATGATTTGCCGGGGAGACAAGGGATGAACGAGTCGTCGCTGCGTGAGCTCGGGATGGACCTCATCGAGGAGCGCCAGTTCGAGCGAGCCCTGGCCGTGTTCGCCGAGGCGGTCCGCCGCGTCCCCGCGGACCACCGCGCGCGGATGCTGGCCGCGCGCTGCCTGGCGGAGCTGGGCGAGCGTGAGCGCGCCGTCACCGCCTACCACGCCTGTGCGGAGGGCCTGCTGCGCCGGGACTACCTGCTGTCCGCCATGGCCGCGTGCAAGCTGGCGTTGGACCTGGCGCCCAACGAGCGGCGCCTGAAGGAGACGCTGTTTCGCGTGCACGCGCGCGCGGTGCGCAATGCGCCGGGCCGCGCGGTGGTGCCCCCGCCGCTGCCGCCCGAGGTCCTCTACGACGGCAAGGTGGAGACGGACCTGATGGGGCTGCAAGGCGAGGAGCTGTCCAGCCGCGCCATCGAAGTGCTGGCCGCGACGGACCCGGGCGGCGCCGCGGACCCCAACAGCCGTCCGCCGCTGCCGCTGTTCGCGGAGCTGGAGCGGGATGCCTTCGTGGACCTGGTGCGGCTGATGGCGTGGCGCCGCGTGAAGCCGGAGGAGGCGGTGAGCCGCGAGGGCGAGCCCGCAGACTCCCTCTACGTCCTGGTCGCCGGCAAGGCGGAGGTGACGCGGCAGACGGAGGGCGAGGCGCGCACGCTGGGCTTCCTCGGCGGCGGCTCCATCTTCGGTGAAATCGCGCTGCTGACGGGCGCGCCGCCCACGGCGACGGTGTCCGCGGTGTCGGACACGGAGGTCTTCGAGATTCGCCGCGAGCACCTCAACGCGGTGGCCAAGAGCCACCCCTCGGTGCCGCAGGTGCTGGCGGACTTCGCGCAGCAGCGCATGGCGCGCAACCTGATGGCCACCTCGCCCATGTTCCAGACGATGCCGGAGTCGGAGCGGGGCGCGCTGCTGGGGCGCTTCACCTTCCGGGCGCTCCAGGCGCGGGAGAAGGTGCTGGTGGAGGGCGAGCACTCGCCGGGGTTGTTCCTGGTGCTGGCCGGGGAGCTGGTGGTGCAGAAGGAGGACCCGGCGGGCGGCGTGGTGACGCTGGGCATGCTGCGCGAGGGCGAGGTCGCGGGCGAAATCTCCCTGCTGACGGGCCTGCGCGCCACGGCGACGGTGGCGGCGGCGCGCAAGACGGCGGCGGCCTTCCTGGAGCGCGCGGCCTTCCACGAGCTGGTGACGGCCGTCCCGGACATCCGCACGTACCTGGAGCAGCTGTCGGACCGCCGGCTGAAGCAGATTGGCGAGGCGCTGCGGCCCGCGGAGATCATCGACGCGGACGAGCTGGTGCTCGAGCCCGAGGCGGCGTGAGGGGGCCATGGTGAACGTGACGCGCTCGCAGGTGGTGGGCGGGGTGCTGGCGCTGCTGGCGGCCGGCGCGGTGCTGTACTTCTGGCCGCGGCAGCAGCTCACCGTGGAGGAGGCCATCCGCCGCCAGGTGGTGGTGATGACGCGGGAGGCGGAGGCGAAGGACGTGGGCGGGGTGATGGAGCTCGTCTCCGAGCGCTTCCGCTCCAACGGGCAGGGCGGCTGGTCGAAGAAGGACGTGCGCGGCATCCTCACCGCGCAGGTGCTGCGCGGCCAGTGGGTGCGCGTCTTCGTGACGAACCTGGAGGTGCGCGAGGTGTCTCCCACGGAAGGGGAGTTCAACGCGCGCTTCATCTTCGGCCGCTCGCAGGCGGAGAAGGTGGAGGACCTGGCCGCCGACAGCGTGCTGAGCGCCTACCGCATCGAAGGCGCCTTCGAGAAGGAAGAGGACGGCGAGTGGCGCGTGGTGCGCGCCCGCCCGGAGTCCATCAGCCCCACGGACCTACTCTAGGAGCGAGCCCGACTCCGCCTTCCAGGCCTTGGCCATGCGGGCCTGGCCGGCGGACTCCAGCCGCTCGCGGATGTCCTCCACGCGCTCCGCCAGCGCCTCGCGCGGAGTGCCTTGCGCCCGGGCTTGCGCGAGCCCGAAGAAGTAGTGCTGGCAGCCGGCGGCGTGCTCGCCCTGCGCGAAGAGCAGGTCCCCCATGGCGGTATAGGCCTCCGCCATCGTGCCCGCGCCGCTGTCGGGAGCCACGGCGGCCAGCAGCGGGCGGGCGCCCTCGTAGTCCTTGCGCGCCAGCAGCAGCGCGCCCTTGGCGTACTGAGCCCGGGCCAGGTCCACGCCGCGCGCGGCCAGGGCCTTGTCGTAGGCGGCCAGGGCATCGTCCTGACGGGAGGCGGCCTCCAGCACGCCGCCGCGCGCCAGCCAGTAGCGGCTGTCCTTCTCCAAGAGGCCCACCTGCGTGCCGTCCGGGGTGGTGGTCCGCACCGGGCCGAAGGTGGCCTCGTATGCGTCCAGCAGGGCCACCGCGCCGTCGGTGTCGCCCGCGGCCTGCAGCGCCCGCGCGCCGTCCAGGTAGAGCAGGGGGGCATTGCGGCGCCGGGCCACGGCCGCCTCGAACGCCGCGCGCGCCTGGGCGTCACGCTTCACCGCCAGGGCCCGGGCCCGGGCGAAGAGGGCGTAGTGCTCATCGGGGACGGCCTTCAGCGCTTCGTCCGCGGCCTTCAGGGCCTCGTCGGGTGCGCCGCGGGCCAGCGCCAGCTCCGCCCTCAGCGCGCCCGCGCGGGCCTTCAGGCCGGGCGTCAGCTCCGCGCCTCGGGCCTCCACGCCGGAGAGCACCTGCCGCGCCGCCTCCGCCTTGCGCCCCTGGTAGGTGTGGGCCAGCGCGGTGGACACGCGGGCCAGCAGGTGGTCCGGGTTGACGTTGGTGGCCTTGGCGAAGGCCTCCACCGCTTGAGGGTACTGGCCTTCATCCAGCAGGGCCTCGCCGTAGGCGGTGGTGAAGCGCGGGTCGCGCCAGGCCGCCTCCGCCGCGCGGGCGAAGGCCTGCCTCGCGCCGGGGAGGTCGCCGCGCGCCTGGAGCGCCAGGGCCCGGGCCAGCGTCAGCCGGGCGTTGTTGGCGCCGCGGGCCTCGAGCCCGGCCAGGTACTGCTCCGCCTCGGCGGCCTTGCCCGCGGCCAGCAGGTGAAGGGCGTGGGCGCCGTAGCGCTCGCCGGACTGCGACTCCAACTGCTCGGCGCGGGAGAGGTGCTCACGGGCCTTGGCGTCCGCGCCGGGCTGACGGTGCTCCAGCCACAGCACCGTCTGGATGTCGGCGGCCAGGGCCTGCGCGTCGCGAGCCTCGGCGTCGAGCTGGAACAGGGCCTCCAGCTCCGTCATCGCGCGGGCGAGGTCAGCGGGGTTGCCGCGCAGGGCGGCCGTGCGGGCCGCGCGCAGGTGTTCCTCCGTCTGCTTGCGGACGGTGCCTCGGTGGACGAAGAGGGCCACCGCGCCCGCGAGCAGCACCGCGACCACGCCCACCTGAACCAGCGCGCTGGTGAGGCTTTCGCGCCGCTGCCAGTCCTTGCGCCCTTCGGTGCCCATGGACCTGTCCCCCGCGCTGGAGTTGGATGTGCGCCGGCCGTGATGCCGGGTATAGGAGTCGCGCTCAGATAGGAACGGTCCCCCGGGCTGTCAACGGGGGCGGCGGCGTGAACACGGACGTGGGAGGTCAGAGGTATGGCGGTACACACGGCGCTACCCCCCGAGGCATTCGAGCGGGTCGCGGAGGCATTCGGGCTGGGGGCTGTGCACGAGGTGACGCCCATTCCCCAGGGCTCCATCAACACCAACCACCGCGTGGAGACGCAAAGCGGACGCTACTTCGTGCGCCACACCACGGTGCGCTCCGCGGACGACTTGCGCTTCGAATCCGCGCTGCTCGCGCACCTGGCCGCGTACCACTTCCCCGGGCCCGTGCAGCTGACGACCCGCGACGGGGCGACCTTCCTGGAGCTGGAGGGTGGCCGCGTCAGCGTCTTCCGCTGGCTGCCGGGCGAGGAGTTGCGCCACCCGGCCCTCACCGCCGACCACCTGGAGCGGCTGGGCGCGGAGCTGGGCAAGCTGCACCGCGACACGCAGTCCTTCTCCGGCTCGCGGGAGAATCCCTACGGCCCGGAGACGGTGCGCGGCTGGCTGGAGGCGCTGGCGGCGCACCCGGACGCGGCGCTGGCGGCCGTGGCGCGTGAGCTTCAACGCGACATGGAGACGTCGCGCACCCTGCGGCAGGGGTTGGAGCCTCGCGGCGTCATCCACGCGGACCTCTTCATGGACAACGTGAAGTGGCTGGGGGACCGCGTGGGGGCCTTCTTCGACTTCGAGATGGCGTGCCGGGAGGACTACGGCCTGGACGTGGCCATCACCCTCAATGCCTGGTGCTTCGACGGCGGGCAGTACCTGCCGGAGCTGTGCCGGGCCTTCATTCGCGGCTACGTGGACGTCCGGCCGCTGTCCGCCGTGGAGCGCACGAACCTCTTTGGCCATGCGCTCTACGGGGCGGTGCGCTTCACGGCGAGCCGCATCCGCGACTACCACCTGTCCCCGCTGCCGGCGGACAAGCTGGTGCGCAAGGACTACCGCACCTACCTGAACCGGGCCCGGGCCTTGAATGCCATGGGGCCCGAGGGCTTCGCCGCGCTGCTGGGCCTGTGAGGGCCCCGCGGCGTCAGATGCCGGTGATGATCTTCCAGGTGCCGTCTTCCTTGCGGAACACCATCTGCTCCAGCTCGGACTCCTTCATGGGGCGCGAGTGGAGCGACGGCATCCGCCAGGTAGCGTCCCAGTAGTAGATGGCGGCGGCCACGTCTTCGCCCACCTGGATGCGGCGGATGCTCAGCTCGATGCGCGGGCCCTGGATGCGGGGGAACACCCGCTCCAGGTAGGGCACCAGGGTCTGCGCCGTCAGGTCGTCGCTGGGGTCGTTCGGCGTGCCGCCGTCATCCTGGAACGAAGGCGAGATGAGCTTCTGGATGGCCTGGGCGTCCCGGGCCTCCAGCGCGGTGCGGTACTGCTCCATGACGGCGAGGATGGCGCGCGTGTCGGAGTTGTCGACGATGTCCGTGCCGGGGATGCGCTTCGGGGCGCACGCGGCCAGCAGGGACAGGACGCTGAAGGCGAGGAAGCGTTTGAGCATGGCGGGGCCTTATTGGGACAACCCGACGGAAGTCAACCCATTCCCAGGCCCCGCCAGGGGCGGGTGGACGACTAACCGGGGCGGATGACCTCGGCGATGAACCGGTTGAGCACCGGCACCTCGTTGTCGAGAATCTTCAGGCCCTCCGACTGGATGACCTTCTCCGCGATGAGCCCCAGCGGCTTGAGGAGGAAGGGCAGCTTGAGGGCGATTTCACCGTCCATCACCCGCTCCGTCTGGCCACCGCCCACGTCGCGGAAGCGCATGGTGCCGGTGTTCACCAGCATCTTGGAGATCTTGTTCGAGGTGGGGACGTTCTCGAACCTCAGCTCCTTGCGGCGCTTGTCATACGTGGACGTCTCCACGAAGGCGAACCACTCCGGGGGCACCGTCTTGGGGCCAATCTTCTCGATGACGGGCCTGGGGCGGTAGCGCACGCGGCGGCGCACGACGTCTCCGTCCGGCTTCACCTCCAGGGGCTGCAGCTCCAGCAGCACGCCGTGGTGCTGGAGCAGGAACGCGAAGTACCGCTCGTCGAGGAGCGCGCGCTCCACCTCATCCACCGTCCCCTGAATCCGATGCCGCGACTCGAAACGCATCCACGTCCTCCTTGCCAGGCTGGCACGTCACCGCTGTCTGGCTGCCTGCCTAGCCGAAAAGCGTGGCTAGCGGAAAGCCTGTCGTGGCACGAGCAGTCCACGGAAGGTCTTCTCCTCGAAGTCGCAGCGCTCCCGCCACTCGTTGGCGGAGGCCCGGAAGGCGGCGCCAAAGTCCGGTAGTGCACCGACCTCGTGCCGCACCGCGCCGCAGTCGCCTGACAAGTAGGCGGACTCCACGCGCATGCGCAGGGCCTCGCGGCGCAGCGCGTCCGGCAGCCCTTCCGCCGCCAGGGCTTGTTGCAGGTAGCCGGTGGCCAGCACGGGCGAGCCCACCTGCTGCAACCGGCGACCCATGAGGTAGTTGAGGAACGGGTCCGTGGGCACCGCGGCCAGGGCGCGCGCGAGGAGCAGCAGGCGCACCTCGTCCTGGCCGGCCCGGAAGTACGCGTCGATGGGGGCCTGGCGCGCGGCGTCCTCCATGGCGGCGAGCTTCACCTGGGCGGTGCGCGTCAGCTCCGGCCCGGCGTCCTTCGACAGCACGGTGTCGAGGAAGCGGCGGGCCTCGCCGGGCTGCTCACGGCGCAGCGCGACGTCCGCCCGCGCCATGGCGACCTCCGCCTCCAGCACGGCCTGGCCCTTCATGCGCTCGCCCACCGCGGCGAGCACGGCGTCCGCGTCCGTGTAGCGCTCCAGCTGGGACAGGGCGACGGCCTCGCCCAGGCGGAAGTAGGGCTCGTCGGGCTGGAGCTCGGCGGCGCGGCGGTAGCGCTCCAGCGCGTCCTCGGGGTCGCTCGCCAGCGCCTGCCGGGCGGCGTCCGACAGCCGCGCCACCTCGCGGGCGCAGGCGCGGGTGAAGAGGCTGCCGGCGCGGAAGCGCGCGAAGGCCCGCGCCACGGAGGCGTCGTCCAGGGGGAGCGCGTCCACGTACTGCTCCCACTCGGTGACGAGCTCTCCCAGGGGACGACCATACGCGGCGTCGAAGTCCGCGTGGGCATAGACGGCCCTCAGCCGGTCCGCGCCATAGGTGTCCGCCAGGTAGCGCAGGAACGAGCCCGCCACGGTGTACGCGCGCGCGGGCGCCGACTGATAGAAGCCCTGCGGCCCCATCAGCTTGCGCATGTCCGGCGCCAGCTTCTGCCGGCGCATGCCGGCCGCCCACTGGTGCAGCGTGAGGTCGCCCTGCACCGGGCCGTCCGCGGCGACGGCGAACCCCTCGATGACGCCCATGAGCGGCCAGACGCCCAGCCGGGTGGTGACGCGGAAGGGGCCGCTGCCCGCGGGGGCCGCCATGACGTGCGCCAGCTCATGGTGGAGCACGGAGTGGGGGAAGGGCCGGTCCTGGATGTGCAGCTCATGGCGCCAGGGCTTGGCGAACTGGGTGCGGCCGGCACCCACCAGGCGCTGCTTCTCGTGTTCGTCGCGGTAGAGCCAGACGTGGATGGGCTCGGTGGGGGCCACGCCCAGGAAGTGCCGCGTCTGGGCCCAGCGGAACTCCAAGTCCCTCGCGAAGCGGTCCACGTCCTCGCGCGGCTTGCCTCGCCAGTAGTGGAAGACGAAGTGCTCCGTCTCCCGCAGGCCGCCGAGCTCCTGGGTGAGCCACGCGTCCGTCATCCGCAGGCCCAGGGCGGGGCCGCGCGCCTCCATGAAGGCGATGGCGGCCAGGGGCAGCACCAGGGCGGCCAGCGTCGCGCGGCGCAGGCCGGCCCGGCGAAGGCGCCCGGTGCCCAGGTCCAGCAGGGCGCAGGAGAGCCCCGCGAGCACGGTGACCCACAGCAGCGTCTCCAGGCGGAACCAGCCGAGCGCGGCGGAGACGCCCAGGGCCTCGTCGTACAGGGGCCCGGGCATGTGCCCCAGGAAGTGGTTGAAGGCGAACACCTGGGGCCCGGCGACGATGGGCCACGCGGTGGGCACGGCGGAGACGAGGATGAGGAGGGCGTACAGCCCCACGGCCCGGCGGGGGCGCTCGGCCGTGAAGCCGCACAGCACACCCGCCGAGGCGGCCAGCGCGGCCGAGGGGAGGGTGAGCATCGGATAGAAGCCCACCAGTGCGAACGGGTCACACTCGGTGCGCAGCCAGGCGAACAGGGTGGCCACCAGGAAGGGGGGCACCAGGACGCCGACGTTGAGGAGCAGGGCGGCGCCCAGGGCCCGGGCCACTGCTCCGGCGGGCGTCTGGGGCCGGAGGGCCCCGGGGGGCGTCGGGGAGGTGCCCAGGAGGATTCGTCGCTCCTGGGCGGCCGCGGCGATGCCCAGCCCCCCTCCGAGCAGGCCCACGGCGATGGAGAGGGCCAGGCTCAGCTCGAAGCCGGGGACGCCGAAGAGGGGGAGCAGGACGAGCGCCGAGCCCCCTCCCGCGAGCAGGAGGGCGGTGGCCAGGACGGCGGGGCGACGCAACAGGCCAGAGGCGCGGGTGAGGACTTGCCGCATGGCCTCTCCTATACTCCCGGCCAGCATGTCCGAACAGAAGACAGGTCCAGAGCACCGCCAGAACGGGCGCGCGCCCATCGAGCTGAAGGTCGACTACAAGAAGCTCAACTCGTTCTTCGCGGACTACACGAAGAACATCAGCAAGGGTGGCACGTTCATCAAGACGAAGAAGCCGTTGCCCATCGGCACGCGCTTCCTCTTCAAGCTGACGGTGCCACACCGGGAGGCCCCTTTCGAATTGCTGGGTGAGGTCGTCTGGTCCAAGGCGGACGCGGACGAGCCCGGCATGGGCATCCGCTTCATCTACAGCAGCGAAGCGCAGCGGGTGGAGTTCGAGACGGTGGTGGAGGGGCTGATGTCCGACAGCCTCGGCGGCGAGCTGACGGAGAAGCTGCTCAACAAGCCGCTGCACTCGCACTCATGAAGCACGGCCTTCGGTGGATGGTGGTGGCGGTGCCGCTGCTGGCATCGGCCTGCCAGCAGGAGGCGCAGGGCAGCGCGCCCCGTGCCACGCCGAAGGCCGCGGAGCCCCGTCCGCGCGTCACCGACGTCACGGCCGAGGACTACGTCATGCAGCCGCTACCGCGTGGACATGTGCGGCTGGAGGATGCCTTCGGCGGAGCGCACCGGGTGGAGGTGGAGATCGCCGCGACGGCGGGTGCGCGCGCCCGGGGCATGATGTGGCGCAAGGAGCTGGCGGAGGGGAAGGGCATGCTCTTCCTCTTCCCGCACGAAGAGGTCCAGGGCTTCTGGATGCGCAACACGCTCATCCCGCTGGACATGGTCTTCATCACGTCGGACCTGCGCGTGGCGGGCATCGTGTCGCGCGCGGTGCCGCGCTCACTGGAGTCCCGCTCCGTGGGCGTGCCCAGCCAGTATGTGCTGGAGGTGCCCGGCGGCTGGACGGAGAAGGTCGGCATCCGCAAGGGCAGCACCGTTCGCTTCGAGGGCGTGGCGGGCATGGGAATCGAACCCTGAGGCGCGACCATGGCCTCCAGGTCGACGGAGGCGTCAGCGTGGCATGAAGGGCCCAGGCGCGGAGGGCACGAGTTCACGTCTGTGAATGAACGCAATGACTCGGCAAGTCCTGGACGGCCTGATTCCAACCCATCACAGTCTTCGGTTGCTGCAACAACGCGTGAAGCAACTCAGGAGGCTGTATGCAGATGATGCGATGGGTCGGTCAGATGTCGCTGATCGCGGGACTTCTGACGGGCTGTGGCGGCGTGGAGCAGGAGGACGCCGAGCCGTTCCTGGACATGCAGGAGGAGGCGCTCGCCGGGTGTACTCTTCAGTTCTGGTACGAGTTCTATTCGGACAGCGGTCACACGAACCTTGTCGGGCAGTCGGGCTGCACCTGTGGCGGGCCTCGCGTGAACTGGGGCTTCAAGTCGGAGTACCGACTGGTGCGCATCGCGCCGCAGCCGTGCCCGTAATCAAGCTGGCGTGCGCCGCTCCAGGAGCTCCGTGGCGCGGCGAATGAGCTGCTGCATGGTGACGGTGCCCAGGAAACGCTGCTGGGCATCCGTGACGGCCACCGGGTCATAGAGCGCGTCGGGCGCGCGCTCCATGGCGAGCCGCGCCAGGGTGGTGAGCGCCATCCGGTCCTCGACGATGAGCGGAGCCACCTGCGCCGCGCCCTTCGTGCCCGTCAGGCGCCGCAACACCAGCGCCTCCAGCCGCTCGCCATGCACCACGGCGACGTGGTCCACGTCGGCCTTCTGCTGGAACAGCCGCTCCAGCTCCTCGGGCGTCACGGGCCGCTCCACGCAGTTGCGGCGGATGACGATGCTGCCCACCGTCTCGTCGTCCTCGTCCTCGCGGAAGTCGAGCGCGCGCATGGCCTCATGGCGCCGCGCCTCGAACTCGCCGCTGGGCAGCACGGGCACGGGCGCGGGGCGGGCCACCAGGTAGCCCTGTGCGTGCCGGATGCCCAGGCGGAGCAGCACGGTCAGCTCGTCCCACGTCTCCACGCCTTCGGCAATCAGCGTCGCGTTGACGCTGGCCGCGAAGGCCACCAGCGACTTCACCAGGTGCTGCTGGTAGCTGTGCCGGTGGATGTCCCGCACCAGCGCCTGGTCCAGCTTGATGAACTGCGGCGCGCTGTTCACCAGCGTCACCAGTCCGGAGTGCCCCGCGCCGAAGTCATCCAGCGCGATGCCGAAGCCCAGCGCCGAGCACTGCCGCGTCAGGCGCTGCAGCAACGCGTTGTCCTCGAACGCCGCCTTCTCCGTGATTTCGAGCACCAGGTTCTTCGGGTTCAACCCGTAGCGCGCGAGCAGCTCCTCCGTGGAGCCATCCCCGAAGCGCGGGTCGCTCAACACGTCCGGGCTGACGTTGAAGAAGAAGGGCGCGCTGCGTTGCGCCTCCGGCAGCGTGGCGATACAGCGCAGCGCGGACGTCCAGCACGCGCGCTCCAGCTCCCACGTGTAGCCTTCCAATCGCGCCTGCGTGAAGAGCACGTGCGGCTCGCGGAACTCGCCCGGTCCTCGCGACAGCACTTCGTGCCCGATGACCTCGCCACGCAGCAAGTCCACGATGGGCTGAAACACCGAGGTGACGCTCGGCTCGTCACCTTTCCACAGCCAGGAGGGGGCTGGTGCGGAGGAGAGGGGCAGGCTCATGTGTGGAAATTGTAGCCGAACCCACCGCAGGCTCCATGCCCTCCCCGAAAGAAGCTGCAGGGCCGCATGTCATGGCGTGGCAAAACGCCAGGGCACGGCTGGCGCTCAAGACCCGCGGACCCTCGGCTGCTCGCTTGCCGAGCCAGACACCGGGCTGCCTTCCGACGCCGCCGAGTGCATGGAAGCCCCCTGAATCATTGGAACTACGTCCTCCATGGACTGGGCTTCCTCCGACTGAAGGGAGGAGAGCGCCCGGAAGCGGCGCGCCAGGGCGGACAGCTCCGCGGCCTTGAGCTGGGCCTGGCCGCTGCGCAGTGACAGCAGGGCCACGCGGGCGCGCTCCAACTGCGCCACCTCTGCCCTCAGGCGGGCGAGGATGCGCTCGCGCCGTTGTTTCAGACCGCCCAGCCGCTCCACCTCCTCACCCAGGGAGGCCGCGGCCAGCTCGAGCTGTCGTCGCGCGAAGGCATCCGTGCTGGCGCGGGCGCTGCGCTCCAAGTCATCGCGCTCGGCCTGGAGGTCCGCTTGCGCGCGCTCCTCGAGTTGAGCCTCCACCCCCGCCCACTCGGACGCGAGCTCCGCCGCGTCGCGCGTCATCTTCCCCAGCGTGCGCGCCAGCTCCTCGCGCGCGGGCTCGCGAGGGAGCATCGCCAGGGACTGGCCGCATTGCCGGTACAGGTTCAGCGCCCGCTCGGTCAGCGCATGGAAGTCACCGGCGAGCTGCGGCAGCAGCGCCTCCACGCGCGCCTCCACCGGGTCCGCGGACAGCGCCAGGTGCGCGGCCACCGCGCTCAGTCCCACGAAGAGGCCCAGGATGCCGCCCGCCACGCCCGCGCCCAGCAGCGCCGGCGTGGCCAGGTCCGCCAGTCGCGCGGAGAAGATGCGGGACACCTCCATGCCGCCCAGCGTCAAGCCCGCGCACAGCGCCGCGCCCAGTCCGAAGTGGAAGAGGGTGGGGCGCGCCTCCGCCACCTGGCCATTCTCCCCGCGCTCACTCAGTCGCGAGCGCACCAGCAGCGCCCCCGCGGCCGCCGCGCTGAGCGCCACCGTCCAGCCGGGGGCCATGCCCAGGGCATAGGGCAGCGCGGTGAGGAGCACCCCCAGGCCGCCGAGCAGCACGCGGTCCCACCTGTCGCCTCGCGCACACCCGAGCACGACGGCGGCGGGGACCATCCACGCCAGCGGCAGCGGCAGGCCCAGCCGCGTGGTGGCAAGGTGCAGGATGCCTGCCCCGGCCCCCGCCGTGAGCGCGCGCGTCACGGTCTGTTCGAAGGCCTCGCGGTGATGGAGCTGCAATAGAGTGGCGTTCATCGACTCCCCACGGATGTAGGCCGGGCAGGAACTGTTCCTTTCACGCATGGGTGGCGAAAAAGGTCTGCGATGAAGAGCCCCGTCGTTCCCGAGACGATGCGCGCGCTGGTCCTCACCGCCTATGACGGACGGCCGGAGTCCCTGCGCGTGGAGTCCCGGCCGGTGCCCCGGCCCACTACGGGCCAGGTCCTGGTGCGGGTGGCGGCGGCGCCCATCAACCCGGCGGACCTGATGTTCATCCGCGGGCAGTACGGCATCCGCAAGCCGCTGCCCGTGGTGCCGGGCCTGGAGGCCAGCGGGACGGTGGTGGCTTCGGGCGGCGTCGCGGGCCGGCTCCTGGTGGGGCGCCGCGTGGCGTGTGTGGCGCCCGGCGAGGGAGACGGCTTGTGGGCGGAGTACGCGGCGGTGCCGCTGGGCCAGTGCCTGCCCCTGCGCTCCCAGGTGTCCGACGAGCAGGGCGCCAGCCTCTTCATCAACCCCTTCACCGCGTGGGTGTTGATGGAGCGCGCGAAGGCGGGCGGCCACACCGCGCTGGCCCAGACGGCCGCCGCGGGCACCATGGGGCGGATGCTGCTGGCGCTCGCGAAGCGACGGGGCGTGGCCCTGGTGAACGTGGTGCGGCGCCCGGAGCAGGTGGCCCTGCTTCAAGAGTTGGGCGCGGAGTACGTGCTGAGCACCCACGCGCCCGAGTTCGAGGAGCGGCTGCACCGCGTGTGTCACGAGCTGAAGGTGTCGCTCGCGTTCGACCCGGTGGGCGGCCGGCTCACGGGGCAGTTGCTCCACGCGCTGCCGGAGGGCGGCACCGTCATCGTGTATGGCGCGCTCTCCGAACAGGAGTGCCGCATCGCGCCCGCGGACCTCATCTTCGGGCGCAAGCGGGTGGAGGGCTTCTGGTTGTCGGAGTGGCACCGCCAGGGCTTCGGCGCCGCGCAAATCAAGGCGCTGATGGGCGTGCCGTCGCTGGTGGGCCAGACGCTGGAGACGCCCGTGCGTGCCCGGCTCCCGCTGGAGTCGGCGGGCGAGGCGGTGCGCATCGCCTCCGCGGACATGACGTCCGGCAAGGTGCTCTTCGTGCCCGAGCTGGGACAGTCACCGTGAGCCGGGCTCAGACCTTGTCGCGGGAGATGGGGCCCGTCTTCGCCTTCGTCACGCGCAGGTAGTCCGCGGGCGCCGGCCCTACATCCCCAGCGCGGTGGCGGCGGCCTGCACGCGGGCGAGCGCGTCCTCGGGCGAGCTGCCCACCGCGGACAGATGCCCCATCTTCCGGCCCTTGCGCGCCTCTCGCTTGCCGTACAGGTGCAGGCGGACGCCGGGCATGGCCAGCACCTGCTGGAAGCGCGGGCCGCCGTCCTTCAGCCACAAGTCCCCGAGCAGGTTGACGATGGCCGCCGGACGCACCACCTCCACGGAGCCCAGCGGCAGGTTGCACACCGCGCGCACCGCCTGCTCGAACTGCGAGGTGAGGCACGCCACCTCGGTGGAGTGGAAGCTGTTGTGCGGGCGCGGCGCCAGCTCGTTGACGAGCACGCCGCCGTCCTTCAGCAGGAACAGCTCGATGACGAGCAGGCCCTCGACCTGGAGCGACTCGGTGATGCCGCGCGCCAGCTCCGTGGCCTTGTCCAGGACCGCGGTCGGCAGCGGCCCCGGCAGCAGCGACCACGCGAGGATGCGCTCCTCGTGGTGGTTGAAGGCCGGCGGATACACCGCCACTTCGCCGTTGGGGCTGCGGGCCACCAGCACGGACAGCTCGGACTGGAGCGCCAGCGCGGCCTCCACCACCACGGAGCGCTCACCCAGCTCGCGCCACGCCTGGGCGGCCTCGTCCGCGGACGTCACCTCCACCTGCCCGCGCCCGTCGTAGCCGCCCTCGCTGGACTTCACGAAGCAGCGTCCGCCCAGCGCCTGGATGGCCTCGGCCAGCTCCGCGGCGGAGTGCGCCTCGCGCCAGGGGCCCAGGGGGAAGCCGCCCTTGGCGAGCCAGCCCTTCTGCCGGCCCCGGTGCTGAATCACGCGGAGCACGTCCGCGCCCGGGCGCATGGGCGTGTGCCGCGCCACCGCCTCCAGCGTGGCGAGGGGAATCTTCTCGATTTCGAGCGTCACGGTGTCGCACGCGCGCGCCAGCGTCTCCGCGGCCGCGGTGTCACCGAAGGCCGCGGTGACACACCGGTCCACCACGGAGTGGGCCGGGCAGTCCGCGTCCGGGTCCAACGCCTGGACCTGGAAGCCGAGCGTGCGCGCGGCCAGGGCCATCATCCGCCCCAGCTGGCCGCCGCCGAGCATGCCAATCGTGCCGCCGGGCAGCACCACGCGCGGGCTCATGACAGCTCCCGGTGCGCCAGCACCTCGTCGGTGCGCGCCTTGCGCCAGGCCGCGAGCCGCTCGCGCAGCTCCGGGTACCTCAGGCAGAGGATGGCCGCGGCGTGCAGGGCGGCGTTGGCCGCGCCCGGCTTGCCAATGGCCTGCGTCCCCACGGGCACGCCCTTGGGCATCTGGACGATGGACAGCAGCGCGTCCAGGCCGCTGAGCAGCGTGGTGGGCATGGGCACGCCGATGACGGGCAGCAGCGTCTTGCTGGACACCATGCCAGGCAGGTGCGCCGCGCCGCCCGCCGCGGCGATGATGACGGACAGTCCGCGCGACTCCGCGGTGGACGCGTACTCCATCATCCAGTCCGGGGTGCGGTGCGCGGACACCACGCGCACCTCGTGCGGGATGCCCAGCTCCTTGAGGATGTCGACCGCGGGCTGCAGGTGCTCCAGGTCGCTCTTCCCGCCCATGATGACCCCGACCCACGGGGTGACCGTGCTCGCCATTGGTGTGCGCGCCTCCGTGCGCTGTCCCGCCGAAACCACGAGGAACGCGGAGATAGGGCGGGGGGATTCCGCGGGTCAACACGGAAAGGCGCGGGTGACGCGGATGACACGCCGGCCTTCCCGTATTCCCGGTGCGCACCCGCACACAGGGTGGGGCAGGGGAGGAAGCCCCTGCCCGCCACCCAGGACGGCTAGGCCGCGGAGACGTTGCGGTCGCTGCCCTCGCGGTAGAGGGCCTCGATGGCGTCGTTGTAGCGGGCCACGACGTTGCGGCGCTTCACGCTCATCTTGGGGGTGAGCATGTCGTTGGCGACGGTGAAGTCCTCGCTGACGAGCAGGAAGCGCTGCGGCCGCTCATAACCCTTCACGTCGCGGGTGAACTCGTTCACCTGCTCGCGGTAGAGCTGGAGCACCTCCGCCCGCTTGAGCAGCTCCGGCATGGACGTGGTGTCCAGGCCCTTCTCCGTGGCCCACTTCTTCAGCGTGTCCACGTCCACGACGATGATGGCCACGTTGTACGGCTTGTTCATGCCGTGGACCAACGCGTTGGCGATGTAGGTGGAGAGCGTCAGCGACTGCTCGATGGGGCTGGGCACCACGTACTTGCCGTTCTCCAGCTTGTACTGCTCCTTGATGCGGCCGGTGATGTAGAGGTAGCCGTCCGCGTCCAGGACACCCATGTCACCGGTGCGGAAGCCGCCGTTCCCGGTGAACACCTTCTCGTTCTCGTCGGGCTTGTTGTAGTAGCCCATCATCACGTTGTGGCCGTGGACGACGATTTCGCCCTGCGTCGCCTCGCCGGAGGCCACCGTGTCGATTTCGATGCGCACCCCGGGCACCGCCTTGCCCACCGAGCCAATCTTCCGGTTGTTGGGGAAGTTGGCCGTGGCGATGGGCGACGTCTCCGTGAGGCCGTAGCCCTCGTAGACGGTGATGCCGAGGTTGTCGATGAACTCCGCCACCTCCTTGGAGATGGCCGACCCACCGGAGAAGGCGTACTTCAGCCGCCCGCCGAAGCGCGCGCGGACCTTGGAGAAGACCACCTTGTCGAAGAAGGCGTGCTGCAAATCCAGCAGGCCGCTCGACTTGCCCGCCTCCGCGAGCGCGCGCCGCTGGGCCGCCACCGCGAGGCCGCGGTGGAACATGAACCGCGTCACCGCCTTCTCGCCGGCCATGCGCTTCTGCAGGCCGTCGTAGATGCGGTTGAAGATGCGCGGCACGCTGAACAGCAGCGTGGGCTTCACCTCGGAGAGGTTGTCGATGATCTTCTCCACCGCCTCCGCGATGGCCATGGACGCGCCCATGGACAGCAGCGCGTGCAGCTCCACCGTCTGGCCGAAGACGTGCGCCCAGGGCAGGAAGGCCAGGGAGCGGTCCTCCGTGCTCATGGGGAACACCTCGTGCATCGCCGACACGTTGCGGGCGATGTTCGCGTGGCTGAGCATCACGCCCTTGGGCTGTCCCGTGGTGCCCGACGTGTAAATGAGGCCGGCCAGGTCCGTGGGCTTGGGGCTCACCAGGGGCGTGGGCGTCTCCGCGCCCCGCCGCAGCAGCGTCGCGAAGCTGTCCGCGTCGCTGGGGGTGCCGCTGAAGCGGATGATGTGCTCCAGGTGCGGCAGCTCCGCGCGCACGGACTGGATGCGCTGCGCGATTTCATCCGTGGCGCAGAAGACGACCTTGGCGCCGCTGTCGTTGATGATGAACTGCAGCTCCTTCACCTGCTGCGATTCGTACATCGGGACGTAGGCGCCGCCGAGCGTGTACGTGGCGTACGCGCCCACCGCCCACTCCAGGCGGTTGTTGGAGATGACGGCCACGCGGTCGCCCACCCCCACGCCCAGCTGCGCGAGCCCGCCTCGCAGGTCGTCGACCATCTCTCCGAAGCGGGAGTAGGTCGTCCAGACCCACTGGCCGTTCTTCTTCTCTCCGAAGAGTTCGCGGCTGCCGAAGGTGGAGGTGCTGCGCTTGAAGATGTCGATGAGGGTCTGGAACTGCGGGAGCTGCATGTGGGGGGCTCCACTCGGAAACAGGTTGGTATGAGGCGCAGCAGCTTAAGGCTGAACGCATCCCGGGTGGGCCCATTCCTGAAACTTCACGCCCCACCTGCACACAATCGTGAACACGACGCAGTGCGGCGGAGCGCCTGGGTGACGTGCGGGACGACTCTCAGTACGTGGAGCCGAGCTTGCCGAAGCTCTTGAGGGCCTTCACCTTGCTCTGCTTCACGAGCGAGCGCCGGGCCTCTTCGCCCTCCGCGCTGTCGTACGCGTCCATGACGGCCTGCTGTTCGGCCTGGTCCGCCGCCACCGCGGCGCTCCCGGACACCGCGCTGGCTTCGTCGAAGAGCGCCTGGTTGCGCTGCAGGTAGCGCTTCGCCTCGTCCTTGCGTCCCTCGCTCAGGGCCTCGGCCGCCTTCTGCATGTTGACGGCGCTGCGCGCCCGGGCGGCGTAGACGGTGGCCTCGCGGTCCTGGCGGGCGAGCACCTCCTCGCGCCGGTGGGTCACCACCGCGGACAGCGAGGCTTCGTTGGCCACGTCCGCGTCGCGGATGAGGTCCGTGTACGCCAGCTTCAGGTCCAGCACGCGCGCCGTCCGCCCCGCCGCGTCCCCGGTGACGTTGAGCCGCATGACCACGCGCTCCAACTGGCCCGCGGAGAAGTCGGGCAGCGACACGTGCACCTGATTGCCGGACTGGCTGGCGCGGTAGCCCAGCACCTCGCCCAGCGACGTGCCAGGGGGCAGGGTGAAGGTCATCGTCACGCCGCGCGCCACCGTCGTCCCTGCCTGCTGCAGGTCCTTCTGGAAGAGGGTGGAGAGCTGGGCGGCGTCCTCCAGGAAGCCGTAGGCGCCAGCGCCGTAGTCGGCGAAGGACTGCATCAGGTCCTCGTTGAAGTCGGTGCCCACGCCAATGGCGCTCAGGGTGATGCCGGTGGCGCGCAGCTCCCGCGCCATCCGCGTCAGCTCCTCGTCGGAGGTGAGGCCCTCGGTGGGCTGGCCGTCGCTCATGAGGATGAGGCGGTTGACGCCGTAGCTCCGCTGCGCGGTGGACAGCTGGTAGCGCCCGGCGGACAGGCCCGCGCCGATGTTGGTGCCGCCTTCGTCCCAGATGCCGTCCACGTACTGGAACATCCGCTCGCGGTTGGCGGCCGTGGCCTCCAGGGACGGCAGGCTCTTCACGTCCGAGCCGTAGTGGATGATGGCCAGCCGGTCCGCGTCACTCAGCAGCCCGATGAGGTGCCGCGCCGCCTGCTTGGCCTGGGCCAGCTTGTAGCCGCTCATGGAGCCCGAGCGGTCGATGACGAGCGCCAGGTTCACGGGGCTGCGCTGCGCCCCCGGCACCTGCGCGCCCGTCAGGTCGAAGGTGGCGAACACCTCGGAGGTGCCCGCGGGGACGTAGGGATGGGACAGCCGGCTCGTCAGCGTCAGCGAGCCCCTGTCTCTTATACATATC
>NZ_JAAIYB010000105.1 GCF_010894475.1 Myxococcus vastator
GGACGTGGCCGCGCTCCGCCAGGAGGTGGAGTCCCTCCAGGCCCAGCTCGAGTTCAGCCAGGCCAAGGGGCGCGAGACGATGGAGCGCCTGCGCGAAGCCCACGAGCGCGCGAAGGAGGCGCAGGAGCGCACCGTGCGTCACGCCGCGGACCTGGAGAACTACCGCAAGCGCGCGCAGAAGGAGAAGGAGGAGGTCCAGCGCTTCGGCGCGGAGAAGCTGCTCAAGGACCTGCTCCCGGTGCTGGACAACCTGGACCGCGCGCTCGACGCCGCGGCCAAATCGCCGGACCTGGACAGCTTCGAGAAGGGCGTGGCCATGACGCGCAAGTCCTTCGAGGACACGCTGGGCCGCCACGGCGTGAAGGGCTTCAGCGCCAAGGGACAGCCCTTCGACCCGCGCCTCCATGAGGCCATCCAGCAGGTGGAGACGGCGGACGTCCCCGCCGGCCACGTGGCCCACGAGGTCGTGCGCGGCTTCTATCTGAATGAACGGCTGGTGCGTCCGGCCATGGTCGTCGTCGCGCGCGCGCCGGCTGAGCCGGTCGCCGCCGAGCCGCCGGCCGCCGAACCCGCCACCGCCACGACCGACACCGAGGCGCCCGCCGCGCCCGCGCAGTCCGAGAACTCTTCCGGGGGGAGTCAGTAACCAACATGGGCAAGGTGATTGGAATCGACCTTGGGACGACCAACTCGTGCGTCGCCGTCATGGAGGGCGGCGAGCCGGTGGTCATCCCCAACAGCGAAGGCAGCCGGACCACGCCTTCCATGGTGGGCTTCACGGACTCCGGCGAGCGCCTGGTGGGGCAGATCGCCAAGCGGCAGGCCATCACCAACCCGGAGAACACCGTCTTCGCGGCGAAGCGGCTCATCGGCCGCAAGCTCGACTCGCCCGAGGCCAAGAAGGCCATTGGCGTGTCGCCCTTCAAGGTGGCCGCCAGCCCCAACGGCGACGCGTGGGTGGAGATTCGCGGCAAGGGCTACAGCCCGCCGGAGGTCTCCGCCATCGTCCTGATGAAGATGAAGCAGACGGCGGAGGACTACCTCGGTGAGCAGGTCTCCGAGGCGGTCATCACCGTCCCCGCCTACTTCAACGACAGCCAGCGCCAGGCCACCAAGGACGCCGGCCGCATCGCCGGGCTCAACGTCCTGCGCATCATCAACGAGCCCACCGCCGCGGCCCTGGCCTACGGCCTGGACAAGGTGCAGGAGGGTGGCACGGAGCGCATCGCCGTCTACGACCTGGGCGGCGGCACCTTCGATATCTCCATCCTGGAGCTCAACGCCGGCGTGTTCGAGGTGAAGAGCACCAACGGCGACACGTTCCTGGGCGGCGAGGACTTCGACCAGCGCCTCATCGACTACCTGGCCAAGCGCTTCGCGGAGGCCAACAACGGGCTGGACCTGCGCAAGGACCGCATGGCGCTCCAGCGCCTGAAGGAAGCCGCCGAGCGCGCCAAGCACGAGCTGTCCAGCGCGCCGGAGACGGAGGTGAACCTGCCGTTCATCACCGCCGATGCCTCCGGTCCCAAGCACCTCACGGAGACGGTGGACCGCGCCACCTTCGAGGCGCTGGTGACGGACCTCATCGACCGCACCATCGAGCCCTGCAAGATTGCCCTGAAGGACGCGGGCGTCCCCGCGCAGCAAATCAACCAGGTGCTGCTGGTGGGCGGCATGACGCGCATGCCGCGCGTGCAGGCGAAGGTGAAGGAGTTCTTCGGCCGGGAGCCGCACAAGGGCATCAACCCGGACGAGGTCGTCGCCGTGGGCGCGGCCATCCAGGGCGGCGTGCTCAAGGGCGAGGTGAAGGACGTCCTCCTGCTGGACGTGACGCCGCTGTCGCTCGGCGTCGAGACGGCGGGCGGCGTGTTCACCAAGATCATCGACAAGAACACCACCATCCCCTGCAAGAAGAGCCAGGTGTTCTCCACCGCCGTGGACAACCAGCCCCTGGTGAGCGTGCACGTGCTCCAGGGCGAGCGTGAGATGGCGGCGGACAACAAGACGCTGGCGCGCTTCGAACTGGTGGGCATCCCCCCGGCGCCGCGCGGCGTGCCGCAAATCGAGGTGTCGTTCGACATCGACGCCAACGGCATCGTCCACGTCAGCGCCAAGGATTTGGGCACCGGCAAGGTCCAGCAGGTGCGCGTGGTGAGCAACTCCGGCCTGTCCGAGGCGGAGATCCAGGCGATGATCTCCGACGCGCAGTCGCACGCCACCGACGACAAGAAGAAGAAGGAGCTGGCGGAGCTGCGCAACAACGCCGACGGGCTCATCTACACGACGGAGAAGAGCCTGGAGGAGTACGCCAGCCTCCTGTCGGAGAAGGACCGCGAGGAAATCAAGGTGGACCTGGAGCGCCTCAAGGAGGTGCTCAACACCTCCGACGTGGCGGTGCTCAAGGAGTCCTTCCAGCGCCTGGAGGGCAGCGCCTACCGCATCGCGGACGCCATCTACACGGGGCAGGCGAGCTGATCGCTCGCAATCGCCTCCGCGCTCCAGCGTAGACTGCCTGCCGCGCAGTCAGTCCGCCTGGAGCGCATCAATGGACGTCACCGAAGCCATCATCAAGTTCCTCATCACCGCGATGGTGGTGGGGGTGCCCCTGTTCGGGCTCACCCTCCGTTTCTCCCTCAATCCCCTGGTGGAGGCCTTCATCCGACTGAAGGAATCCCAGCACGGCGGTATGGAGGTGCGGCTGCTGCGCGAGCGCGTGGCGCACATGGAGCGCCTGCTGGAGGCGCACGGCCTCATGGATGACCACCTGCCCGTGTCGCTCCGCCCCGGCGCGCCCGAGCGCCTTCCGGCCGTGTCGCCGTTGAAGGACCGGGAGCGCGTGTAGCCGCCTGGGGCGGCGCCGCGTTTCCTGAAAAGGACGTCCCGGGTGTTGAATGGGCCCGTGGATTTTCCCTCATTAGAGGAAGAGGTCGTTTTTCTCCGGGGTCTGGTCTCCGTGCATCGGATGGCCGACGTCATCCTGGAGGACTGCCTGGAGCGGGGCTTGGACCTGGACTCCGGGCTGGACGTGTTTCTCACGCAGTGTGCCCGGCTGGTGCATGCGCGCGCGGGCTTCGTGTCCCTGCGGGGGACGCGGGGCCCGGTGCTGACGCGGGTGCTGGGCGAGCCCGGCGTGGACGTCCTGGAGGCGGCCCACTGGCAGGGGGTCCGCAAGCTGGAGGACGGCCGGACGCTCTTCTGCGCGCGGCTGGCCCTGGGCAGCCTGGTGCTGGGGGGCCTGGGGCTGGTGGTGGAGGGCACCTTCGACGGCGGCGGCGGCCTGGTGATGAAGCTGGTGGAGGCCATTGGCGAGCAGCTCGACACCGCCGTGCTGGGCTTCCTCGCGCTGACGGACGGCAAGGGCGCGCTGGAGCGGCTGGACGCGCTCACCACGGAGCCGCCTCCGGCGTCGCGCGGGCACATCGGCCGCTACGAGGTGGTGACGCCGCTGGGCACCGGGGGCATGGCGCAGGTGCTGGTGGCGCGGACCCGGGGCCCGGAGGGCCTGGGCCGGCTGGTGGCCCTCAAGCGCATCCTCCCGCACCTGTCCTCGGACCCCTCCGTCGTCCAGCAGTTCCTGGACGAGGCCCGCATCGGCCTACGGCTCTCCCACCCCAACCTGGTGCACGTCTACGACTTCGGTGAGGCCGAGGGCGCGTACTACATCGCCATGGAGCTGGTGCGCGGCGTGGACCTGGAGCGGCTCCTCCACGCGGCCAAGGGCCCGCTGGAGACGGCGCACGCGGTGGGCGTGGTGTGCCAGGGGCTGGCGGGGCTGCATGCGGCGCACGTGCTGCAGGGCGAGGACGGCGCGCCGCTCGAGCTGGTGCACCGGGACTTGTCCCCGCACAACCTCATGGTGGGGTTCGACGGACGGGTGAAGGTGCTGGACTTCGGCGTGGCCAAGGCCCGCGCCCAGCGCACGGTGACGCTGCCGGGCATCGTGAAGGGCAAGCCGCTGTACATGTCCCCCGAGCAGGCGCGCGGCATGAAGCTGGATGCGCGCAGTGACTTGTTCGCCATGGGGCTGGTCCTCTACCAGGCGCTCACCGGCGCGCGGGCCTTCGAGAAGCCCGACGAGCTGGCCACCATGCACGCCATCTGCGACGAGCCCCTTCCGCCGCGGCCTTCGCACCTCTCCCGGGCGCTGTGGAGCGTGCTGGAGACGTCGCTGGCAAAACGCCCCGAGGCCCGCTTTGGCAGCGCGCGGGAGATGGCGGACCGGCTGGCGGATGCCTGCCGTCCGGCGAGCGACTCGGAGCTGGCGCGGCTCATGGAGCGGCGCTTCCCCGACCGGGCTCGCGAGTTCCAGCAACTGGGCCGCCCGCCCGCCAGGGGCAACCCCATGGGGGGGCAGGCCGTGGACGAGACGCCCATCATGCGCCCGCCGCTCGTGAAGTCCTCGCCCTGACGGCGAGCGGGGAAGCCGGGCCCCCCTCGGGAGGAGAGCGGGGCCCGGGCGGCGCGCTCAGTATCCGCGCTTGAGCGGGTCGTCGGAGGGCGCGTTCAGCGTCCGCGCGCGGTCCTCGCCCTCGGTGCGGATGTCCACCTCTTCCCGCCGCACGTGCTCGGAGATGTGGCGTTGCTCGTCGACCTCGTCCTTGTGGATGACGACCTCCTCGTCGACGACGGCGCGCTTCTGGACCTCGACCTCCTCGGCGCGCAGCGGGACGACGACGGTCTCCTCCTGGAACGAGGCGTTCATCGCCGGGCGTCCCGGGCTCACGTCCCGGCGCTCCACCCGGACGCGCTCGCGGCGCACCGGGACGTCCACCTCCCGGTCCTCCTCCACCACATCCTTGTGGACGCGGACCTCACCGGCCTGCACGTCCCGCTTGAGCACGTCCATCTCTTCCCTGTGCAGGGGGATGGTGACGTCCTCCTCGCGGCCGTGGATGCCCCGCGCGCCCACCGCGGTGTCCGCGTCCGCGCCGGTGCCGTAGCGGGCATCCGGGCCCAGGCGTGTGTCGTAGCCCGCGTCGTAGGTGCCCTTGCGGCCCACCGTGTCCGGGGTGGCGCCCATGCCCACCGCGCCCGGGCCCACGCCCGCGCCGCCCCCCGTGCCGGCGATGGCGCCCGTGCGGTCCTCATCCGTCAGCCGGCTCAGCGCCTCCTTGCCGTGGCTGAGGATGATTTCCGAGCCGTCGATGCGACTGACTTCCGAGTACCGGACCAGGTAGTCCTTCGGGAAGAAGAGGCCCTTCTCGATGTGGAACTCGCCCTCACCGACGGCGAAGACCTTGCCGAGCTTCTCGCCGTCGATGCTGCGGACGACCATCCCTTCCTTGATGTCGCTGCGTTGGTACATGTCTGGCTCCTCGTGACCGGGGCGGGTGGACCTGCTGGCCACACCCTGAGCCCCGGCGCTGGTGGAGGCCTCGCGTGCGAGCGCGAGGCCCTGGGGTTTCCACCCCGGTCATCATGGAAGGTGTGAGCGCCCCGTCCTGGCGACAGGGGCCGAGGACGCAGTGCCAGTTGGCTTGGCACCGTGCCTGCCCGCCCGAACGCCCGCCTGTCCTTTCGCCTGCTCGGGTGTCACCGCGCCGGCGGCGGGGGCCCGGGGCTTCTCAGGGCGCGGCGGTCCACCCCATCTTCAGGCGAGGTGCGTCCGGGCCGCGTGCCGTGAGCACCCAACGGGAGACCGTCATGAGGAGCAGGCAGGGGACCTGGGTGCCGTGGCGCTGGAGTGACTCGTGGGTGGGAGGCGCCGCCGCGGGCGTGGGGGCGCACTTGGTGGTGCGTGGCCTCCACCGGTTGCTTCGCCCGGACCTGCGAGGCCCCGTGGTGGGCGTGGCCTGCGCCTCCGGGGTGCTGGGCGCCCTGGTGGCGGGCCGGCTCGCGCGCGGCCGACTCCGGCCGCCTCCCGCCCTGGCCCTGGTGCCCGGCCCGCCGGCCGCTGCCTGCGTGCCCGCGGCGCTGGAGACGGACCCGGGCCGTCCCCGCGCGCCCCTGGAGCGGGTGCTCCGGCGCGGGCCGAATGGCCGGGAGCATCCCTGGAGCGAGCCCAGGCTGTCATGAGCCAGCGGACCACATCACACGAGAGGAGTCCTTCGATGCGCACGGACGTACGGGAAGGGATGCGGGTCTTCACCGCGGATGGGACCCGGTTGGGCACCGTGGTGGGGTGTGGCGAGGAGACCTTCGCCATCGAAGGGGGGCTGCTGCGGCTGAAGTCCTTCGCCGCGCGCTACGGCGACGTGGTGGACGTGCGCGGAGAAGACGTGCACCTGGGGCTGACGCGGGACGAGGTGTCGACGACGGAAGAGGCGTCGGAGCAGGCGCGGTCAGGTCCCCCCGAAGCCGTGCTCTCCGCCGGGTTCGCGACGCCCGGCGAGCTCGTGGTGCCCCTGGCCCACGAGGAGGCCCATCCTCACGTGGTGGTGCGCGAGGCGGGGCAGGTGCGCATCCACAAGGTGGTGCGGACGGAGGTGCGACACTTCTCCGTGCCCGTGCGCCGCGAGGAGCTGGTGGTGGAGCGGGTGTCCGAGCAGGCCGTGGACGCCGAGGGCGCGCCGACGCCGGAGGCCGGGGCGTCCGCCCGGCCGGTGCTGGAGGGGCTGGTGCCCTTCGAGGCGGGCACCTTCGTCATCCCCCTGCGTGAGGAGCGGGTGGAGGTCGCCAGGTCGGTTCATGTCTGGCAGGAGGTCGCGGTTTCCCGGTACACCGACGAGGTGCTCCGGCAGGTTCACGCCACCGTTCGGAAAGAGACGGCGGAGGTGGAGGCGCAGGGCGAGGTGCTCCACGACGGCCCGTTGGATGGGCTGCACTCCTGACTGACGCGCCGCACAGGGGGTGTGTGACGGGGGCACGGGACGGCTGCGAGCTTGACCCATGGAGAGGTGTCCCCTAGAAAACCAGGGCTTTGCCGTGTCTGTTTCCGCGAAGGGAAGCCCTGCATGCGACGACTTGCCCCGATGCTCCTCGCCGCGCTCGCCGTCATGGCGGCCGCCTGCGAGAAGAAGACGCAGCCTGCTCCTTCAGGTGAAGGAGGGACTCAGGCCGCGCAGGGGCAAGGGGCGGCGCCCGGGGGCGCTCCGGCGGACGCGAACAGCATCCTGCTGGGGCAGGTGGGCGCGCTCACCGGTGGCCAGGCCACCTTCGGCATCTCCACGCGCAACGGCATCGAGCTGGCCCTCAAGGAGGCCAACGCCGCCGGCGGGGTGAAGGGCAAGAAGCTGTCCATCCGCGTCTACGACAACCAGAGCAAGCCCGAGGAGGCCGCCCAGGCCGCCACGCGCCTGATTACCCAGGACAAGGTCGTGCTCATCCTCGGTGACGTGGCGTCGTCCAACTCGCTGGCCATGGCGGAGAAGGCGCAGGCGGCGGGCGTGCCCATGATTACGCCGTCCTCCACCAACCCCACCGTCACCGAGAAGGGTGACTACATCTTCCGCGTCTGCTTCATCGACCCGTTCCAGGGCTTCGTGATGGCGAAGTTCGCGCGGGAGAACCTGAAGCTGAACCAGGTGGCGGTGCTCCAGGACAACAAGAGCGCGTACTCCATTGGCCTGGCGGACGTCTTCACGCGCAAGTTCACGGAGCTGGGCGGCAAGGTGACGGCCGTGGAGAGCTACAGCCAGGGCGACACCGACTACCGCGCCCAGCTCACCGCCATCCGCAAGTCGCAGCCGGAGGGCATCTACGTCCCGGGCTACTACAGCGAGGTGGGCATCGTCGCCCGGCAGGCGCGCGAGGTGGGCCTGAAGGTGCCGCTGATGGGCGGCGACGGCTGGGACTCCGAGAAGCTCTTCGAGCTGGGCGGCAGCGCCATTGAAGGCAGCTACTTCTCCAACCACTACTCGCCGGACAACCCGGACCCGCGCGTGCAGAAGTTCATCGCGGACTACAAGGCCGCGTACGGCGCGGTGCCGGACGCCCTGGCCGCGCTGGGTTACGACTCCGCCCGGGTGGCGGTGGCCGCCCTGGAGCGCGCCAAGGACCTGAGCGGCCCGGCCGTGCGGGACGCCATTGCCCAGACGAAGGACTTCCCGGGCGTGGCGGGCATGGTGACACTGG
This sequence comes from Myxococcus vastator, assembly GCF_010894475.1. Classification (GTDB taxonomy): domain Bacteria; phylum Myxococcota; class Myxococcia; order Myxococcales; family Myxococcaceae; genus Myxococcus; species Myxococcus vastator. The sequence goes on from NZ_JAAIYB010000105.1 coordinate 8,014, forward strand.
ATGCCCAGCGCAACGCCGTGAAGTCCGCCGTCGTCCTCAAGGTCGAGGACGGCAAGACGCAGTACGTCACGACCGTCAATCCCTAATGGCGCAGCTCCTCCAACACCTCATCAACGGCCTGGCCGCCGGCACCATCTACGCGCTCGTCGCGCTGGGCTACACGATGGTGTACGGCGTCCTGAAGCTCATCAACTTCGCCCACGGCGACGTCATGATGGTCGGCGTCTACATGGGCTACGCCACCGCGTTCGCGCTCGGGCGCGACATGCGCAGCTCCCTGGTGGGCGTGGCCGTCGTGTTCGCGGTGGCCATGCTGGGCTGCGCGCTGCTCGGGTTCTTCATCGAGCGCTTCGCGTACCGCCCCCTGCGGGAGAAGCCGCGCCTCACCGCGCTCATCACCGCCATCGGCATCTCCTTCGCGCTGTCCTACGGCTTCCAGTTGGACATCGGCTTCTTGCCGGGCGCGGCGCCGCGGGCCTTCCCGGAGGTCATCGCGCCGGTGGAGTGGCTCGTCATTGGCGACCGGGACGTGGTGGTGTGGAACTGGCAGGTCATCAGCTTCGGCATCGCCGTGGCGCTGATGGTGGGCCTGCAGTACCTGGTGTTCCGCACGCGCTTCGGCCAGGCCATGCGCGCGGTGTCCTGGGACCACCGCGTGGCGGCGCTGATGGGCATCCCCACCGACCGCGTCATCGCGCTGACGTTCATGTTGAGCAGCGCGCTGGCGGCGGGCGCGGGGCTGCTGTACGCCATCAAGGACACGTCGGTGAGCCCGCTGATGGGCCTGTACGTGGGCCTCAAGGCCTTCGTGGCGGCGGTGATTGGTGGCATCGGCCACGTGCAGGGCGCCGTGGTGGGCGGGCTGGTGCTGGGCCTGGTGGAGGAGTTCGTGGTGGGCTACGCGGCCAGCACCTGGCGTGACGCGGTGGCCTTCGGCTTCCTCATCCTGGTGTTGCTGGTGAAGCCGGGCGGCCTCTTCGGCCGCGTCACCGCGGAGAAGGTCTGATGGAGACGCCGGCGATTCCCGTCCCAGAGGCCCGCTCCGTCGTCCCCGCGTCGCTGCGCGGCCTGCTGCCCGTGCTGCTGGCGCTGCCGGTGCTGGCGCTGTTCCAGTGGCTGATGAGTGATGCGCCCTTCGCCTCCTACCTGCTGTCGGTGGTGGGGGTGAACATCATCCTCGCGGTCAGCCTCAACATCGTGAACGGGATGACGGGGCAGTTCTCCATTGGCCATGCGGGCTTCATGGCGGTGGGGGCCTACATCTCCGGCGTCCTGTCGCTGAACCTCAAGGACATCGCGCTCTCCTTCCTGCCGGTGGCGGTCAGCGACCAGGTGTTCTTCGTCCTGTCGCTGCTGGTGGGCGGCCTGGCCGCGGCGCTGTGCGGCTTCCTGGTGGGCCTGCCCTCGCTGCGGCTGCGCGGGGACTACCTGGCCATCGTCACGCTGGGCTTCGGCGAAATCATCCGCGTGGTGGTGCAGAACACGGACGCGTTCGGCCGGGCGCTGGGCCTGTCGGGCATCCCGCAGACGTCGTCGCCGGCCATGGTGTACTTCTTCGTGTTCCTCACGGTGCTGGTGGCCCGGCGCATCACCGGCTCCAGCCACGGCCGCAGCCTGTGGGCCATCCGCGAGGACGAGGTCGCCGCCGAGGCCATGGGCGTGGACACCACGGGCTACAAGGTGCGCGCGTTCGTCATCTCGTCGTTCTTCGCGGGCATCGCCGGCGCGCTGTTCGCGCACTTCGTGCCCATCATCAACCCTGGTTCCTTCACCTTCGTGAAGTCGATGGAAATCGTCGTCATGGTGGTGCTGGGCGGCCTGGGCTCCACGACGGGCGCCATCGTCGCGGCCACGTTCCTCACGCTGCTGCCCGAAGGCCTGCGCTCGCTGTTCACCGTGCTGGGGGCCGAAGGCAGCCTGGCGCAGAAGGTGGACCAGATTCGCATGCCCGTGTACGGCCTGCTGCTGGTGGTGCTGATGCTGGCGCGGCCCCAGGGCCTGTTCGGGACGAAGGAAATCTGGGACGTGCTGCCGCGGTGGATTCCGCGCAAGCGCAGGGGGCTGGCGTGAGCGCGGCCGTGCAGGAGACGAAGGCCGCGGCCGGAGCGCCGTTGCTCCAGGCGGATGGGGTGAGCATCCAGTTCGGCGGCCTCAAGGCGCTGACGGACTTCAACCTCTCCGTGCGGCAGGGCGATTTGCAGGGCCTCATTGGCCCCAACGGCGCCGGCAAGTCCACGGCGTTCAACGTGCTGACGGGTGTGTACCCGCCCACCCAGGGCGAGGTCCGCGTCACCGGGCAGCGGGTGAACGGGTGGCTGCCGCATCAAATCAACCACCTGGGACTGGCGCGCACCTTCCAGAACATCCGCCTGTTCCGCGCGCTCACCGCGCTGGACAACGTGAAGGTGGCGTGCCGGGCGCAGGGCGCGCTGCACCCCGAAGGCGTGGGGCTGGGCGCGAAGATGAAGGGCGCCTTCCTCAACTACCGTGACTGGTGGCGCGCGCTGCTGCTGACGCCGCGCTTCCAGCAGGAGGAGCGGGAGCTGACGCAGCAGGCGGAGCGCCTGCTGGAGGTCATGGGCCTGTCGCACCGCCGCGACGAGGAGGCGCGCAACCTGCCTTACGGCGAGCAGCGCCGGCTGGAAATCGCGCGCGCGCTGGGCACGCAGCCCAAGGTGCTGCTGCTGGACGAACCCGCGGCGGGCATGAACACCCGTGAGAAGGCGGACCTGATGGTGCTCATCCGCAAGCTCCGGGACGACTTCCAGCTGGGGGTGCTCGTCATCGAGCACGACATGAAGCTGGTCATGGGCATCTGCGAATCCATCACCGTGCTGGACCACGGCGAGACGATTGCCCGGGGCGCGCCGGCGCAGGTGCGCAGCGACCGGAAGGTCATCGAGGCGTACCTGGGCGACAGCTATCTGGAGAGCCACGGAGGGGCGGCGTGAGCGACGCGCAGGTGAAGACGCTGGGCGAGCGCCAGGCCTTCCCGCCGCTGTTGTCGGTGGACGGCATCAAGGTGCACTACGGCGCCATCCAGGCGCTCAAGGGTGTGTCGCTGACGGTGGGCAAGGGCGAGGTGGTGGCCCTCATCGGCGCCAACGGTGCGGGCAAGACGAGCACCCTGCGCGCGGTGAGCGGCATGCTCAAGCCCAGCGGCGGACGCATCCAGTTCAACGGGCACGACACCACGACCCTGAAGGCGCACCAGCTGGTGCCGCGCGGCATGGCGCACGCGCCGGAAGGGCGGGGCGTGTTCCCCAACATGACCGTCCAGGAGAACCTGGAGCTGGGCGCGTACCTGCGCACGGACACCTCCGGCATCCAGGCGGATTTGGAGAAGAGCTTCACGCTCTTCCCGGTGCTCAAGGAGCGCCGCAAGCAGATGGCCGGGACGCTGTCGGGTGGCGAGCAGCAGATGCTGGCCATTGCCCGCGCGCTCTTGAGCAAGCCGCAGCTGCTGCTGTTGGATGAGCCTTCGCTGGGGCTGGCGCCGCAGGTGACGGAGGCCATCTTCCGCACCCTGCGCGAGGTGAACGCCACGGGCGTGAGCGTGCTGTTGGTGGAGCAGAACGCCCACCTGGCGCTCAACGCGGCGCACTATGGCTATGTGTTGGAGACGGGCGAGGTCGTGATGGCGGGGCCGGGCAAGGCGCTCCTGGAGAGCGCGGAGGTCCGGCGTGCGTATCTCGGCGAGTGATGGGGGCACTACGTCCTCCCGCCGACGCTCGGGTAGAGTCCGGCGCGCAATGAAACTGGCTCCCCTCCCAAAGTCGGGTAGTCAGCAACCAGGAAGTTCGTCTAGCGTCCTTCGACGCGCTGCGTTCAACCACACTCAGGAAGTGTGCCCATGTCCCCGTTGTCCCGCCTTGTCGCCAGCCTCGCCACCCTGTCGCTGATTGCCGCCGCGTGCGCCGGTCAGCAGAAGACCGGGCCCCAGGAAGCCACCTCCACCATCGAGGAGGTCGCCAACGAGGGTGGAGACGCGCCCCCCGCCGTCGCGTTCAACATGCTGGACGCCCCCGAGGGCTTTACCGTGAAGCTCCCGGGCCCTCCGCCGCAGGCGCAGCGCAGCGAGGCCGCCCTGCCGAAGCGGACGGACAAGGCCACGCTCGTGACGTACGCGGCCAATGAGGAGGGTGTCAGCTACATCGTCAACGCGGTGGACTACCCGGAGGCCTTCGTGGCCACCGTCCCCGCCGAGGCGCTCATCAACGGCGGCATCCAGGGCATCGCCGGGCAGGTGGGTGGCGAGCTGAAGAGCTCCGAGGACATCACCCTGGATGGCTACCCGGGCAAGGCGTACGTGCTGGCGTCGCCCAGCGGCGAGGTGAAGGGCCGCAGCTTCCTGGTGGGGCCGCGCGTCTACAACCTCATCACTGTCTACAACGCGGCCATCGGCGCGCCGGGCGCGGACGAGTTCCTCACCTCGCTCACGCTGGTGAACCCGCCGCCGCGGATTGAGCGCGCGACCGCCGACGCGGATGGTGGCACGGACGCCGGAACGGCGGAGGCGGGTGACGGCACTGGCGCCGCCATGGAAGGCGCCGCGGACGCCGGCAGCGCGCCGGACGCGGGCGCCAGCAGCGCCAAGTAGTCCAATGTCCCGGGGACACGCTTCCTTCCGGGGGAGCGTGTCCTGGGGTACCGCGCTGAAGGACCCTGGGCGTTAGGCTCTCCGGTGACTGGAGGCCGCCATGTGGGACCCGGCGCAGTACTCACGCTTCCGCGACGAGCGAAAGCGTCCCTTCTTCGATTTGCTGGCGCGGGTGGACGCGGCGTCGCCCACGCAGGTCGCGGACCTGGGCTGTGGCACCGGGGACCTCACGCGCCTGTTGGCCGAGCGCTGGCCGTCCGCCCGGGTGTCTGGCGTGGATGCGTCCTCGGAGATGATTGAGGCGGCCCGTCGCGGTGCGCCCGTGGGCGCGGTGCACTTCGAGGTGGCGGACCTCGCGGGCTGGGCGCCTCCCGCGCCGCTGGACGTGCTCGTGTCCAATGCGGCGCTGCACTGGCTGCCGGACCATGAGGCGTTGCTCGGGCGGCTGGTGGCGAAGCTGGCCCCTGGCGGGGTGCTGGCCTTCCAGGTGCCGGCCAACTTCGATGCGCCTTCGCACCGGCGCGTCGACGCGGTGCGGGCCTTGCCGCGCTTCGCTGCTGCCCTGGCGCCGGTGCGGCGCGGGCCGGTGGAGTCCCTGCCCGTGTATGCGTCCTGGCTGTTCGGCCTGGGGCTGACGGTGGAGGCCTGGGAGACGACGTACCTGCACGTGCTCCCGGGCGAGGACGCGGTGCTGGAGTGGCTGCTGGGGACGACGCTGCGGCCCGTGCTCGCGGCGCTGGGGGACGAGGAGGCGCGCGCGTTCGTGGAGACGCTGCGCCCGTTGCTGCGCGAGTCCTATCCCGCGCAGCCGTATGGGACGCCGTTCCCGTTCACCCGCCGCTTCGTGGTGGCGCGGCGGGTGAGGTGAGCCGGGTTACTGGGGCCAGTGGAGAATCTGGCCGTTGTGACCCGAAACCCAGAGGTCCGCGGGACTGGTGCCGGCGATGTCAGTGAAACGGAGGCTCGTGTTCTCGTAGACAATCTGCCACCCGGTTCCGTCGTACCGGTAGATACGCCCGTTATGCGCGGTGACGTAGACCGACTTCGCACCGAAGGCGATGACGGAGGTCAGGCTTTCGTTGTGCGTGGTGGGGAAGGGCATCCTGCTCCAGGTGCTGCCGTCCCACTGGAGCACGGAGTTCTGACCGCTCCTGAAGTCACCCACGGCGAAGGCGAGCTTGTCATTCACCACCCAGACTCCGTTGAGGCGGCCCAGGTCTGGGACGGTGTTTTGCACAAGCTCCGATTGCCACTGCGTGGTGGCGGGATTGAACCGGTAGACTCGAGGCCTTTCTCCCCCAGTGTCGAAGCCGCCGACCGCGAACAGCGCTGACCGAGAACGGCCGTGGACGTCATAGAGAGGCCCGACAAGGGTGCTCCCGAATCGCACGGCATGCATACCGGTTACTCCATCCCAGATGAACGTCAGCCCGTGATCGATGTTGCCGGAGTTTGAAGTGACTCCATGAATCTCCAAGGTCCCTTCGTGCTGAAAGCCGACGAGACCTCTCGTCCACCGGCCCATGCCGTGGGTTTCGGAGCAGGCATTCTGAGACCTGTCCAGGAAGGAGAGGCTTCCTCCCGACGAGCCAAGATAGACGCGGCCCTGGTTGGCCATGTCCGTCCAGACGGCGTTCCAGCCCCTGTTGCTGTCACCGCAGTTGGTCGCGTTGGTCTGGAACGTGGAGGACCCTGGAATGAGCACCGCGGTACCTCCCTGGTTGCCCACGGCAGTCACATCACCGGGGACCTCGGTGAAGATGGAGCGCCACTCCTGGTCGGTCGCGCCCACGGTCCGTGCGACCCAACTGCCTGCGCCGCCCGGGCACACTTCAGGGCCTTCCGGATTCCCATCACAGTTGTTGTCCAGGCCGTCGCACAGCTCCGGCGCGCCAGGGTACGTGAACGGGTTGCCGTCGTTGCAGTCGCCGTCGGTGCTGACGTAGCCCTCTCCGGGCGAGACGCAGGACGACACGGCCGTGCCATCACCAAAGGTGTCTCCGTCGCCGTCCAGGAACCAGTCGCCGGGCGTCGTCGTGGCCTGGCAGGTGGTGGCGATGCCGGAGGCGTCGCAGACGTAGGCGCCGGCGCACTGGTCCGCCGCGGTGCACGCCGTGCCAAGGTCGGTGAACGTCTCGTCGACCTCGTTGTCACAGTCGTCGTCGACGCCGTTGCAGAGCTCCATCGCGCCCGGCCGGATGCTGGCGTTGTTGTCGTTGCAGTCGTCCGCGGGACCCGTGACGTAGCCCGGCTCGATACTGGCGCAGAAGGCGACGGGAGCGGCGTTCCGGTCGCCGTGTCCGTCCTGGTCCACGTCTGGGTAGGCATACACGGCCAGCGGCGAGTTGCAGCGGACCTCTCCGTTCCCGTCACACGCGCGGACGCCCTCGCATCCCGCTGCCTCCGTGCAGCTCTGGCCCAGGCGCAGCTCCGCCGTGTCCAACTGACCGTTGCAGTTGTCGTCGACGTCGTTGCAGCGCTCCGTCGCGCCCGGGTGGATGTTCGGGCTGGCGTCATTGCAGTCCGTGCCCCCCGTGAGCACGGAGACGTATCCGTCACCGTCCCCATCCATCGCCTGGAGAGACAGGGCCACCGGAACGGGAGTTCCCGGCGTCAGCGTCACGGACGTCGACCGCGACACCACGGGGCTCGCGGCCTCACAGGTCTGCTCGAAGGCGCGCGCCTCCACCTGGATGGCCGTGCCCCAGCCGGCGGGCGCAATCACGGCGACTGTCAGCGAGCCCCCCGTGCGCTCACCCTTGCCGGCGACGGTGGTGGTGAGCTCCTCGCCGCTGCCCTCGTCGCGTGCGTTCACCTGCACGCAGCCAGGCAGAAAGCCGGAGTAGCCCACCGTGACTTTGGCCGCGCCAGGGCTTTCGTCCTTCTTACAGCCGGCCAGCGCGAGGAGAGGGAGGAGCACCAGAACGCGTCGCATGCGGACACTCTATCGCGTCCGTGCCCCGCCGCTGCATCCTCGCGAGCCCGCACCTACCTCACGGACGGGAAGTCGGAGTGGACCACGTCCAGGCGTACATCCACGGCGATGCTGGCGGGCGTCACCAGCTCCAAATCCAGGGGAACCCGCTTCCCGTAACGTTCGCGGAGCTGCCGCTCCAGGCCCTTCACACGGAGCGAGTCCAGCCGTTCCATTTTCCCATACTCCACGCCCGCCCCCTGGGCGTAGGCCTTGCGCACCAGCTCCGAGCAGTACAGCGCGTCGTCCCCCCAGCCGAAGCGCCAGTCATACGGCTTGCCCAGGTGCGCCGTGGCCGCCGTCACCGCCTGCTGGCGCTGCGCGGCGCTCAGCTCCCGAGGCCGCAGGACGAGGATGCCGCCCTTCACGCCTCGGGCCTTCCACTTCGAGAACCGGATTCGCTGCACCGGCTGCACGGCCTCCACGACCCACGCGCCCTGGTCGGTCACCTCCACCATGCCCACATGGGACAGGGGGCTCTGCGTGGCCTTCTGGATGGCCTGCGACTGCGAGGAGCGCGAGGTGTGCAGGACGATGTCTCCCGTCTGCAACCGGGCCTCCAGGCCCTCCTGTGGCGCCGCGACCGCGTTGTGGGCGCAGAACCACACCATCAGCATGAGCATCCACCGCATTGCCCCGTCCTTTCAGGTGCCTGGCTGTCTCCGGAGTCCAGAATGCAGCCTGGATGCCAGCCGTCACGGGGCGTCGCTATCCCAGCGCGCGGGTGAGGGGCACCTCCATCCGGGGCAGGTACTGGCCGCCCTTGCTCTCGAAGAGCACCAGTCGGTCCACGCGCCCCTCGCCCAGTGACGTGTCCTTCAGCGCCTGGACGCAGGCGAGGAGGGCGGCGTCTCCACGGGGGTGTTTCGCGCGGGCCAGCGTGAGGTGCGCGGTGTACTCGCGATGCTCGGGCTCGAAGCCGAGCGGCTGGAGCACCTGCGCGGTGTCCGCCTGCAAGGCCTTCAGCGCGTCGGTGGCGCCGCACACCTCCGCCCAGAGCACGCGCGGGTGGGCAGGGGCGCCGAAGGCACCGCCGCCGCGCACGGACAGCACGAAGGGCGCATGCCGCGCGCCCACCGGCGCCAGGGCTTCGTGAAGTGCCGGCAGGCGTGCGTCCTCCACGTCCCCCAGGAACACGAGCGTGAGGTGGAGGCCCTCCAGCTTCACCCAACGCGCCAGGGGCGCCAGGGGCCGCAGCCGGTGCAGCTCCTGGGCGGTGCGCGCTTCAATGTCGGCCCCCAGGGTGACGGCGGTGAACAGGCGCATGGCGCACGGCTCCTGACTGCGACGGGGACGTTTGCGTTCCCAGGACGCTCTTTCAGCATACGGGGGAAGGGCAGGGGGACGGGATTGGAGGCCGCGAAGCGGCTGGGCTACCGTCCAGGTCCGATGCCGACGCGCTTCCCCGTCGATGAGACCCTCCAGAAACGGCTGAATGGCTGGCGCACGCAGGTTGGCGAGTGGCTCAACCGGGTCCGCGTGGCGGCGACGGCCAGCTGGCTGCTGGTGGCCTGGCTGGATGACTGGCGCGTGCCGCCCCGGGCGCTGGCGGCCTATCTGCTGCTCGCCTTCGGTTTGTGGCTGGGCGCGCGGCGCCTGCCCTCGCTGGGGCGGAGACCCGCGCTGGGCGTGACGCTCATCGACATGCCCGCTGTCTGCCTGCTCCAGTGGCTGTCCATCCAGGGCTCGGCGTCGCCGGGGACCACGGCGCTGCTGACGCTGGGCGTGTTCATCACCCTGGTGGTCGTCGTGGCGCTGCTGACGTTGTCGCGCCGCTACGTGGTGCTGGCCACGCTGGTGGCCATCGGGCTGGAAGGCTGGCTCCTGTTCCAGGCCCGGTTGCCCCCGGACACGTTCCTCTCCGGCATGGTGCTGGTGCTGACGCTGGCGGCGCTCGCGGCGTCCTTCATCGGCCGGCAGGTGATGGGGCTGGTGAAGGAGGTGGCGCAGGAGGAGGTGCAGCGCGAGCGGCTGGGCCGCTACTTCTCCCCGGAGGTGGCCCGTCAAATCGCCGAGCGTGGCACCGAGGCCGGCAGCGGCGAGCACCGCGAGGTGACGCTCCTCTTCTCCGACATCCGCGGCTTCACCTCCATGTCCGAGCGCATGGACAGCCCGCACGTGGTGGCGCTGCTCAACGAGTACCTGTCCCGCATGGTGGAGGTGGTGTTCCGCCATGGAGGGACGCTCGACAAGTTCATCGGTGACGGCATCCTCGCGTACTTCGGCGCGCCGCTGGATTTGCCCGGACATCCCCAGGCCGCCGTGGCCTGCGGGCTGGCCATGCTGGAGGCGCTGGAGTCCCTCAACGCCGAGCGCGCCCGCCGGGGCGAGGAGCCGCTGCGCATCGGCATTGGCATCCACACCGGGCGCGTGGTGGTGGGGGACGTGGGCAGCGCGCAGCGGCGCGAGTACACCGTGATTGGCGACGCGGTGAACCTGGCCAGCCGCATCGAAGGGCTCACCAAGAAGGTGGGCGTCGCCATGCTCGTGTCCGGCGCCACCCAGGCGCGCTGCGGGGGCGCCTTCCAGTTCGAGCCGGCGGCGCCCCTGCCGGTGGCGGGGAAGGCGGAGCCCGTCGCCACCTTCATGCCTGGCAAGCCGGGCCTGCGCGTGGTGGGCTGAGCGGCGCCGAGGCCCGGCGGCGGGCGGTGTCGTGCCCCACCGCCGGCCCTGACGTCACCGGGACTCAGTACGACTTGGAGAAGACGATGCGGCCCGGCGAAGGCTCGCCGGTGACGACGCACTTGCCCGGCTCCTGCTTGAGGTCGAAGGGACGGCAGCGCGTCGTCAGGCCCGTCTCCTCCTTGATGCGCGCCTCCACCTTGGGGTCCAGGTTCCAGTGCGCCAGCAGGAAGCCCTGGTCCGCCTTCTCCTTCAGCTCCTCGTAGGAGTTGACCTCGAAGGTGTGCGAGTCGCGGAAGTCCCTGGCCTTGGTGAACAGGTCCTTCTGCATCGCGTCCAGCATGGCCTGGGCCTTGGACACGGCCTCGTCCAGGGACACGAACTCCTTCTGGCGCACGTCGCGGCGGACCATGACGCAGGAGTTCTTCGCCAGGTCCTTGGGCCCCAGCTCGATGCGTAGACACGTGCCGATGAGCTCGTGCTCGTTGTACTTGAAGCCCGGGCTCTTGGTGTCGTCGTCGTCCAGCACCACGCCCAGGCCCGCCTTGCGCAGGTCCGCGGCGAGCGCGTTCGTCTTCTCCAGCACCTGCGCCTTCTCCGCGTCGGAGGCCTTGCCGAAGATGGGGATGATGACCACGTGCGTGGCCGCCAGCTTCGGCGGGACGATGAGGCCGGCGTCATCCGAGTGGGTCATGATGAGGCCGCCGATGAGGCGCGTGGACACGCCCCAGGACGTCTGCCACACGTGGTGCATCTTGCCGTCGCGGCCCTGGAACTGGGTGTCGAAGGCCTTGGCGAAGTTCTGGCCCAGGTTGTGGCTGGTGCCCGCCTGCAGCGCCTTCTTGTCCTGCATCATCGCTTCGATGCTGTAGGTGCGCAGCGCGCCGGCGAAGCGCTCGGACTCCGACTTCTGGCCGGTCAGCACCGGCATCGCCATGTAGTCCTCGGCGAAGGTCCGGTAGACCTCCAGCATCTGCCGGGTCTCCTTCTCCGCGTCCTCCTCCGTCTCGTGACAGGTGTGGCCTTCCTGCCAGAGGAACTCGGTGGTGCGCAGGAACAGGCGCGTGCGCATCTCCCAGCGCATCACGTTCGCCCACTGGTTCAAGAGCATCGGGAGGTCCCGGTAGCTCTGAATCCACTTGGAGAAGCTGCGGTTGATGATGGTCTCACTGGTGGGCCGGATGACGTAGGGCTCCTCCAGCTTGGAGCCACCCGCGTGGGTGACGACGGCCAGCTGCGGGTTGAAGCCCTCGACGTGCTCGGCTTCCTTCTTCAGGTAGCTCTCGGGGATGAGCAGCGGGAAGTAGGCGTTCTTGTGGCCCAGGTCCTTGAACTTCGTGTCCAGGACGCGCTGCATGTTCTCCCACAGCGCATAGCCATTGGGCCGGATGACCATGCAGCCCTTCACGTCCGAGTAGTCGGCGAGCTTCGCCTTCTGGACCAGGTCGACGTACCACTCGGAAAAGCCCTTCTCGCGGGGCGTGAGCTTCTCGGCCATGTGCGGAGCACCCTTCAAAAGTCGTGGAAAGAGGACGGTTGCCTACGCCGGGCCCACCCGGAAATCAACGGCCCCGTCACCCGGACGCCGGGGCCCTTCCCGGACGGGATTGCATTTTTCGACCAATGGTCAGAATAATGAGCGCCGGTTGAATGTGCATCCAGGAGGCAGTCATGTTTCGCCAGGTGGCCGACGACGTGCATGTGCTCGCGGTGGAGTTCCGCATCGGGGGAATGGACCTGGGAGGCCGGATGACGGCCGTCCGCCTGCCGGATGGAGGGCTGTGGCTCCACTCGCCCGTCCGCTTCAGCCCGGAGGCGCGGGCGGCGGTGGACGCGCTCGGGCCGGTGCGCTTCCTGGTGGCGCCCAACCTGATGCACCACCTCTACGTGCGGGACTGGGCGGCGGCCTATCCGGACGCGAAGGTGGCCGCGCCCGCGGCGCTGCGGCGCAAGCGGCCGGACCTGCGTATCGATTTGGAGCTGGGCGACACGGCCGAGGCCGGCTGGGCGGGCGTCCTGGACCAGGTGCGCGTCCAGGGGATGCCCAAGGTGGACGAGCTGCTCTTCTTCCACCGTCCCAGCAAGACGCTGTTCGTCACCGACCTGGCGTTCAACGTGCACCGGACGCCTTCGTGGTTCACCCGCCTGTACCTGAAGCTGAGCGGCGCGTGGCAGCGGCTGGCGCCGTCCCTGCTGGTTCGCGCCGTCATCAAGGACCGGGAGGCCGTGCGCGCGTCGCTGGCGCGGGCCCAGGCCTGGGACGTGGAGCGCGTGGTGGTGTGCCACGGCGACGTGGTGGAGCAGGGCGGCCGGGAGGCGGTGCGGAATGCCTTCGCCCGGTTCTAGCGGCGGTGGCCGCAAGCCCGCGCCGGGCCGCCGTCTGGCTCT
>NZ_JAAIYB010000106.1 GCF_010894475.1 Myxococcus vastator
CCGACGCGCGCGGGTACTTGCTCATCGCCCCCAGCGTCGCCGCCGTGTAGCGCAGGCCGCCCCGCCGCTCCCGCGACTGGAGCCGGTTGAGGATGCGAAACCCCTGCGCGTTGCCCTCGAAGGACTCCAGGTCCTTCCACTGCGCCATCGTCTCGAACGGGCTCGGCCGTCCATCTGGAGGCACCAGTCGCTGTGACACCCAATGCTGGATGGCCGCCTCGCCCGAGTGTCCGAAGGGCGGATTGCCAATGTCATGCGCCAGGCAGGCCGCCGCGACAATCGTGCCCAGATGCGAGGGATTCACTTTCACGTCACGCGCCAGCAACCCACGCCCAGCGAGCGCGCCCAGCGAGCGCCCGACACAGGAAGCCTCGATGCTGTGAGTCAAGCGCGTGCGCGTGTAGTCGCTCGTGGACAGCGGAAACACCTGCGTCTTGTCGTGCAGGCAGCGGAACTCCGCGGAGAAGACGATGCGGTCATAGTCCCGGTCGTAGTCGGTCCGCTCGTCCTGGAGCAGCGCGTCCATGTCGCTCAGGGCGGGCGCTGGCGCCTCCGCCTGCTTCTTCTCCGAGCCCACCCGGTAACCTGAAAGAAGCCGCCGCCAACACTCGGTTCGCCTGCTGCTGCTCACGCCTGCCTCGCTGTGCGAAGGGACCCGGGGAGGCATGCTGCTCCCCTCACGCACCGAGGCAAGTTTTACCAGCCGGGCGGACGGGCCCCCGTCACCCGTCCCACCAGACACCGCGCCGCTGGACGAAGGCGCGGCCCCCGGGCAGCCTCCCGCCCGGCGAACACCGCCACGCTACCGGAGGCGTCCTCACGTATGAAGCTCAAGGCCCTGTGCATCACCGTGTCGCTACTCACCCTTCCCGGCGTGGCCTCCGCGCAGGGAGGGTTCGGCTCCCTCACCAAGGCCGCGGGCAATGCCGGCAAGTCCGCCGTGGAGAAGCGCGTCAACACCAAGCTGATGAACGAGGGCCGGCAGAACCAGTGCAGCTTCAAGACGGGCACCGCCACGCTCGAAGCCGGCTGCGACGCCAAGCTCAAGAAGCTGACCAACGCGCTCGTCGACGCCAAGAAGCAGCTCGTCGCCGCCGGCCTGAAGTCCTACAAGTTCGAGGTCTCCGGACACACCGACTCCACCGGTGACGCGGCCAAGAACAAGAAGCTCAGCGAGCAGCGCGCGGAGACCATCGTCAAGGAGCTCATCGCGCGCGGCATCCCCCGGAGCGAAATCATCGCCGTGGGCTTCGGCTCCGAGAAGCCGCTGGTGAAGCCCGACGACACCGCCGCCAAGAAGGCGAAGAACCGCCGCTACGAGCTCCAGGTCCGGCTGTAGCCTCAGCCCACGCGGGCCCCCGCGGGCGCGTCCACCTCGTCCCGCGGCGCCGTCCGGGCCTCGGGGATGAAGGTCATCGCGCGCTCGGCCAGCGCCGTAATCGTGAGTGACGGATTGACGCCCGGGTTGGCGGAGATGGCGGAGCCGTCCACCACGTACAACCCCTCATGGCCGAAGACGCGGTGCCGCGAGTCGATGACGCCCGTCTCCGCCGAGTCCCCCATGCAGCAGCCGCCCAGGATGTGCGCCGTCGTCGGGATGCCCAGCAACGTCTCACTGAGGATGGTCATCGGATAGCCATCCAGCTTGTCCGCCACGCGCCGGGCCAGGTCGAAGGCCTCCGGCATGTTGGCGCTCGGCGCCGGGCCCTCCTGGAGCGCCGTGCTCAGCCCCAGCCTCCGCGAGCGCTTCATGCGCAGGTGCCCCTCCAGGGTGCGCATGTAGAGCAGAATCATCGTCCGCCGCGCGAAGTCCGGGACGAACCACGCCTTGAGGAAGCGCAGCGGATGGCGGACCAGCAGGCCCACCAACCGCGCGAAGCGCTGGAGCATCGTGGCGCCAGACACCTGCGGCGCCATCAGCAACCGGAAGAAGCCCGAGCCCGCCGAGTAGCGCACCGGCTCCAGGTGGGACTGGGCGTCGGTGTGCAGGATGGAGCCGATGGCGATGCCCCGTGACAAGTCCTGCCCCTTGCGGCCGCTCACCACCCCCACGAGCGCCTCGGAGTTGGTGCGCACGCCGTCTCCCAGCCGGTCCGACAGGCGCGGCAGTCCGTCCGGGCGCGCCTTCAACTTGAGCAGCAGGTCCAGGGTGCCCAGCACGCCCCCCGCGAAGACGACCTGCTTCGCGGTGAAGCGCACCTTCTTCCGGAAGAAGCGCCGCGCCCCCTGCAGCGCTTCGACTTCGTAGCCTCCCTCCGGCAGCGGTCGCACCCAGGTGACCTCGGTGTCCGCGTGCAGCGTGAGGCCGCGCCGCTCCGCCAGGTGAAGGTAGTTCTTGTCGAGCGTGTTCTTCGCGTCGAAGCGACACCCCAGCATGCACCCGCCGCACGCGTTGCAGCCCGTTCGGTCCGGTCCCTCACCGTTGAAGTACGGGTCCTTCACGGTGACACCCGGCTCGCCGAAATACACGGCCACGGTGGTGGGCTGGAAGTCCGTGCGGCCCAGGTCCGCGCCCACGTCCTGGAGCACCTGGTCTGGCACGGTGCGCAGTGGATTCGGCGTGGCGCCCAGCATCCTCCGCGCGGTGGTGTAGTGCGGCGCCAGCTCCTCCTTCCACGCGGCGAGGTGCCCCCACGAGGTGGCCTGGAAGAAGTCGTCCCGGGGGATGGGGAGCGTGTTGGCGTACACCAGCGAGCCGCCGCCCACGCCCACGCCCGACAGCACGGTGACGTGGCGGAAGAAGGTCATCTCGAACAGGCCCCGCCACCCCAGCAGGGGCTTCCAGAACCAGCGCTTCAGCTCCCAGTTCGTCTTCGGGAAGTCCGGGGCGCGCAAGCGCCGCCCCTTCTCCAGCACCACGACGCGGTAGCCCTTCTCGGTCAGCCGCAGCGCGCTGACGCTGCCGCCGAACCCCGAGCCGATGATGAGCCAGTCGCAGTCCATGGCCGTCCTGCCTCCCCTTGGCCGCCACTCTACGACAAAGGGATGCGTCAGCCCGGCGCGGAGATTCAGGCGGTGCGGGGAACGAAGCGCCTGCCCGCCCAGCCCGCCTTCACCCCGGGTCTGTCTTCTTTCCAACACTCCAAACCACCCACAGAAAGCCTTTATTTCTCGAAAAGCAGAGGCTCCTCCCCGCAGCCCGACCCCCGTGCTGCGACGCAACGCCGTGCCCCTGGAGGAGCAATGCGGATGAAGACCTGGATGCCGGTCTCGCTGTTGCTGCTGAGTGCCCCGCTGGCCCTTGCCGAGCCGCTCAAGGCAAAGCCAGACGACAAGACTGTCTGGATTGCGATTGGAACGGACGCCATCGCGCCCATGCAGGAGACCTTCGCGGCCGAAGGCTGGAACGTGCCCACCGCCCTCACGCAGCAGGAGCACGCGGGCGTGTTCCAGTTGAAGGAGTCCCAGCTGTCGCGGCTGGCGGTGATGATGCACGAGAAGTTCGACCGGTGCGCGGGCTTCATCACCTACGAGACGCAGGAAGAAGCACTGGCGTCCCTGGCGCCCGTGTCCCCCCAGGCGACCCAGAAGGCCGTCAGCTACACCCTGACCAACGCGGCGACCGTGAACTCGCTGATGGGTGCGCTCTCGGCCTCGAACATCCGCACCACCATCGCCGAGCTGTCCGCCTTCCCCACGCGCAGCCAGACCTCTCAAGGTGGCGTGGACGCCGCGGCCCTGCTCCTGACGAAGTGGCGGGGCTACGTCACCGGCGCGGGGCGCACGGACGTCACCGTGGCGTACTACCCGCACACGGGCTGGCGGCAGCCCTCGGTCATCCTCACCATCCCCGGCACCACGCTGCCCAACGAGGTCGTCGTGGTGGGCGGCCACCTGGACTCCATCAGCTCCACCAGCGCCGCGCCCGGCGCCGATGACGACGCGTCCGGCATCGCGACGTTCACCGAGGTCATCCGCGCCGCCATGGCCCGCGGCTACCGGCCCCAGCGCACGGTGAAGTTCATGGCCTACGCCGCGGAGGAGACGGGCCTGCGCGGCTCCCGTGAAATCGCCCTCTGGCACAAGAACAACAACGTCAACGTCGTGGGGGTGATGCAGCTCGACATGACGAACTTCAAGCACCCCAACGCCACCTCGGATGTGGGCATCGTCACCGACAACACGAACTCCGCCCAGAACCAGTTCATCCGAAACCTGATAACGACGTACGTCGGCGTGCCGTACACCAATACGACGTGCGGCTACGGGTGCTCGGACCACGCCTCCTGGCACAACCAGGGCTTCGCGGCCTCCATCCCCTTCGAGGGGACCGTCGTCCAGAAGAACCCCAACATCCACACCTCGCGGGACACCCTGGCGAACTCCGACAGCACCGCCGCGCACGCGCTCAAGTTCTCCAAGCTCGCCGCCGCCTACGTCGCCGAGCTGGCCAAGGGCGGCATGCCGTAGCCCCTGAAGGCCCCGGGGCCCTGGCGCGAGACATGCGCCGGGGCCCCACACCTGCATCGCCAGTTTTAGCGGGATTACAACTTTGGTCGCATCTGGACTAGCCTGCGTGCAATGGGCTTGATTCAGAATCCACCGCTGAGCCACGTATCCCTTCGTCGCGTCCTGGCGCTGGCTCGTCCCGAGTGGAGACTGCTCTTGCTCGGGACGTGCTTCCTCTTCATTGGGAGCGCGGGAGGCCTGCTCTTTCCACAGGCCATCCGGGTCATCCTTGACGAAGCCCTGACGACCGCCACGATTGACCGGGTGAATGACACCACCCTGTGGATGCTGGGGGTGTGTCTCATCCAGTCGGTGGCCATCGGGCTGCGCTTCGCCTTCTTCAACCTCGCGGGTGAGCGCATTGTCAGCAACCTGCGGGAGCGGCTGTATCGCAGCTTGCTGGAGCAGGAGCTCGCCTTCTTCGACCAGCACCGCACGGGCGGTCTCACCAGTCGGCTGTCCACGGACACCGCCCTCATCCAGGGCGCCGTCAGTACGCACATCGCCATCATGCTCCGCAACGCGACCACGTTGTTTGGCGGGCTGGCGCTGCTGTTCTACACCTCGCCCCGGTTGACGCTCGTCATGCTGGCGGTCGTCCCCCCCGTGACGCTGGGGGCGCTCTTCTACGGCCGCAAGGCCCGGCAGCTCTCACGAGACGCCCAGGCCGCGGTGGCGGAGGCCAATGAAGTCGCCGCCGAGTCCCTCTATGGCATCCAGACTGTCCAAGCCTTCGTCGCCGAAGACGCGGAGCGCCGGAGCTATGGCCGCGCCATCAACAAGGCCCTGGCGCTGGCGCGCACGAGAATCGTCTCCTCGGGCTACTTCATGGGCGGGACGGGCTTCACCGGCCTGGCTTCGACCCTGCTCGTCTTCTGGTATGGCACGCACATGGTGGTCTCGGGCGGCATCACGGTGGGCGGACTGACCTCCTTCCTGATGTACACGCTGATGGTCGTCATGGCCGTCAGCGCCCTGAGCGAGCTGTGGGCGGAGTTCATGAAGGCTGGCGGCGCCACCGAGCGCGTCTTCGAGCTCATCGACCGTACGCCCGCCATCTCCGTCAACGGCGGCGAGCGGCCCGCGCACATGGAAGGCCACCTGCGCTTCCGCGACGTCAGCTTCAGCTACCCCACGCGCCAGGACGTGCCCGTCCTCAAAGGCCTGGACCTGGACGTCGCCCCCGGTGAGGTCGTGGCGCTGGTGGGTCACTCGGGCGCGGGCAAGTCGACCATCGCCTCGCTGCTGATGCGCTTCTACGATCCGGACCAGGGGGCCCTCCTCGTTGACGGGGCGGACCTGCGAACGCTCGACGTCCGCTGGCTCCGTCAGAACATCGGCATCGTGTCGCAGGAGCCCACGCTCTTCTCGGGCAGCATCGCCGACAACATCCGCTACGGACGCACCGACGCCACCGATGAGGAAGTGGAGGCCGCGGCCCGCATCGCCAACGCCCACGACTTCGTGTGCAAGTTTCCAGAGGGCTACCGCACGCGCGTCGGCGAGCGGGGCATCCAGCTCTCGGGGGGGCAGAAGCAGCGCGTCGCCATTGCCCGCGCGGTCCTCAAGGATCCGCGGCTGCTCATCCTGGACGAAGCCACCAGCGCGCTGGACTCCGAAAGCGAGCACCTGGTCAAGGAGGCCCTGGACCGGCTCATGGTGGGCCGCACCACCCTCATCATCGCCCACCGCCTGTCCACCGTGGCGGGCGTCGACCGCATCTTCGTGCTGGACCAGGGCCGCGTCGTCCAGCACGGGAGCCACGACGCGCTCATCACCCAGGACGGGCTCTACAAGCGCCTCGTGGAGCGGCAGTTCATCGCCGCCTGAGCCTCACTGCTCGCGCATGGCCATGCTGGGCGGGACGCGCGCGGCGCGCCAGGCGGGCACGTAGCCCGCCACCAACGCCACGAAGAGCAGCACGAACGCCGTCCCGGCGAAGATGAGCGGGTCCGCGGGGCTGACCTGGAAGAGCAGCTTCGACAGGCCACGCGCCAGGAGCAGCGCCAGCACCGAGCCGATGACGACCCCCAGCCCGGCGAGCCGCAGCGCCTGGCTCAGAATCAACCAGAAGATGCTCACCTCCCGCGCGCCCAGCGCCATGCGCACGCCAATCTCCGTCCGCCGCTGGGTGACGGAGTAGGCCATGATGCCGTAGACGCCCCCGGCGGCCAGCAGCAGCGCCACCCCCGCGAAGATTCCCAGCAGCGCGGCGAGCAGGTGCCGGGAGCCGAACGACTCCGCGATGAGCGCCTCCAGCGGCCGTGGCGACGGCGGCGGCTGCTCGGGGTCCAACGAGGCCATTGCCTCACGCAAGGCCAGCCCCAGCGACGGCACCGCCACGCCCGTCCCCCCCACGGCCACCATCATCACCATGGCGTCACGTGGGGCCTGGGCCAGCGGCAGGTAGAACTCCGGCACGGAGGAGCTCACCTGCCCGCGCCACAGCGCCCGGACGTCGCCCACCACGCCAATGACCTCCCACGGCTCCGCGCCGCCCGTGAAGAAGCGCTTGCCCAGCGGCGACGCTCCGGGCCAGAAGCGCCGCGCCAGGGCCGAGTTGATCATCGCGACCCGGGGGGCCTCCGCCACGTCCAGCGCATTGAAGTCGCGCCCCTCGTGCAAGGGGATGCCCATGGTCCGGAAGTAGCCTGGGGAGATGACGCGCTGACTGGCCTCGGGCAGCTGCCCGGGCGGCGGCTTTGGCTGACCCGCCACATAGATGTTCGAGCTCTGGCTGCGACGGCTGATGGGCGGCAGGCTGGCCGCGGAGACGGCCTGGGCTCCCGGAATGGAGGACAGCCGCTCCTGCAGCGAATGGAAGAAGCGCGCCTGGTCGGCATCCGTCGGATACCGGGTCTCCGGCAGCGTCACGTCGAAGTAGAACACGCGCTCGGCGGCGAAGCCGGGGGAGGTCCCCTGGAGCTGGTAGAGGCTGCGGAGCATCAGGCTCGCGCCGACGACCAGCATCAAGGCCAGGGCCACCTCCGCCGTCACCAGGGCGGAGCGGATGCTCTTTCGTCCCGCCGTGGCGCCCGCCCCCTCCCGCATCGCCTCCAGCGGGTCCTGCCGCGACATCTGGAACGCGGGCGCCAGACCGAACAGCACCCCGGTGATGGCGGACAGCCCGACACAGAACAGCAGCGCCCCTCCATCCACCTGGATGGATTGCCACCCGGGCAGGCGCTCCGCCAATCCGGGCGGCAGCATGGTGGCAATCATGTGCGTGCCCCACAGCGCGCCCAGGATTCCCAAGCCCCCTCCCAGGAGCGACAGCAGGACGCTTTCAGTCAAGGCCTGGACCATCAGGCGCGTCGGGCTCGCCCCGAGCGCCCCCCGAATGGCCAGCTCCTTGCGCCGGGCCGCCGCGCGCGCCAGCAGCAGGCTCGCGACATTCGCGCAGCCAATCAGCAACACGAAGCCCACCGCGCCCGCCAGGGTGATGAGCAGCGGCCTCAAGGGCCCCAGGTAGGCCTCGCGCACGGACGTCAGCCGCACGGTGCGCTCCGAATCCGTGTCGGGGTACCGTTCGGCCAGCTGCCCCGCGAGCCTCCGCAGGGCGTCCTCCGCCATCGCCACGGAGAAGCCCGTCTTGAGGCGGCCCACCACCCGCACCTTCCGGTCCCCTCGGGCGTCCAGCTCCGCCTGCGTCGGCGCGAGCGGCACCCAGGCCTCGGCGCCAGGCGGGAAGTCGAAGCTCTTCGGCATCACGCCCACGACCGTGTAGGGCGCACCATCCAGCGTCACGGACTCACCCAGCACGGAGGGCGCGCCACCAAACCGGCGCCGCCACAACCCGTCCGACAGCACCACCACCGCCTCGCCCCCCACGCGGTCCTCTTCCGCGGAGAACGCCCTGCCCAGCGAGGGCCTCGCCTCCAGCGCGGGGAACAGCGCCGCGCCGACCCGGAACGCCTGGAGCCGCTCCGGCTGCAGCGCGCCGCCCAGGTTCAAGCTCCGCGGGACAATCCCCGCCACGTGCTCGAAGACCCCCGCCTGCTCGCTCCAGTCCGCCAGCGTCGCCAGCGACGTCTCGCTCCGCTCGACCCCCGCCTTGGGAAGCGAGTCCCAGACCATCACCAGGCGCTCCTCGTGCGGAAAGCGCATGGGCTGGAGCCAGATGGAGTTGACGACACTGAATATCGCCGTGCTCGCGCCAATCCCCAGCGCCAGCGTCAACATCGCGACCAGGGTGAACGTCGGGCTCTTGAGCAACAGCCTGACGCCGAACCGGATGTCCTGACGAAGTGTATCCATGACCCTCTCGCGCAGCAGCATGCCACGCGGCGTGTGCTCCGGCGAAGCGCATCTCCGCATCTCCACGAAGGTCCGGACAGGCGCGCGAGAACACCCAAGTCCGTGAAATTTCAAAACTGGCAGACATTTCATCAAAAACATGTCTGCGCCTGGACTTTCGTTCCAGGTTCGCCGTACTCTTGGAGATCCGAGCCGCAGGCACCATCTGGCGTCAGGCTCGGCACGTGCGGCGATAAATCCGTGCCACGCGTGTGGTTTGATTCACCCCCTGGAGTCCCTCATGGTTGAGAGCAACATCGTTCTGAAGCCCGAGGTGGTGACGTTCAAGCAGCTGGACCCCGCGAAGGTTGACGCGCTCCGCGGCCAGCTGAGCATGATCCTGGGTCGTGGCGAGTTCCCCATGATGTCCGCGCGCGCGGTCATCAAGGAGCCGCAGGATCACACCAGCCATACGTCTGACGGCTGGTTCTAGCAGGTTTCTGCTCCCCGGCGCCCATCCTGGGGTGCCGGGGAGCAGGTTGTCTTGACGCAAGGACTCCCCCTCCATGCAGC
The DNA here is from genome assembly GCF_010894475.1 of Myxococcus vastator. GTDB lineage: Bacteria > Myxococcota > Myxococcia > Myxococcales > Myxococcaceae > Myxococcus > Myxococcus vastator. The sequence goes on from NZ_JAAIYB010000106.1 coordinate 9,259, forward strand.
AGGAACTTCGCTCGGCCCAGGCCCCCGTCGTGTTTCACCTGAATGGGATTGGAGACCGGCTCCTCGCCCTTCCCGCCCTGCGAGCCCTGAGTCAGCTCTACCCGGGTCGAATCAGACTGGTGGGGGCACCCGGTGATTCAAGCCTGTTCTTCTATCAAGAGCTCGGGCTCATGAAGATTCACGAGGTGCGGGCGACGACGCAGGGCACGGAGCGAAGCATCGACGCGGAGGCGCTCCGGCAGGCCGTTGGGACTTGCGACTTGTTTCTGTGTTTCAACACCTGGCACGCGACGGGCGTCTCGGAGCTGCTCGAGGGGTTCCCGGCGGCCACTGAAACAGTGGGCCTGTATCGCCGCTACAAGCACTGGGTCCGCGGCGAGGAGTCCCAGCACGCCTTGGACCGGCTCTTCGCGCTGGCCCAGCGGCTGGTCCCCACCCTGCGGCTGGAGGACTTCGCCCAGGCCCCCGTGCTGACGGCCGAGGCCACCGCGGCGGCCAGGAACTTTCGCGACAGCGTCCCCGCGGGGGCCCGGGTGCTCGCGCTCCACACGGAGACAGGCTCCCGGAAGCAGTGGCCCGTCGCCCGCTACCGCGCCGTGCTGGATGCCTTCCTCGAACGTCATCCCGAATGGCTGGTCCTCAACGTGGACTTCGGCGCCACGGCGCTGGAGCCCATGGTGCATGGAGGCCGGGTGCTGGCCGCTCAAGGCGCCTCACTCGATATGGCCATGGCGCTGCTCGGCGCGTGTGATGGCTTCCTCGGAATCGACTCCTGCATGCTGCACGCGGCGGACTTCTTCCGGCTCCCCTCCGTGGGCCTGTTCGGGACGACGTCTCCCCTCCAGTGGGGGTTCCGGCTCACCCCGGCCTTCCGCGAGCTCACGGGGAACGGGAGCATGGACGACATCACCGAGGACGCGGTCCTCGGCGCGCTCACGGACCTCGCGGCCGGCCTGCTGCGGCCCGCCTGAGCGGGGCCGCCCTCAGCCCGCGCTTCAGCCGCTCTGCACGCTCAGCAACGGCGGCACGGCCTGCGCGGAAGCCTCCGCCGGCAGGCCATTGGCCATCTCCACCAGGGCGGCGTCCATTCCAGGCATCATCCGCAACAGGGGGATGGGGTCCTCCACGAGCTTGCGCATGACCCACTCCACGACCGCCAACGTCTGCAGGCACTCCTCGGACGCATGGGGGCGCGGCGTTGCGTCCCCGGTCCGGGCGTAGTCGAGCACCGGCAGCACGCCACAGTAGGGATTGAAGGCGCACTCGCGGCACTGCGGGTCGCGATCTCGCAGCGACAGGTTCATGGACCGGAACGTGGCCTTGTCGCGGATGAGCGCGTCGTAGGTCGTCCCCTTGACGTTGCCCAACCCGAACTCCGAGCGCATCGAGCGGGCTTCGTCCGACGGCAGGATTTCGCCGTCATGGTCATAGGTGATGGCCGAACCGAAGTCCCCCACCGGGTTGCGCCAGTCCACGAAGCCCGTATCCGTCGTCTGGAGAATCTTGGCCAGGACGACACGGACCACGCGCTCGGAGTAGTTCTCGTTCTCCTGGCGGTTCTTCTCGTAGATGTAGTCGAGCGCGTCCAGGTAGTAGCGGAGGAAGTCCTGGATGTCGAAGGGCAGCTTCTCCTTGCGGGCGTTCCCCAGGGCCTTGAGCTTCAGGATGGCGAGGTCCTTGAACCCCTGCGCATGATAGAAGTCGATGGTGCGCTTCAGCTCCTTGGCGTTGGAGGCCCCCACCACGCACAGGGGTGACGCGCTGAGCACCCTGGGATATCGGTCGCGGAAGTAGGTCAGCCGCTCCATGACCTTGCGGAAGCTGCCCGCCCCGCTCCGCGTGACTCGGAATGAGTCGTGAATGTCCTCGGGGCCGTTCAACGAATACGACACGTTGATGCGGTTCTCCATGCAGTACGCGATGTGCTCGTCGGTGGCGACCATGAGGTTGCTCACCACGGAGAAGCGCAGCCGCTTGCCCACGGCTTCGTTCTGCCTGCGCGCCTCCGCGACGAAGTACTTCATGCCCTCGAAGTTCAAGAAGGGCTCGCCGCCCTGGAACTCGAACCCCAGGAAGGGGGCTGGAGAGCCGAGCGCGAAGCGGATGATGGCATCCGCGACATCTGGCTGCATGTCGAAGTGCTTGGCGTCCGCGGAGATGTTCTCCGGGTTCATGTGGCAGTAGGTGCAGTTGAGATTGCACCGCTTGGACAGCACGACGATGTGGAGCCCCGGCCCCGCGTAGGTCCGGTCATGCCAGCGCTTGAGGTCCTCCATCACTCGCGAGGAGTTCTGCGCGGTGATGAGGTGGCTGGTCTGCTCGAGCCGCGCGAACAGGGCCTCATCCATGGAGATTTCGTCGAGCTGGGCATTCTCCGCGCCCGACAGCAGCTGCATGGCGCCCGTCCGGGACAGCCGCACGAAGTGGTCGGGGCCCACCTGCTTCGCGGGGAAGAAGTTGGGCAGCCACTCGTCGCGATAGCGCAACCCTGGAACCCTCATGAAGCACCTCCGGCATGCTGGGAATAGTGGGCCGCGAGCACTGCCGCCTCGCGCCAGTCCATGTATGTCTCTGCGTCATTCACCACGGGGCCGCTGGCGGCCACCCGTGAGAAGTGCTGCTTCATCCAGGCCTCGAAGGCCTGGTCCATGTCCGCATCCGCGACCCGCTCGATGAGCGGGTGCTGCTCAGCCAGGGCCCGCGCCATCTGCGCGAGGAGCACGCGCCCTTCGGGCGTGGGACGCTCGAAGTCCACGAGGGTCCGGAAGGAGAGCAGGTTGCAGCGGTGTGACTTGAGCAACTGGAAGCGCCACTCCCGCTGCTTGAACTCGGGCCTGTCCAGCGCCAGCAGCCGGAGCCGGTTCACCGCGAGGAAGGAGTGCAGGCCCAGGTGCAGGCCGCGGAGGGGGCGCGGGTCGGTGCGGTAGGCGGAGACGAACTCGGGACGTGCGTCGTCCCACCGCCCGAAGACGCGCGCGTCGAGCAGCAGGTACATGCGCTCGTGTTGCAGCTCATGGACCAGGTCCTCCGCGTGCTCCAGGCCGTGGGCCACGCGCGTGAGGAAGATGGGCGTGCCCGCCCCATAGGAGGACGAGCAACGCACGCTCCGGTTCTCCGGGCCCCCCATGTCGACGAGCGCGGGCAGCAGCACGCGGGCCCAGTCGAGCACCTCGGGCCACAGCTCCCCAAGAATGTGGAAGGCCTCCTCCGCGCTGCGCGGCAGGGGCATGGGCCGCCAGGTGCCCGTGCTCCCATCATCCGGGATGCCCGCCTGGTCTCTCCGGCCGGTGATGCCGAGCATCTCGCTGTCGTCCAACACCGGGACGTTCCACGTCTGAGACCAGGGGAGCGGCTGGAGGCTCACGGGCGCATCCCCCGTCAACGGCAGGGGGAGCCGCAGCCCGGGGCCAGCGTGCCCCTCGGCGGAGAGCAGGCACTCCGCGCCAGAGAAGCGCCACACGAGGCGCCCCTCGCCGGGGACGCGCACGTCGAGCCGCTCACCCCGAGGCAGGCAATAGAGGGTCCGCGGCGTCACGAAGGAGGCTTCGCCGTGGGTGACCTCTCCCCGCAGCCGCTGGATGATGAGCAGGGACGCGAGGTTGCCCAGCAAGCGCTGGAGCAGGTCGGGCCTGACGACGGCGGGCCCCAGCAAGCGGCCGAGCAGCACCGTCGTACTCCAGTGCTCCAGGAACTCACGCGCCAGCGCCGGCGCGCGCTCGACGAGCTCGAACGTCTCGGAGAGGAGGGACTGGAGCTCCGGGGCGCAGTCCCCCAGCTTCCCGAGCCGCTCCGGCTGCTGGACCCAGCCCATGAGCAAGTCGAGCTGCCCCATCCGCTGCGCCTGCAACAGCTCCCGCGCCGAGGCCTCCGCTTCGGGGGACAACGGCGTCGGGAAGGTGAAGGCCTCTTGGAATTGCATCAGTGACTCCAGTCGAGCACCAACGGCGACTCGTGCGTCAGGTGGGACAGGAACGTGAAGATGGCCGACCGGACGTCGTCGTGAGGCAGGGAGAGGGCCGCGCTCACGTCGCCGACCATCTCGGCGACCGTGCGGCCGTCGCATTGCTCCAGCAGGAGCACCTCGAGCGTCGACAGCGGCTGATAGCGGATGCCCGCCGGGCTCGCGTAGCAAAGCACCTCGGACGTCTCCGGCGACAACGGGCGCGCGTCCAGCAGCCGCGCCAGGTCTTGCGTGACGCGCAGGTGGTAGGGCCCCAACACCGGGCGGCGCTGGAGGAGGCTGTCACGCAGGACCGACAGGTGGCTCGAGCGAAGCGTCTCGGTGCGCTCGTCCCGGCGGGCCAGCTCCTTCATCCGGCGCGACATGCACTGAAGGTGGAACAGGCCCCGGTCCATCCACTGGCAGGCCGCCAGGTCCTCCCGCAGCGACTCCGCGAGCTCCGGCTCGCCTTGGAGCAGCGCCTCGACAGCGGCGAAGTAGCCAGCGTCCATGTCGGCGGGCTCCGAGATTCTCGACGGGAGGAGCGAGACCAGCCGCGCCGCGAGCTCGAAGGCCTTGCCCTCCACGAGGCAGCGGAGCGTCCGGGGCACCAGGACCGCCGCGGGGGTCTTGTTGACGGACGACTGGCAACGCTCCAGCAGGGAGCGCAGGTCGCGAGTGGAGGCGCGCACCACCTCCCGGATGGACTCGAACGGCTCCAGCCAACGCGCGAGGTCGGTGTTGTCGCCCCATCCCCAACGCTGAATGGGCTTGCTGGGGTGATAGCCCGTGAAGAAGGTCGTCAACAGGGCCTGGGGACGCCGCGGCCCCCGCGCCGGTTCGAAACGACGGCCGGGCTGCAGCAGCGCGCAACGCGCCAGTTCGTGCTTGTCGTAGGCGAGCCGATACGGGGGCTTCCAGGGCAGGAGCGCCGAGTCATGAGCGCGCGTCACCGCGGCGGCCATCCAATGCGCCCGGTCAACCGGATAACGCTCCAGGCGGTCTTCCCTCGGCCGCCCCGCCATGGACAGCGTGCCCCCGCAGGTCGCGATGCGCGCTGGCTTCAACCAGTCGCAGAACGCGAGCGCGCCCACGGAGTCCATCTGATTCCAGAACCCCTGCCACTGGACCGAGGCCCCCGTGGGGACGAAGGCGACATCAATCCGCCCCCGGAAGGCCTCCAGCGCTTCGCGAGTCCGGGGCGAATCCGTCACGTCCACCGCGTCCAGCGCCAGCACTTCCGGCGTCTCCACCAGCAGGGCACATTGCTCCTCGCCCTCCCCGGAACACTGCGCGGGGAGGATGTGGATGCGCACGTCCTGGGCCAGCTCGACGACGTCCCCCTCCAGGAAGGGATGGAGATTGCGGAAGCCCAGCGCCGTGAGAATCGCGCGAGCGCTCGACTCGGGCGCCGCGCCCGGCTTCGGCTTGTCGAGGAAGTAGAGGGGGACGTCCTCGCGGAGCCCCAACAGGCTGGGAGGATGGAGATGGTCGTCGTGCGCGTGGGAGAAGAAGACCGCGTCCACCGATGACAGGTCATCGAAGAACCACGCGGGGCACGCAGGCTGTCGGAACTCCAGCTCCCGCAGCACCAGCACCGGATCGATGAGAACCCTCAGTGGACCGCGGTGAATGGCAAAAGAAGTGTGGCCCAGGTGCTCGATAAAAGTCTGCACAGCATGCCTGTTCTGAATATTCAGAATTCAACGTATCAATTCGTATCCCCGAGCGTCAATCCATGCTCCGGAATGACGGATCAGCGCGTCCTGAGGCGCTCGGACGTACGGTGCGTGGCCAGATAGGCCTTGGCTTCAATCAGCGGTGCCCCCGTCAAGCCCAGCTTGACGTGCGCGAGCCGCTTGTCGAAGACGCTCTCGCGCACGGCCGAGCCATCGGGCAGGTTGACTTGCGTCCGCCCGGGCCAGGCAAGCAACGCGTCACGCCGTGAGGGTGCACAGAGCCCCCGCTTCACGAGCTCGTCGAGCAGCAGTTGCCACCGGGGCTCCTCGGCGGGCTGCGCGCGCCCCTGAAACGAGCACTCGAGCCCCAGCGTCGGCAGCAACCGGGGCGCCAGGTCCAGGTTGAGCATGAAGCGATTGACGCCGAGCGGGAGGAGCCACGCGAGGCAGTCCCGCAGCTGCTGGAAGTCTCCCGGCCACGCCACGGCCTCCAGGTACGACACCATGCGCTCCGGAGGCACGTTCTTGAGCGTGAAGCGCAGGTTCTTGCTGCGCCGAGACATCATCACACAGGCCGCATAGAGGTGGGCGCCAGCAGGCAGTGCCTCGATGCAGACGTCCATCTCCCGCTGGAGCTCCGGCGTGAGCGGCGCGTCGTCCCCACGCAAGAGCGGGAGCCCCGCGTGGAGTGTCGCGCGGTAGGTGTCCGACTTCTGCCGATGCAGCGCTTCGTTGACGGCGACGGGCTGGTCCCGGGTGCAGAGAAACACGATGGGCAGCGGCGGCGAGGCGACTGGCGCATCCAGGTCGAACTCCAGCCAGAACGCGTCGACCTCCCTGTCGAGCAGCCCGCCCGGCTCGGCCCACCCTTTCGCGAAGTCGCGGATGCGCCGCCACTCGGGCGCGGCGAACAATGGCGCTGGGAGTTCGGCGTGGGGATGCCTGCCAGCGAGCAGCGCCTGACCGTCGTGTTTGATACCCAGGATGAAGTCCACCCGCGGCGCCCCGTCCAGCAGCCGGACCTCGAAGCCCCCATCGCCCTCCAGCGCCGCGGGCAGCCATTCGCCCAGCTCGCGCAGGCGGGCCCGCGACTCGGGTGCGAACAACGCGGGCGGATAGTCATCATCGAAGGCGGCCAGCGTCTCCTTCCAGGTGCCCGGCCGAGACGGGAGCGTACCGGGGAGGAAGTTGTCGGTCCGGTCCGCCGCGATGCGGGCGATTCGGAGGTAACGAACGAGCGCTTCGACACACAGCGCCGCCGATGCTTCAAGCGAGCCATGGACGACGTCCCCGGCTTCGTACAGCGGGGCCACCGGCCAGAGTCCTTCCTCGCTTTGCCCGCTCAGTAGCAGGGACGCCATGCCATCCAACGTCCGCTCGAAGAGGTTGACGTCCGTGGGCCGCCCCAGGTTCATCAGGGCGCTCATGGCGAGGGCGACATTCACCGCCCCCCGCACCTCCCCCTTCTCCCAGAGCGAAATGAGCTCATCCCGGAGGGGGACCGCGAGCTGCCAGTGGTCACCCGCGCGTCGTACCCAGCGCGTCAGCAGGTAGCCCAGCAGGAGCGGCGAAGCCGCGGCAGCGGGCGGGCCGCGCACGCACGACAGAAGCCCCCGGGTCCGAAGCTGCTCGGCAACGAACGCGGCACGGCCCGGAAGTGACCGCCCTTCGTGCGCCGCCAGGAGCAGGAGGTCCGCGTGGGTGACGACGTCCCCGTCAGGAGGGGCGCCCTCGCTGGCGACAGTTCCCGACTCGGGCCCTGTGTTTCCATGCCCTCGCGCGGCGTCTCGGGACAGGAGCGCATCGAGCGCCGGGGACGGCTCCAGCGGGATGTTCCATTGTTTCAAGGCCACCAGCGCGCGGGCCGACTCGCCCGCCCCCGGCAGCTTCGAATCAGGAGAGAAGCGCCAGCAGCCCGTCGCATCGCGGCTGGAGAGCAGCCGCCGCACGCAGGCCTCCACCTGCGCACGCCCATTCCCCTCACACTCGGCCAGCGCGAGGAGGACCAGCGTCGCCGCCGCCGGGGAGTCTACCGGATGAACCCCCGCTCCCGTGGCGGCCAGCAGCTCCGCGACGGGAAGCTGCTCCAGTGCGGCGACCGCCGCGCCAATCGCGCCATCCAGCATCTCTGCCGAGGGCCGGATCGGCTCTCCTGGAATCTCAACAGACACGGGCTTCCTCCGAGCGACGCTGGCGAATGGACGCAAAGCGTGCCCGAGCGTGAAGCGCAGGGCAATCACCTCTCCAGGTAAATGGATGAAATCAATTTAGACCCCCACTCCATGTAAAAATGGCGAACTGATACACTCGCGACGCCACCTCCTCCACCCGGCAACGAAGGCCCGAAGCCCCGGCGCGAGACACGCACCGGGGCTCCCGGCGGGACTACGTGTCCGCCAGCATGAACGCGATGCGATTCGAGCGGGCGGAGGCGGGATAGCCGCCCGCCGTCGCCGCGGTGATGTAGCCGGCGAGGTTGGGGAACACGTACTCGCGCTCGGCGGCTGTCGACAGGCCCAGCCAGCGCGCCAGCGAATGGGCGTACTGGTCCACCGACAGGGTGGGAATCCAGCGACCGCGCGAGTCCGTGGTGTCCAGGTTGTTCACGCCGTTGGAGGCCAGGTCCAGGTCCGGGTACGTGCCGTACAGCCGGCCGCCCTGGACGCGCTCGCCAAGGACGATGGCGTGGCCGCCCCAGGCGTGGTCCGTGCCCCGGTCCGAGTTCTCCACCATCGTCCGGCTGAAGTCGCTCATGGTGAAGAGCGTGGCTTGCGGCGGGGCGGCACCAAACGCCCCCGACGAACGCAGCAGCGCCACCGCCTGGTAGAAGGCGTCCAGCGCGAAGTCGAGCTGGGTGAGCAGCGCGTTGTGCGTCGGCAGCTGCCCCACGTGCGTGTCGAAGCCGCCCAGGCCCACCGAGAACTCCTGGCGCCTCAGGCCCAGGCCGCCCAGGGCCGTGGCAGTCGCCCCCGCGACGAGGTCCCGCAGCACCTGGTAGAGCTGCGTGAGCAGCGTCCAGTTGGTGCCGCCCGGGGGCGGGACGAACAGCGCGTCGATGGCGACACGCGTGGCTTCCGGGAGCGCGGCCCACGCCGCCTCGCGCGCCGCGGCGCGGGCCGTGGCGAAGGTCTGCGCCTGCGTGAAGATGCCGCCGTAGGACGCCTCCAGCGTGACGCCGTTCGTGTGCCCCATCACGTCGGCGAGCGCCTGCGTCTGGAGCGCGTTGAAGTCGGCGTCGGACGTCTGGCGGAACGCGAGCGTGCCGCTGGGCGACACCATCATCGGCTGGCGCACGGCCCCCGCGGCGAACAGCGGCTTGCCGCCGAAGGAGACCACCTCCGGATACTCACCCGGGTTGAGGCCGTGGAGCTTGTCCGCCGTCCGGCCACCCCACCCCGTCGTCTTGCCGACCAGCTCGAAGGGCACCGGCGCGGTGGAGGGATTGGCGATGGCGCTGGCCCACGCGTCCTGCTGGTCGCTGTGGGAGTACAGGTTGTCCGGCCGGGCGGTGGCGCCGTTGGTGTAGTCCGCCTTGCGCATGGGGACCACCAGCGGCCCCACGTTGCACACGAGCGCGGCGCGCTGCTGGCCGAACAGCGCCTGCACCTTCTTGAGCGCGGGGTGCAGCCCGTAGGAGTTGGCGGCCTGCCCCGCCGGGCTGATGGGCAGCAGGTCCGCCAGGGGGATGCCGATGTTCGGCCGCGCCGCGCTGTACTGCGCGTAGGGCGTGGCGCCGCGCGGCACCAGGAGGTTGTTGGCGTCATTGCCTCCCAGCAGGAACACGCTGACGGCGGCGCGGTAGCCCGCGTAACCGCCGAGGGTGGCGGCTTCGGCCTCGCCCACCAGCCAGCGAGGCAGCGCGGACGACGCGGCGAGCAGGCCCAGTCCGCTGGACGTACCACGAAGAAACTGTCGTCTCGAGAAGGACATGGGCTACCTCTGAACCTGGAACTCGGGGGAGAGCGACGTGAGATAGACGGCCAGCTTCCGCTTGCGCGTCGAGTTCCCCACGCGTGAATCGGTGATGGCGTTGAAGACGGTGAGCTGGAGGTCCGAGGACATCGTCTGGTGGAGCCAGTAGCGGCCCAGCCACACCGTCAGCTCATTCGAGTCCGCCGGGAGCGCGCTCACGTCCACCAGGACGCCCGCGTTGGCTGGCGTGGTCGAATACAGCAGCTCATGCACGAAGTTGGCGCGCGCCGTGATGGTGGCCGTGTCGAGGATGGCGAACTCGGGACCGAGCAGGCCGTTGCCCCCCGGCGCAGGCGCGTTGGGCGGGTAGTAGCTGAAGACGGACGGCGGCCGGGGCACGGCCTGGCCCATGGCGCTGCTCCAGGAAGCCAGCTTCGCGCCCGGGTCCTTGGTGCCGCCCACCGTGTCCAGCGTGCCGTTGAGCCAGCGAACCAGGGTGGTGACGAACAGCGCGGGCGGGCGCAGGTGGCCATAGCTGGCGGACTGCGTCGCGGGGGCCTGGGGGCCGCGCGCGTCGACGTCCTCCAGAATCGCGCGGACCACGGCGCGCAAATCGCCGCGCACGCCGCTGCCGTTGTCCTTGAAGACGTTCACCACGCGCCGGACATAGGCCGGACGCGGGTTGCTGGTGACCAGGTGCTGGATGAGCTGCTTGCAGATGAACGGCGGCACGTTCGGGTCCGCGAAGACGTTGTCCAGCGCCTGCTTCAGGTGCGCCGCCGCGCCGCCACCGGCCGTGGTGGACACGCCGCGCAGCAGCACGCGTGACGTCGAGTCGTGATTCACGTTGCAGCCAATCATCTTCTGCGCGTAGCTGGCCGGGTTCGAGCGCCCCACCGTCGGGCAGCCGGTGTCGCTGGCATACGTCCACCCGGAGAGCGCATGGGCGAAGGCCTGGACGTGCGCCTCCGTGTACGCGGGAATCGGCGCGCCCTGCGCGTCCACCTTCTCCGTGCCGTCATCGTTGAGCTTGTGGAGCCCCAGCGTGAAGAGCTGGAGCATCTCCCGCGCGTAGTTCTCGTTGGGCGCGACGGCCTGGCCGTTCGTCTTGAAGGCCTTGTTGTTCGCCATGTCCAGGTACGTGCCCATGGCGGGGTCCAGCGTCATCGCCTCCAGCAGCGTGCGGAAGTTGCCGAAGGCGTTCGTGGACAGCCGGTTGAGATAGCCGGCCATGGCCAGCTTCGGCTCCGACTCCGGCGTGGACATCAGGTTGGGGATGCCCGACTGAGAGACGACGAAAATCTGGCTCAGCGCGAACGCCACGCGCTGCCGCAGCTGGTCACTCCCCTGGATGGCGTTCGTGAAGAACTGGGAGCCAATGTCCCGCGTCCCCAGCGCGCCGCTGTAGGTGGAGCGCGGGGCGCTGAGCTGCGCGGTGATGGCGTCGGTGATGCCCTGCGCCACCACATACTCCACCGAGTCGATGGGCAGGGGGCTCGCTCCGGCCGCGAGCTTCGGTCCGAAGGTGGCCTGTTCGAGGAAGCGGACGGCATTCGCCTCGGAGGGAGTGTCCAGTGGCTCGGCGGCCTGCGCCTGCTGACCGAGCACTTCGCTCTCCACGACCTCCGGGGGACTGTCTTCCGGTGCGCACGCGGTCGCGCACACGACGATGGCTAGTCCTCAGACTGCGCGAAGTTAAGGCATGAGCCGCTGGTTGTATGAGGGGGTGGCTCATGAAGCCCACGGCAAGGAAGCAGGCGGCGCCCATCAAGTTGAAGTTGAAGGCGGAGGACCGCCGAC
>NZ_JAAIYB010000107.1 GCF_010894475.1 Myxococcus vastator
GAACCTGAAACTCGCTGATTCGTTTCCAGTGCTGCCGGCTGCGCTTCTCAGCGCGACCTGGCTGGCACCGTCTTAAGAAATTGACTGCGGTTTCCGCAATCTAGCTTCTTCTTGGGCTTGCTATTTGGTTTTCAAAGACCGAGTCGCTTGTGATTCCCGCGACTTCTTGCTACCGTCTTCTTCGTTGCTGCCTCGCCGTCTTTTCGTCCGGCGGGGCGTCAGCTTCTATTTCAGTCCGGCGTCTTTTATCAAGCTGCTTTTTCGCCGTCCTGCTGGCTTCCGGAGTCCTCAGCGCCGCCCAGTGGCTTCCGCTGTTCTCTTCCGGAGGGGCGCGGCTTCTACCGCCTTGCCGCCCTCCCTGTCAACCGCTGCTCTTTGTTGACTCCCTCGACTCGTCCGCCCTTTCCTCCGGGCTTCTTCGTCGGGGGCGCGGCTTCTACCATCACCGCGTTTCCTGTCAACCCGCTGCGTTGACTGCCGTATTCCGTATTTTCGTACTGACTCGCTCGAAGTGCCTTCCGCGCCAGCGCGCGGGCTTCTTTGCGAGGGGCGCGGCTTCTATCACCGCCGCGCTTCCTGTCAACCGTTCGAGCGTCTCACTCCCGACGACCGACCGACCACCCCAGCTCCATCTCCCGTTGAGACGGCTACCCACTCACCTGCCACCCGCCCACTGGTTCACTGCACCTCAACACCCACGCGCCTGGTTCCGCTCCCAATGGAGACGGGACATGTGGGTGACTGCTACCCGACGGACGCCTGTGTGACGCCCGCGCAACGCGGCGAGGTGTGGTCGCTTATCCATCAAGCGATCGGGCTGCGCAAGAAGTTTGATTCCGAACACTTCCGCCGCGGCGGTCAGGCGCCGATTCCCAGGCCCAGCTTCGACACGTCCACGCGTCCGCGCCGACAACGCTCCGCGACCACCACCGAGCGCAGCTCGCCGTAGGCACGCTCGATGTCGTCATTCACGACGACGTAATCATAGGACGCGATGCCCCGCTCGATCTCCGAACGAGCCGCCAGCATCCTGCGCCGGATGGTTTCGTCGGAGTCCGTCTGACGATCCCTCAGGCGCCGTTCCAGCTCCTCCATGGAGGGCGGCAGCACGAAGATGGTCACCGCATCCGGGTGCTTGCGCTTGATGGCCTGACCGCCCTGCACGTCGATGTCGAAGATGGCCGCGCTCTTGCGGGCACGCGCCTCGTCCACCACCGACTGGGGGCTTCCATAGAAGTGGCCGTGGACCTCCGCCCACTCCACGAACTCGCCGCGCTCGATCTTCGACTGGAAGGTCGCGACGTCGACGAAGTTGTAGTCCACCCCCTCGCGCTCCTTCCCCCGAGGCCTTCGGGTGGTGACGCTGATGGAGAACACTGCATCCGGCGTCTCCTTGAGGAGCCGGTGCGCAAGGGTGGTCTTCCCCGCCCCGGAAGGAGCGGAGAGCACGAGCAACAAGCCAGGCGAGAGCACGGTATTCTCGTTCATTCGACGTTCTGCACCTGTTCGCGGATGCGCTCGACCTCGGCCTTCATGGCCACCACGCGCACGGAAAGCTCGGCGTGCTGGCTCTTGGAGCCGGTCGTGTTCACCTCGCGGTGCATCTCCTGCACGAGGAAATCCATTCGGCGGCCAGCGGGCTCGTTGCTGGCCATGAGGGCCCGGAACTGCTCCAGGTGGCTCGCCAGGCGAGTCACTTCCTCGGCGATGTCCGTGCGCTCGGCGAAGAGCGCCACTTCCTGGGCCAGCCGCTGCGGGTCCACCGCGACGCCGCTCGCGAGCTCGGCGATCCGGTCGGTGAGCCGCTGCTGGTACTCCTGCACGGCCTTCGGAGCGAGTTGAGCCACCTCCTTGCTCCACCCTTCCAGCAGCTTCACCCGGGCATCCAGGTCCGCATAGATGGCCTCACCCTCGACCTGGCGCATCTTCTCCAGCGCCGTGAGCGCCTGGTCCAGGGCCGCCTGGAGCGCCTGGGAGGCGGAGTCCAGCTCCACGCCCTTCTCTTCCAGGCGGACCACGCCGGGCTGGTTCGCCACCTGCGACCAGGCGACGTCCCCCGGGAGTCCCAGCTCGCCAGCCAGCTCCCGGAACGCGCGCACGTACTCCCGCGCCAATCCGAGGTCCACGGTGGGGACCGTCCCCGACGAGGTGGGGGCCTGCCGCTTCACCAGCAACTCCACCGAGCCTCGGGCAAGCCGGTCCTTCACCTGCTTGGACACCAGCGGCTCCTGGGACGACAGCTCCCGAGGAAGCCGAACCTTCACTTCACAGAACTTGTGGTTGAGCGAGCGCAGCTCCACGGAGACTTCTTCGTCCCCCACGCGCGCGCGGCCCGCGCCAAACCCCGTCATGCTCTTCAACATTGGGCGGTTGCTAGGGGCTTTCGGGTCCGAGGTCAAGCCGCGCGCTTGCACCGCCTCCAGTTCTGTGTAGGGTCCCGCCGCGAGATGTCCTGGCACAAGCGGCTCGAATCATGGGCGAAGCTGGCACTGGCGCTCGTGGCGTCCGCCCTGCTGTGGCGCCCGGGCCGCCGGCGGCGTCCTGGCCCCCCCCTTCCCGCTCCTCGAAAGGTGCTGCTCGTGCGGCCCGACAACCGCGTGGGCGAGGCGCTCCTCACCACGCCGTTGATGCGGACCCTCAAGGCGCACCTCCACCCCGTGCCCGAGGTCCACGTCCTGGTGCACGCGAAGGTCGCTCGAGTCCTGAACGGGCACCCGGACGCGGACGTCATCATTCCCTTCGACCGGCGCAGAATCTGGATGGGGCCCCTGGCGCCTGGCATCGCCGCGCTGCGACGCGCCCGGTATGACGTCGTGGTCGACTGCGCCAACTGGGAGTCGCCCTCGGTCACGAGCGCGCTCGTGTCCCGGCTCGCGGGCCCCGAGGCTGTCGTCATCGGGCCCGACCTCTGGCCAGTGTCCCGCCTGCACTCCCTGCCCGTCCCCGCTCGCACGGACACGCGGAACGAAGCTGTTCAACGGACGCACCTGCTCACCCCACTCACGAACGGCGCGGTGGCGCGCGGCCTGTCCTTCCGCGAGCCCACCGTGGGGTCGGCCATCCGCGCCTATCTGGACGCCCTGGCCGGGAAGCCCTTCGCGGTCATCAATCCCGGTGGGCGGCTGGGACCTCGGCGGATTCCACCCGCGGCCTTCGCCGCCGCGGCTCGGGCACTGGTGGCGCTGGGGCGTACCCCCATCGTCACCTGGGGCCCTGGGGAAGAAGCGCTGGCACGCGGGGTGGTGGAGGCCGCCCCTGGCGCCGAGCTCGCGCCCGCGAGCAACCTGGACGAGCTGGCCGCCCTGATGCGCGCGGCCGGCTTCACCCTCTGCAACAACACCGGCCCCATGCACCTGTCCGTCGCGGTGGGCGCCCCCACGCTGGCCTTCTTCCTGCGGATGGACATGGAGCGCTGGGGCCATGCGTACGCGCCCCACCGCATGGTGGACCTCACCCCCCTGGTCGATGGTGCCGGGGGGCAGGGGTTGGAGGAGCGGGCCGCTGAAGAGGTCCGGGCGTTCGCGGCGAGCCTCCCCTCCTGAGGATTCACGTCCCGGACACGGGAGGCTCCACCACCGCGTGTTCGGGCGTCAGCCTGGGGATTCCCTCTTCCACGGGCCAGCTCAGGCGGCACGGCTCGCAGGAGACTCGAGCTGGAGCCGCCCGCGCCTGAAGCGGTGCCTTGCAGTGCGGGCAGCCCAGGACGGCCCACACCTCCGCGGCAATCCATGACACCGGCTAACCCGTGCCCTCGCGGCCCAGCCGCCGGGCTAGGTCCGTGGTGCTGTGGTCCTTCGGGTCTCCGGAGACGGCCGTTCGCCCGCCATAGGCGCGGACCTCATCGGCCTCGGGGATGCTGTCCGGGGTGTAGTCCGTGCCCTTCACGTGCACGTCCGGCTTCAACGCCCGGATGATGACGCGAACATTGGACTCGTCGAAGACGATGACCCGGTCCGTGCAGGCCAGCGCCGCGACGAGCTCCGCCCGCTCGCCCTCGGGGATGTAGGGCCGGCCGGGCCCCTTGTAGGCCCGGGTGGAAGCGTCCGAGTTCACCGCCACCACGAGGACATCCGCCAGGGCCCTGGCCCCTTCCAGGTAGCGGACGTGTCCCACGTGCAGCAGGTCGAAGACGCCATTGGCCAGCGCCACCGTGCGTCCTTCGGCCCGCCAGCGCTCGCGCTCCTCCGCCACCTTCGCGAGCGATTGGATTTTCTCGAGGGTGCTCATCTCGCGCTCCGAAGCTCTTCGAGCAGCTCATCGCGAGACACCGTCGCGGTGCCCGGCTTCTGCACCACCAACGCGCCCGCCACGTTCGCCAGCCGCGCCGCATCGCCGAGCGAGGCCTTCGCGGCCAGCGCCAGGGCGAACGTCGCAATCACCGTGTCTCCCGCGCCCGTCACATCCACCGCCGACTTCGCGCCATGGACGGGGATGAAGTCCACGCCCCCGTCCGCATCGAAGAGCGCCATGCCATGGCGGCCTCGCGTCACCAGGAGCGCGCGGCACGCCAGTCGCTTCAACGCGGCGTGCCCCGCCTCCAGCATGTCCTCCTGGCTCCGAACGGGGCGCCCCGCGAGCGCCTCCAGCTCCGGCTCGTTGGGCTTGCAGACCGTGAGCCCCGAGAAGGAGGACAGGGCATAGCGGCTGTCCACACACACGGGCAGGCCGTCCGCGGCCAGGCGACGCAGCACCTCGCGCACCTCGTCCCCCAGCACACCCGCGCCGTAGTCGGACACCACCACCGCGTCCGCGTCCTGGGCGGAGCGTTCGACCTGCCGCGCCAGCGCCTTGCGCATCTTCGGGGGGAGCGCGCCTCGCTGCCCCCGGTCCAGCCGCAACATCTGCTGCCGTGTGGTGCTCACCCCACCGGCCAGGATGCGCGTCTTCGTCTCCGTCTCGATGCCCCGGCCGCTCACCGCGTCCAGTTGGATGCCTGACTCGGCGCAGAGGCGGCGCAGCTCCTTGCCCATTTCATCCTGGCCCAGCGCGCCGACCGCGGAGACCTGCCCGGAGAGGGCTCGCACGTTGGCCGCCACGTTGGCGCCGCCTCCGAGCTTCACCTCCGCGGACTCGTAGCGGACGATGAGCACGGGCGCCTCCCGGCTCACCCGGTCCGTCTGTCCGTAGATGTAGTGGTCGGCGACGAGGTCGCCCACCAGCAACACCTTGCGGCGGGCAAACGCGTGCGGCAGGCGGGCGAGCGACGGCATCGAACGAGCGGGCGAGACTGCGGCCATGGCGGCGGTTTGTCCCACAGGCGTCCCCACCTCACAAGCCGCGCGGTGCATCCTCCAACCCAAGCGCCCGCCGCAGATGGGACTCGCCTTCCAGTATCTCGACACCCAGGCGGACCACCCAGGCCTCGAAGCCCGGCGGCAGACGCACCGCGTCCTTTTCCGTCGTCACCACCCGGGCGCCCTGCCGTGCCGCTCGCGCCTGGACGTCGCGCAGCGCGTCCGCCGTGAAGCGGTGGTGGTCCGGGAACAACGCGGCGTCGCGCACGTCCGTCCCGAGGGCCTGCAGGGTCTTCAGGAAGCCCCCCGGCCGGGCAAGGCCCGCCAGCGCGAATACCGGCTGGCCCGTGAGCGCTGGCACGGGATGAAGGTTGCCCTCCGGGTCCACCCAGGCCGTGGGCCGATAGCGCGTCCTCACCCTGGGAATCCCCGCGCTCGAGGGCCCCCCCCCGCCGAGCGTGTCCTCGGCCTTCGTGAGAGGGAGCACAGCGGATTCCGCCGCCGTGGCGGACGCCCTCAGCCAGAAAAGCGTCGCGCGGCGGAGTGACGCAGGGGGCTCACGCAGCGGCCCTCGTGGAAGCATGTGGCCGTTGCCCAGCCCCACGGACTCATCCACGACCACGAAGTCCTCATCTCGCGCGAGGCGGCGGTGCTGGAACCCATCGTCCAGCAGCACCGTGTCCAGGCCGAACTCGTCCCGCGCGCGGTAGGCACTGGAGACCCGGTCCGAGCCCACGAAGAGCCGGACCTGGGGACAGCGACGCGCCAGCAGGAGCGGCTCATCGCCCGCGAGCTCCGAGGAAGGCAGCGGCTCCGTCCCGACGAAGGTCAGCGGCTCACGCGAGACACGGCCATACCCGCGCGTCAGGATGCCCACCTTGCGGCCCGCCTGGACCAACTGCTCCGCCAGGTGGAGCACCGCGGGCGTCTTTCCCGTGCCCCCCACGTTGACGTTGCCCACGGAGATGACCTTGAGCCCCTCCACCCGCTCCGCGCGCAGCAGTCCCGCGTCGTAGAACGCCCCTCGCACGTGCACGGCGGCCGCATACGTCCACGACAGCAACGTGAGCGGCGACAGCAGGGCACGGCGGCCCCAGGGCTCCGGCGAAGACGGGTAGAACACCCGCTCGATGGCGGTGGGGGCCTCCGGAGACGTCACGGGGCGCGCCTCGCTCGTGCGTAGAGCGCGAGGACCTCCGCGGCAATCTGCTCGTTCGTCGGGTGGCGCACGGGTGCCCGCTGGGCGGACAGTGCCGCGGTGACCACGGCTTCGGGCGTCGGAGTCTCCACCCGTGCATCAGCGAGGTCCGGCAGGGCGCCTTCGTCCACCGCCACCACGCGGACTCCGCATGCACGGGCCTGGGCCGCCGCGCGGGCACTCCAGTCATTGCCCAGCCCGAGCAGCCAGACCTCATCCAGCGCTCGAAGCCACCGCGCGAAGGCGTCCCCTTGTTGGTAGCCCGCGAACGTGACGGCATCCGTCAGTCCCAAGCCCTGGACCTGCTTGCGCGTCTGCTCCAGCAGGCCGCCGTCCCCCACGAGCACCAGACGCGCCCCGGGACGCTGCTGCCGATACAGGGCAAAGGCGTCCACCCCCACCGCGTGCCGGCGTGAAGGCTGGAACGTGGAGACCATTCCGATGATGGGGGTGCCTTCGAGCCCGAGCTCTGCTCGAAGCGACCGCGCGTCCGGCGCGGGATGGAACCGGGCGTCCACCAGCGCTGGCAGGACCTGGGCCGTCGCGCCCTTCTCCAACAGGCGGGGAAGCAGGGCGCTCGCCGGGACGGTGTAGGCGTCCGCGGCCGGGAGCGAGGAGCGCAATGAGCGCGGGGCGTGCAGCGAGCGCACCAGGATGGCCCCCGAAGGCCGTCCCCACCTCGCCAGCAGGTGGTCATGACTGAAGTGCGAGTGCACCACGTCCACCGTCCGCGCCTTCAAGCGGCGCAGGTCGCGCCACATCCGCCAGGGCGGGGACTTCACCGACAGCTCCAGGCCCCCTTCGTCCAGCAGACCGAGCTCCTCGAAGCGCGGAGCCGCGGGCTCCTCGGCCAGCACCTCCTTGCGGCGACGGTCCACCGCCACCGTGACGTCGTGCCCCGCGGCGCGCTGCGCCTGCGCCAGGAGCGCCACGTTCTCGGCCGGGCCGCTGTAGAAGGGACTCGCGAGCAGGTGGAGGATTCGCATCCGGTCAGCGCTCCTCGGTGGCCCGGTACACGTCGGCCAAGGCTCGCGCCTCGTGCTCCACGCCACACCGCCGCCGGGCCTCCTCTGCCGCGTTACGGCCTATCTCCCTGGCGCGCTCGGGCTCCCGCATCAGCATGTCCAGCAGCTCGCGCAGGCCCTGGACGTCTCCGGGCTCGAAGAAGAAGCCCGTGCGGCCGTGCTCGATGAGCGTGTCCAGGTACGGCAGCTTCGAGGCCACCACGCAGCAACCCGAGGCCATGGCCTCCACGTGCACCAGCGAATAACCCTCCGCATACGAGGGGTGCACCAGCACGCTCAGCCCCTGGTACCAGGGCTCGATGACGGACTGCTCGCCGGGTAACGCGATGCGGTCCTCGATGCCCGCCATCTGCTGATTCAGCCAATCCAGGTCCGGCCCCTTCGCGAGCCCGACCAGGACGGGTTGCCAGTCGGGATGCTGGAGCAGCAGCGGGCGGATGGCCTGTACGAAGTCACCCTGCCCCTTCTCCTTCCGGATGCGTCCGATGACGCCGATGCCATGACGCCCTCCCAGGCCGAGCTTGCGCCACGCCGCGTCCCGGTCCTCGGGCGGGTGGAAGCGCGTGAGGTCGATGCCGTGAGAGACGACCGTGGACGGCAGCGCGATGACGTCCGCGACCTGCTTCGTCAACGAGACGAGCGCATCCGCGCCCCTGGCGATGAAGCGGGTGAAGCCACTGGGCGCCATCGAGGTGTGCCGGGTGAAGACGAGGCGAACCTCCCGGCCCAACAGCTTCAGCAGCATGCCCACCAGGAGCTCGTTGTTCCGGTGCGCATGCCACACCACGGGCTCGCGGCGCAGGCGGCGGAGCAGCTCCGGCCAGGTGATTCTGGGCAGCCCCTCACTCAGGCCCGAGCCGATGACGCGCGTCTCAGAACCCGTGTCTCGGACGAGCGCGGGCACCACCGTCTCCACGTGGCGCGTCACGCCCGTGTAGCGGTGGTGGAAATGCGGGTGGACGATGAGCGTCATCGCGGGTCCGGCCTCCCGTGCGGAAACAACGTCGTCATCGCCTCCGCGTTCCTTTCACTGGCGCCCGATATCCGGCCCACCGTCTCCAGCGCCTGGGCACCCAGACTCGCGAGCCGCGAAGGTGACTCGAGCAGCGACACGAGCGCCTGCTCCAAGGCCGCGGCGTCCTGAACCTGGAGCCCGCCCTGCCCCGTCAGCAACGCCACGCTGTCCCGGAAGTTGTCCATGTGCGGCCCGTAGAGCACCGGCTTCCCCTGCCCCGCGGGCTCCAGGATGTTCTGCCCGCCGCGCATCGTGAACGAGCCGCCGACGAAGACCACCGTCGCCAGCCGGTAGGCCCTCGACAGCTCACCGATGGTGTCCAACACCACGACCTGGCCCCGCTCCGGATTGCCCTGCGAGCGCAGCCCCACGCTCAGCCCCGCCTCGCGCGCGAGCGTCACGATTCGCGCCGCCCGGTCCACGTACCGGGGGGCAATCACCAGCCGCAGGTCCGGCCACCGCTTGAGCAGCCGCGTGTAGACGGCCAGGAGTTGCGCTTCCTCGCCCTCGTGCGTGCTGCCGGCAATCCACACCCGCTCACCCGGCGTCAGGCCCAGCGCCGCGCGCAGGCTCTCGTCCTCGGGCACCGGGCCCGCGGCGAGCGCGTCGAACTTCGTGTTCCCCGTCACCTTCACCCAGTCCGGCCTGGCACCGAGCTGCCGCGCGCGGACGGCCTCTTCCTCCTCGCGCATCAGGAGGAGGTCCAAATCCCGCAGCGGGTTGCCGATGAGGCGGAACAGCGTCTGGTACTTCCCCACGTTCGCTGGCGAGAAGCGTCCGTTCGTCATCACCACTCGCGCCCCACCCCGCTTCGCCGCGCGGATGAGGTTGGGCCAGATTTCGGTGTACTCCAGCACCAACACGTCCGGACGGATGGCTCGGACCGCGCGCCGCGTCGCGCCCCAGAGGTCGTAGGGGACGTAGACGACCCCATCGATGTCGTTCGCCAGCCGGCCCTTCGCCATCGCGTAGCCGCTGTCCGTCATGGTCGACAGCACCAGGCGGCAGCCCGGGAAGCGAGCCCGCAGCGGGCCGAACATCGGCGAGAGGGCCAGCAAGTCTCCCGCGCTCGCGCCATGCAGCCAGAGGATGGGCCCGTCCCCGGGAGGCAGGTGGCTGTCCGGGCCATAGAAGCCCAGGCGCTCCATCAGCCCATGGCGCGTCTTCCGGTGCAGTGCGAGCACCGGGAACAGGACTGCGAAGAGCAGGTAGGTGGCGAGGACGTAGAGGACGCGCATGGGCGGCTTTCGCGCCGTCTATCAGATGCCCGGCCCGCGGGGCAGCACGCGCACGGGGCTCGGCACCAGCCAGGGTCGCCATTCCGTCCCGAAGAAGCGCCCGGGAGCCCGCACCCACACCTCCACCTGCGCCACACCCGGCTCGGTCAGCTCGACGGACCGGCCATCCGACTTCAGGCGGGCGCCTCCCCACACCCGCACCTGCACCGACTCCGCGTCGGGCAGCCCTGGGAGCCGGACGGTCAGCATGTCGCCTACATGCGCTTCACGCCGCACAGCGTCCAGCCCCTCCAACGCGAAGCCCCCAGGCTCCCCCAGCGCCCGGAAGGCGCACAGGGCCTGACCACCGCCCAGGGCCCGGCCGACCTGCTTCGCCGCTTCCTCCTCGTCCGGGGGCAATGGGAAGGGCACCTGCGCTGGCGGCAGGTACATGGCCAGGGAATCGAAGACGGCCCGGTACGACGGCAGGCCGTGGGCGTCATGTGCGCAGAACGCCACGCGCGGCCGCTCACGCGACAGTTCCAGGAAGCGGGCCGTGGGCTCCGGCTCCGGTGCGACGAGCAGCATCACGCCATGCACCGGGTTGACCAGTGAGGCCCCCACCGCGGGCACCAGGCGGCTCACCGGGTTGCGCACCGCGTGCCGGAAGAAGGTGTCCGCCGAGTACAGCTCGAAGCCGGGCACCTCCTTCGCGCTCGCCTCGTCCTTCCACGGGTTGCGCTTCTGGACGGGGTGGGCCAGCACCGCCGTGCCTCCCGCCGCCGCCACGGCGCGAACCGCCTCCCCCGGCGGCATCCACGCGCGCACGCCCTCCAGCGGGCGCGACATGCCGAAGGCCACGAGGTGCCCGTCCGACGTCGAAATCTCCACGCCGTGCACCAGCAGCACGCCCTGGACGTAGGTCGGCGCTCGGAGCGCGAAGTCGTTGTGGTCGGTGAGCACCACGAAGTCCAGGCCCGCGGCCCTGGCCGCCGCCGCCACCTTTTCAGGTGTGCCTCGACCGTCCGAGCGCGTGGTGTGGACGTGAAAGGCCCCTCGCGCCCAGCGGGGCGCATCGTCCTTCGGGAGCACCACCGGGTAGCGCGCCACGGACGCCGAGAGCGCGAAGAAGCCCGCGTAGCCCAGGACCAGCAGCACCAACCCCAGGACGGCCCGGAGCCCCTTCCCCGCCACTGCCGTCAGTCGGCTCACGCCGCGCCTCGCTCCGAGGAGCCCTCCGTCTGCATCCTCCACAGCGCCGCATACCGCCCGTCCCGCTTCAGCAGGTCCGTGTGCGAGCCACTCTCGACGACGCGCCCCGCCTCCATCACGTTGAGGACGTCCGCGTTCACCACCGTGGACAGCCGGTGCGCAATCACCAGCGCCGTGCGCCCCGGCAGCACCGCCGCCAGCGCCGCCTGCACCTCGCGCTCGCTCTCCGGGTCGAGGCTGCTGGTCGCCTCGTCCAGCACCAGCACGGGCGCCCGCGCCAGCACCGCGCGGGCGATGCACAGCCGCTGACGCTGGCCGCCGCTGAGCGTCACGCCCCGCTCGCCGATGCGCGTGTCATAGCCTTCGGGCAGCGCGCGGATGAAGCCGTCCGCGTGCGCCACCTTCGCCGCCGCCTCCACCTCTTCCCGCGTGGCGTCCGGCCTCGCGTAGCGCAGGTTGTCCAGCACCGTGCCGTGGAACAGCAGCGGCTCCTGCGTCACCAGCGCGAACTGGGCCCGGACGCTCGTGGCCGTGTACCGGTCCGCGTCCACGCCATCCAGGAAGAGCTGGCCCTTCTGCGGCCGCTCGAAGCGCAGCAGCAGCGACGTCACCGTGCTCTTGCCTCCGCCGCTGCCGCCCACCAGCGCCGTCACCTGCCCTGCCTTCAATTCCAGCGTCAGGCCGTCCAGCGCGGGCCGGTCTCCGTAGGCGAAGCGCACGCCCTCCAACTGGATGCTCCGGGACAGCGGCGGCGCGGGCACCGCGTCCGGCGCGTCCTCCACGGGGTGCTTCATGTCGAGCAGCGCGAAGAGCCGCTCGCCGGCCGCGCCCGCCTGCACCGCGAACTGCGTCACCCGGCCCAGGTCCTTCACCGGCTGGTACACCAGGATGACCGCCGTCAGCAGCGACAGCAGCGCCTCCGGCTCCATCAGCCGCGCGCTCACCGCATACGCCAGCGCGCCCGCCAGCGCCGCCGCGGCCAGCACCTCCATCAGCCCCGGCACCGCGCCCCGCGCCCACGCCGCGCTCACCACCGCCTTCTCATGCGCCTGCGCGAAGGCGGAGAAGCGCGCCAGCTCCGCCTGCTGCCCGTTGAAGGCCTGGATGGTGCGCAGACCGCCCAGCCCTTCGTGGAGCTGCCCCGCCAGGTTGCCGAGCTGCGTCTGGCCTTCCCGCGTCCGCTTGAGCACCTTGCGCGTCAGCTTCGAGGCAGGGAGCGCCGCCAGCGGAATCACCAGCAACATCAGGCCGCCCAGCATCGGGCTCATGGACAGAGCCACCCCCGCCAGGATGATGACCTGGAGGCTGTCGCGCAGGTACGAGCCCACCGTGTACATGGCCGCCGCTTCCACGGCGCTGACGTCCGAGGAGAACCGGCTAAGCAAGTCGCCCATCCGCTCGCGCGCGAGCTGGGCGGGCGACATCGCGGTGAGGCGCTGGAACAGGTCGCGCCGCAGGTCCTTCACCACGCGCTGCGCGAACAGGCCCATGAAATAGAACTGCGCCAGGTACCCCACGCCCTTCGCCGCGCCGACGATGACCATCACCAGCGGGAAGCCCCACAGGGCCGCGTCGCGAGGCAGGTCCGCCAGCCAGGGCACGCGCTGGGCGCTGTCGAACCCTGCTTCACCACCCGACAACAGGAAGCGCAGCGCCGGGCCCGTGAGGTACGCGTACGCGCCCGTCGTCAGTCCCACCGCCGCCATGCCGATGAAGGCGAGCAGGAGCACACCGAAATGCGGGCGCGCATAGCGCAACAACCGCAAGAGAACCGTCCGCATCGCTAGCGCCCCACCTTGCGCAACGCCGCCTTCGCGAGCTGGGAGTACGGGTTGTACTCCAGCACCCGCTGCAGCTTCTTCCGCGCCAGCGGCGCGTCCCCCAGGTCCATGTCGATGATGGCCGAGATGATGTGCAACCGCTCCACGTACGGCCCCAGCGACAGCGCCTTCTTCAGCACCTGCTGCGCCTTCTGCGCCCGCACCACCGGCGCCCCCGTGGGCAGCTGGTACGTGGCCCACGCGAGGTACGCGTAGTACTCCGGCTCGTCCGGGTTGAGCGACACCGCTTCCTCGAAGGACCTCGCCGCCAGCGGGAAGTCACGGCGCTTCAGGGCGGACTCGCCCCGGCGCAGCACGATTTCCGCGTCCACGACCACCGCCGTGTTCCGCCCCACGTCCATCCGGCTGAAGAGGTACTGGAGGTAGGCCTTGCGCTTCTCCTCCACGCTCAGCACCCGGTACGACGCGGACAGGCGGTCCTGCACCGACTCCAGCAGGTCCTTCAGGTCGGAGATGTCGAACTCGGCGTAGGTGTCCGGGTGAAAGCGCATCGCCGTCTCGTGGTAGGCGCGCTCCACCGCCTCCGCGTCCGCCGCGATGTCCAGGCCCAGCCCTCCGAAGTAGCTGCGGGTGATGATGCGCAGCGCTTCCTCGCGCAGCGAGGCCGCTGTCTCGGGCGGCAGGGCCTTGCGCTTGCGCGGGGCGATCCGGTCCGGCAGCACCGCCGCGGACAGCACATCCGTGCCCGTGGCCACGGGCGTCGAGGAGAACGTCACCCCACCCGTCAGCTTCAGGAACCACAGCAGCGAGTACGCCATGCGCAGCTCGCCGCGCCCGTGCGCCAGCAGGTCCTTCAGCGCGATGCGGCCGTTGACCTGCATCGCAATCTTCAGGTCATCCGTGTCCAGCCCCATGGCCTGCAGGTCGCGCCCGAACTCCTGCGAGCGCACCGGGTAGTCCCCCATGTGCGCCCGCAGCGAGGCCGCCATCACCTTCATGGTGAAGCAGCGGCGCGCGCCATCCAGCACCGGCGCCAGCGGCGGAACCTCCACCGACGCGACCTCCGACGTGAAGTCGGCCCCCGCGTAGAAGGCGTAGCGGCCCTCGCGCATCCCCAGCACCCGCTCCACCCGGTCCCGGTTGTAGTCGCGCAGCAGTTGCAGCAGTTCCTCGCCCGCCGCCTCCACGCCCGCGTCCGCGAGCGCCGCGCCGATGCGCAGCCCGGAGTCCAGCGCCTCCGTCACCCGCTGCGCCTGCTGCGGGTTGAGCACGCCGCGGGCGAGCAGGTAGCCAGGCAGCGAGTCCGCCTTCGCCGTGGAGTCGTAGCTCACGGGCCCGCCGCGCAGGAAGTACACGCGCCGGCTCAAGCCCCGGTGCGCCACCACGAGCACGCCGTCCCGGCGCAGCCGGTAGATGGAGTGGAACAGCGCGGGCAGCGGGTGGCCCTTCAGCTCGCCCGAGTTGACGGCGGGCCGGGACAACGTGGCCGCCAGCCCGGTGAGTGGCACCGCCTGCGCCGCGCGCACCAGCGACTCCAGCCGGAGCACCAGCTCGCCCGGCTTGAGGGGGTCCGCCACGTAGGCGTTCACCTTGAGGTCCAGCACCGAGCTCACGCCCCGCGCACGTCCCAGGTGCCCCTTGTCGATGGCGACGATGGGCACCCTGCCGCCCTGGCCGTGGCCTCGGATGAGGTGCACCACGTGGGCGCCTTCCACGCGTGGAAGGTCCACCGACAGCACCACCACGTCCGGGTTGTCCGCCGCGAAGTGCTCCAGCGCCGTCACCGGATCATTCACCGCGCGCACGGTGTACCCAGCCTGGGAGAGCAGGCCTTTCAGGTGCTCGAGCGTGGGGGGGTGGCTCTCGGCGAGCAGAAGCGTCTTCAAGGGGGCCGCAGTCTACACCTTCACCCGCTCCCGCATCAGGTACGATGCGCGCCCCTCCCATGACGAATCCCCCCCGAATCCTCGTCGTCGCCGGCGAGGCGTCAGGCGATACCCACGCCGCCGAGCTCGTCGCCGCCCTCCGGGCCCGCCGCCCCGACCTCACCTTCTTTGGCATGGGCGGTGCCCGCCTGGCCGCCCAGGGAGTGGAGCTGCTCTTCGACGCCCGGGAGGTGTCCGTCATGGGCATCACCGAGGTCCTGCCCCGGATTCCCCGCATCCTTCAGATTCTGAAGGGGCTGGCCGAGGCCTCCGCCGAGCGCAAGCCGGACGTCGCCATCCTGGTGGACATCCCCGACTTCAACCTGCGCCTGGCCAAGAAGCTCAAGGCGCTGGGGGTGCCCGTCGCCTACTACGTGTCGCCCATGATCTGGGCCTGGCGCCGGGGCCGGGTGCGCACCATCAAACGGTTGGTGGACCGGATGCTCTGCATCCTCCCGTTCGAGGAGGACTTCTACCGGGAGGCCGGCGTCAGCGCCCGCTATGTCGGCAGCCCGGTGGTGGAGCAGGTCCCCGCCCCCGACACGGCCACGGCCTTCCGTGAGCGGCTGGGGCTGGTGAAGGACGCCCCCACGCTCGCGCTGCTGCCCGGCAGCCGGATGGGCGAAATCCGCCGCCTGCTCCCCGACATGGTGGCGGCGGCGAAGCGGCTCTCCGCCGAGCGGCCCGGACTCCAGGTCGTCGTCCCCGTCGCGCCCACCATCGACCGGACGGAAATCACGTCCCGCTTCGAGGGCAGCGGCGTGACGCCCATCCTGGTGGAGGGCCGGGCGCCCGAAGTGGTGGGTGCCAGCGACGCCGCGGTGGTGGCCTCCGGTACCGCCGTCCTGGAAGCCGGGCTGATGCAGCGCCCCCTGGTGGTCGTCTACCGCGTGTCGCTCATCACCTACTGGGTGGGCCGGTTGATGCTGAAGGTGGCGTTCGTGTCCCTCATCAACCTGCTGGCGGGCCGGCGCGTCGTCCCCGAGCTGCTCCAGGGGGAGATGACGCCCGAGCGCATCGCCGAGGAGGTCCGCCGCGTCTGGATACCGGGTGCTCCCCGGGAGGAGATGCTCCAGGGGCTGGCGGAGATGCGCGGCCGGCTGGGCGAGACGGGCGCGGCCACCCGGGCGGCGGAGACCGTGCTGGAGCTGCTGCCCCCGGGCCGCGTTTAGGGTATGTCGGCCGGGTCATGAACCCAGCCCTGGTCTGCATCCCCACGTACAACGAGCGGGAAAACATCGAGGCCATCGTCCAGGCGGTGCTGGAGGCCGACCCCCGGGTCGACATCCTCATCGTGGACGACAATTCGCCCGATGGCACAGGGCTGCTCGCGGACGGGCTCGCCGCGCGGGATTCGCGCGTGCGCGTCCTCCACCGCGAGAAGAAGGAGGGCCTGGGCCGCGCCTACCTCGCCGCGTTCCGCTGGGCCCTGGCCGAGCAGTACACGTACATCCTGGAGATGGACGCGGACTTCAGCCACGACCCGCGCTACCTGCCCGGCATCCTGGATGCGGCCGAGGCCGGCGCGGACCTGGTGCTCGGCTCGCGCTACGTCACGGGCGGCGGCACGGTGAACTGGGGTGTGGGGCGGCAGCTCATCAGCCGCGGCGGCAGCCTCTACGCCCGGTCGATTCTGGGCGTGGGCATCCAGGACCTCACCGGCGGCTTCAAGTGCTTCCACCGCCGGGTGCTGGAGGCCATCGAGCTGGACTCGGTGAAGAGCACCGGCTACGCGTTTCAAATCGAGCTGACCTATCGCACGCTGCGCAAGGGCTTCACCGTGCGCGAGGTGCCCATCGTCTTCGAGGACCGGCGCGTGGGTCACTCCAAGATGAGCAAGAAAATCTTCGCCGAGGCTCTCACCATGGTGTGGAAGCTGCGGCTCACGGTGTAGGCACAGGCTGTCATGCCGGAATACGCGTCGCTGTTCCTCGTCTCGCTGTCGGCCATCTTCTTCGTGGTGGACCCCATTGGCGTCGTCCCGCTGTTCCTGGCGATGACGGCCGGGGACACGCAGGAGAAGGTGCGCCGCACCGCCATGCGCGCCTGCCTGGTGGCCTGCGGGATGATGCTGTTCTTCGCCCTCTTCGGCGGCGTCATCTTCAAGGTGTTCGGCGTGTCGCTGGGCGCCTTCCGGGTGGCCGGCGGCATCCTCCTGCTCATCACCGCGCTGGACATGCTCCGCGCCCGCCCGGCGGAGACGCGCACCACGCCGTCCGAGGAACAGGAAGGCGTGGTGAAGGAGGACGTGGCCATCGTCCCCCTCGCCATTCCACTGCTGGCGGGCCCGGGCGCCATCGCCACCGCCATGGTGCTGATGGCCAAGGGCGACTCGCTCGTCTCCGCCATCCCCGTGCTGGCCGCCGTCGTGCTGACGTTCGTGGCCAGCTACTTCATCCTCCGCGCCTCCGGGCTCATCCAGCGCGTGCTGCGCCAGTCCGGCGTGGCCATCGTCGAGCGGGTGATGGGCCTCATCCTGGCCGCCATCGCGGTGCAGTTCATCGCGGACGGTGGCAAGGAGCTGTTCAGGTAGGTCCGGGGATGGCCACCCACTCCGGGCCCCTGCGCTTCAGCAGGCCCTGCGGCTTGCCCTCCAGTGACAGCTCGTCATGGCTGGCCCGGCGCGCGTCGTACGCGTAGCCGTCCTGGACCTCCTGCAGGTACACCACCACCGCGTCGAGCACGTTCTCCTGCACCACCTTGAAGGTGGCGTCACCGCAGCTGGGCGCGTCGCCGGAGAAGAAGCGCTCCAGCATCGCCTCCTCCGGGCGGCGCACGTACACCACCACCGGCGCGGGCTCATCGCGACCGGCCGCGGCGACCTCGCGGACGACCTGGGACGGCACCGGCTCCCGCAGCAGCCGGTGCACGAGCTCACACTTCTCCGCCTCCACGCCCTGACGCTCCGCGACACGCGACGGGTGCGCGCATCCCGTGCTCCCCAGCATCCCCAGCCCGAGCAACGCCCATACCTTCTGGTGGAATCGGTCCATGCGTCTTTTCCTCTCCCTCGGTGACTGCGCTACAGCTTTCGCCACCGCGGAGGGCGAGGCGCGTGCAGAAGCACGGGGTCCTCCACCGCGATGATGTATTCCGCGCGGCGGTTGCCCGCCTCCGCTGTCTCGTCGGGCGTCGCGACGGCCGGGGCCTCTTCTCCCAGCCCTTCGTAGAAAACGGGCACCCGCAGCCCCTTCTTCCGGAAGTAGGCCGCCAGACTCTTCGCCCGCCGGACCGACAGGCCCAGGTTCTCCGCCGCGGCCCCCACGGTGTCCGTGTGGCCCATCACGTAGAGCCGCAGCGACGCGAAGCGCCCGTACTTCGCCAGCGCGTCCACGATGAGAGCGTGGCTCTTGTCCAGCTTGTCCCGCTCCGCCGCCGGAATGTCCGCGCGGCCCGAGGCGAAGTTCACCTCCTCGTGCGGAATGTCCACCTGCCACGGATACAGGTCGACGCCCGTGTAGAACTCCGCCGTGTCGAACGCACGGAGGGAGATCTTCATCACCCGCCCCTCCGCCGCCGGCCACGTCAGCTCCAGGGGCGTCCCCGCCGCCTCTCCCTTGAATGGCACCTCGCCCTCGAAGGCCTTCTTCCCGGTATCCATCAACACCGTCAGCTCCGCGCGCTTCGCGGGCCGGGACAGGACGAAGCGCAGCCGTCGCGCCGCCACGTCCACGTCCTCCTTGCGCACGTCCAGCTTCAGCGCGCCGTAGAGCTCCGTGTCGAAGGACAACGGCATCACGCCGGATTCCGCATCCGGGAAGCGCACCGTGAGCGCTCCCTCGTAGTGGAAACGGCCCTCCGGCTGCTTCAGCTCGATGCGCCGCGTGAGGCCCGGATTCCCGCCGCCCTTCACCTCCACTGACTCCCCGTCGCTGCGCTTCAGCTTCACCTCGAAGCCCGCGATGGGCTCCTCGATGTGGACCAGCAGCGCCGGGAGCTTCTCCCCCAGCACGGCGCGCCCCTCCAGGGAGACTCGAATCGCGTCCGCGAGCGCCGGCATCGGCGAAGACAGAACAAAGGTGAGGAGCAGCAGGCGGGCGTTCATGGCGCGGTGTAGGCCTCGGGCGTCACGGGCCGCGACCAACCGCGGCACGTGTGAGTGGATTCCTCCGCGAGGGTAGGACGAGGTGGCGTGCAGGGAAACGCTCCCCGCGGGGGACGTTGGAGGTGCGACGGTATTCAATCACCCCCCGTCCCAGGGGAGCCCAGCCAGGGGAACGAGGCGTTTGCCCCTCGTCACCCCTCCCCGCTGCCCGCCAGGCCGTGGCGCTCCAGCAGGCGCCGCAGCTGCGTCCGGTGCATGCCGAGCGCCCGGGCCGTGGCGGCGACGTTGCCCCCATGCGCCCGGAGCGCCTCCTCCAGCCGGGCGCGCTCGGCCTCGTCCAACGGCTTGCCCCGGGGCGCCGCCTGCCCGGGCGTTGCCACGGGCGCCACCTGTGGCTCCGCGAGCGGCGGGCCGAACACCGCGCCGGCGGTGGGACTCAGGTGTCTTGCCTCGAGGCGCGGCGCCTCGTGAAGCAGCGCCTCCTGGGCGGCGCTGCGCACCTCCACGCGAAGCTCGCGCACGTTGCCCGGCCAGGCCCTCAACAGGCAGGCCTCGTGGAAGCCCACGTGCACGGGCAGGCGCGCCCCAAGCTCCTCGAGGAAGCGCTCCACCAGGAAGGGCACTTCCTCGGGGCGGCGGCGCAGGGGCGGCAAGCCCGCCTCCGGCCTGCCCAGGCGGAAGTAGAGGTCCTCGCGCATCCGGCCGCTGGCCACCTGCGCGCGCAGGTCCTTGTTTCCGGCGGAGCACACCCGCACGTCCACCTTCCGCGGCTTGGAGCCCCCCAGGGGGAGGACCTCACGCGTCTCCAGCGCGCGCAGCAGCTTGGCCTGCACGGCCAGCTCCAGTTCGGCCACCTCGTCCAGGAACAACGTCCCGCCGTCCGCGGCCTGGAGGTAGCCCTCCGCGTCGTCCGCGCCGGAGAAGGCGCCGCGCCGCGCGCCGAAGAGGAGCCGTTCGGCGAGCCCCTGCGGAATGGCCGCGCAGTTGACGGCCACGAAGGGGCCCGACGCGCGCGGGCCGCGCTCATGGAACGCGCGGGCCACGCCCTCCTTGCCGGTGCCGCTCTCCCCGTGGATGTGCAGCGTGAAGCCGTGCTCCGCCGTGCGCGCGACCTGGTCCAGCAGCCGCTGCATCGCGGGCCCTCGCACGAAGTCGCGCGTCCGGACGACGCCGCGCCGGGCCACCGGCCCCACGTCCGCGCAGGGAATGAAGAGCGAGTCCCCCATGCGGATGACGCGCTGGGCCTCGCGGGGCGTGCCGGCCACCAGGGGCGCCCCGTCCACGAACGTGCCATTCTGGCTGCCCTGGTCGGTGACCCAGAAGCGCTGTCCGTCGTACCGAACCTGCGCGTGGCTGCGAGACATCCGCGGGTCCTGGTCCGTCCCCAACGAAGCGGCGCCCCGCCCCAGCAACAGCTCGCCGTCGAGCGGCAGGGCCACCGCCATCGCGCTCCCCGCGCACAGGACGCGCAGCAGGCCCGGCACCGAGGCCTCGCCGGAGTCCGCCCCTCGCCCCCTGGCGTCGCTCTGCTGCAAGGTCGACCGGTCGTGTTCCATGTGCCTCCATCCTACGCGTGTGTCACGGGCACACGGCACCGTGCCAGCGGGCTGTGCCACCCGGGCCCCCAGCTCCGCGGCGCGCCGCCGTGGCGACTCGTGTACAGGACCGGACCGCCGATGGCATGACCCTGGCTATGACGCGGGGCCAGACCACGGCACCCGCCGTCACTTCGAGGAGACACCTGTGCTCAACACCTTCCCCACCTGGCTCATGGGCCCGCTGCTGCTGGCCGTCGCCGCGGGCTGCACCCTCCCCATCACCGGTGCCAAGCCCCCCGTC
>NZ_JAAIYB010000108.1 GCF_010894475.1 Myxococcus vastator
ACCCCCAAGCGCCCGCCCCACGCCTACGCGCTGGAGCTTTGGGACACGGGCCGGCGCCGAGGTGCGCGATGGGCGCGCCTGAAACCATAGACGTGCGCGACAGCCGAGAAGGAACCCGTCATGCGACTGGAGTCGGACTCATCTTCCCCAGGGCCCCTCGTGCTGTCTCCACAGGCCCTGCCTGCCGGTACCCGCGTGGAGCGCTGGCGCGTGGAGCGCAGCATCGGAGGTGGCGGCAACGGCACGGTGTATGAGGTGCGCTCGCGCTCCGAAGGCCGCAGCTACGCGCTCAAGCTGGCCCACGCCCCCGGCGACCCACGCTTCCAGCGCGAGGCACGAACGCTTCACCTGCTCCGCCATCCTGGCGTGGTGCGGCTGCAAGCGCAGGGAATCTGGCGCGCCGGGGCCGCCGCCTATCCCTACCTTGTGATGGAGTACGTGCGAGGCCGCACGCTGTATGACTGGTCTCGGACGCGCAATCCGACGGCACGACACGTCGCCGTCCTGATGGCGCAGGCCGCGTGGGCCTTGGACGCCGCGCATCGCAGACGGGTGCTTCACCGCGACTTCAAGGGGGAGAACCTCCGCGTCGAGCAGCGCGGAAGGTTGGTGGTGCTGGACTGGGGCGCGGGCTGGCACCCCCGTGCCGCCCCCATCACCTCCGCCGCACGGCTACCGCCCGGGACCGGGCCCTATCGCAGTCCTCAGGCCATCCTCTGGAGCATGAAGGCTCCACGGCAGGCCGCCCACTCCGAGCACTACTTCTACACGGTGGCGGATGAGCTGTACGCGGTGGGCGTCACCTTTCACCGGTTGGTGGTGGAGCAGTATCCGCCGCTCGTCCTGGACAAGGCGCACGCCCCAGTGACCTCCGCCACCTTGAGAGGCCTCAATCCGCGAGTCCCCGAGCCGCTCGCACGTTGGATTGAGGGACTGCTCGCGTTCGCACCCGAGGCCCGGCCACGCAGCGCGGGGGACCTCGCCCGGGAAGTCCAACAGGCCCTGGCTCACGCGGGACCGGACTGGGACGCTCCGCTGTTCGGCTGGTACGAGGGGCCCTCCACGGCGACCCGCACGACACGCGACGAGGACACCTGGGGCCCCGTGGCACCGGGAGAGGAAGCGGCCCTTCTTCATGCGAGCGCCCTGCGCGCGGCCCGGGTCCAGCACCATCGCATGGGTCGCTGGCTGCGGCGCCGGGTGTTCTCGGAGGTCCAGACGCAACCTCGCACGGAGCCAGCGAGCCCGCTGAAGCCGCGACACACGGACCGGTGGCTGCGAGTCACCGGAGGCCTGACATTGGTTGCGTGCATGGCCTGGGGACTCATGCTCTCGGGCCCGCATCATGCCGCCCCCACTCCGTCCCCTCCCGTTCAGCAACTGGCGCGGACCGAAGGACCAGCCGACACTGGCTCGCCCGCCACGGCCCTTCCGTTTTCCACCGCCGAGCCGCCATGGCCGGGAGATGCCATGTCCACGACCGAGCCACTCGCGCGCTGCGCCCCCCGACTCCACCGTTACTTGCTGGCTGCATTCACAGCGGCCAGTCTCAATGCCTGCTCAGGCACGCAGGTCCGGCCCGAACCCGCGCGCTGCCCTCCCGAAGCCCTGGAGTCCATGCGTCAGCTCGGGCTCGACCTGAGGTCCCGCGGACACATCCAGCTCGACATCCAACAGCCGGACGACTCGTACCAGACGAACTACAGCATCGTCGTCAGCGACGGCCCCATCACCAGCCGGCTCGAGGAGCCCATGGACCGCCTCCCAGCCAACACGCTCTTCTACGGGCGCATCTGGACGGGCGGCGAGAAAATCCAGGGCCGCTACACGCGCGTGAGGACCCCGGACGGCAGCGAGTACCCGGTGTGCTTCATCCTGGGCAACGAGACGGGCATGTCCAAGTACCCCGGCTCCAGGCCCGGCCACACCCGTGCGCATCCGTGGTCCAACGCCCAGGTGGTGGACCACTTCCCCTGACGCCGTCGGCTCACGGCGGTGAAATCGTCGGAGGCTTCTCCAGGACGCGCGCCTCGTCGCGCAGGCGCAGCTCGTTGCCCGCGGCGGAGAGGACCGCGGCGACGGGCACGGAGAGGAAGGCGCCGGCCACGCCGAAGAGCACGCCCCCGGCGGTGATGGACAGCAGGATGACCACCGGGTGCAGCGGCACCGCGCGCCCCATCACCACGGGCTCCAGGACGTTGCCCTCCAGTTGCTGCACGCCCAGCACCACGGCCAGGGCCAGGAGCGCGTCGAGCGGCCCGTTGGTGACGAAGGCCACCAGCACCGCGACCCCGCCCGCCAGCGTGGCGCCGATGACGGGGAAGAACCCGCCCACGAAGGTGAGCGCCGCCAGCGGGAGCACCAGCGGCACGCCGATGATGGCCAGGCCCGCGCCGATGCCCACCGCGTCCACCAGCGCGATGATGACGACGCCGCGCAGGAAGCCGCTGAGCGTCTTCCAGGCGCGCAGGCCCACCGCGCGCACGGTGTCCCTGCGCTCAGGTGACACCCGCGCCAGCACCCAGCCTCCGAGTTGCTCCGTGTCCTTCACGAAGAAGAACAGCAGCGCCAGCGTCAGCAGCCCCCCCGCCACGGCCTGCGCGGCGAAGTTGGCACCCGCCAGGACGCCGGTGGTGATACGCCCGGCGTTCGACTTCATGAAGTCGAGCCCCTGCTTGAACAGGCCGTCAAGCTGCTCCCGGGACACAGGGAACTGCTGCGTCATCCACCCGACGAGGCCCTCCAACCCCGCCTGCACGTTCGAGCCCGCCGCGCTGACCTGCTGGACGATGCGGGGCACGAGCAGGAACATCCCCGCCGCCCCCACCAGGAGCAGCGCCAGCAGCGCCAGCACCGTCGCGAGCGCCCGGGGCACCCGGTGGGCGGACAGCCACCGGACAGGGGGATACAGCAAGGTCGACAGCAGCAGCGCCGCCACGGTCGGCAGGACGATGAGGTAGAGCCGCGCCAGCAGCAGCACGAGCGCCACCACCGCCGCAGCGATGACGAGCAGCTTGCCGCTGAACAGCGCACCGCGCGTGAGCCAGGAGGCAGCGGGAGGGTCCAGGGTGGCCATACGTCGTGCGCAGCCTATGCACGATGCGGCGCATGGCACCCGGAGGCCACCGTCCTGTGTGGCCTCATGAACGGACGCGGCGGACGCGCGCCTGGAATCCAACGGATGGCCAGGGCGGCCCGCCGCTCAGCCGCGCGCCCCACGGTGGCTCACGGTACTTCCACCGGGACGGTCTGCATGAAAGGCACCTGGAGGTCCGTGGGGCGCATCAGCTCGGGGCGGCCCCCCGGGGTGCCACCATTCTTGTAGGTGTTGAGCTGACCGACGATGTTCCACTGCCCCGGCTGGCCGCCGGCTCCCTGGGAGTACTGGATGAAGGGCGTGGCGCCCGTCGGGTCGCCGTACTTGCCGGTGGGGTGCGAGTAGTCGCCAGGCGTGAGGCTCCCCGCCGGCTTGAGGTTCGGGTGCTGCGAGAGGAAGCCGTCCAGCTCCGCCTTGCCGTTCTTCGAGTAGTCCGCGTGGTGGAGGAAGGACAGGTTGTTGTTCTTCGTGTCGTGCAGGGCGTGGACGGCGCAGCCGTTGAGCGCGCCCGTCACCACCGTGTTCGGCTCGCCCGGACGCGGGTGCAACGGCACGCCCTGGATGCCCGCGAACTTGCCCTCGCCCGTGGAGAGGTAGTGCATGTAGTGCGCGGGGATGCCCTGGCCACCGGCGGGCGAGACGGACAGGTTCGTGTTGCCCTGGTGCTGGTGAGCGTTGAGCGTCACCTTCGAGTCATTGGCGTTGACGAAGGGCTTCTGGGCGGTGGGCAGTGCCACGCCCTGGGGCGCTCCGCCCGGGAACATGTTGTAGGCGTTCAGCACGTTCTGCCCCGAGTAGCCCAGCGGGTTCGCGCCGAACGACGAGGTGACATCCTTGCCCGGCTGCTGCGTGGGCGGGGTGTTCACCTTGCTGGTGGAGGGCTTGCTGCCCTGCGCGTCGAACCCGTCCTGGATGGGGCTCGGCTTGGGCGTGGGCTTCGACTCCACGGCCGGAGGGGTGCTCGGCTTGTTCGTCCCGCTGCCGGAGGCCGAGGGGCTCTTGGGGACGGAGGGGCTCTTGAACAAGCCGCCGAGCTTGATGCCTTTCATGGGAGGGACTCCTGAAGTCGATGGGGTTGAGGGCGTGTCGCGGGAGACGGACTGAACCCAACAGCAACTCCCGGGCCAGACGAAGCGTCAGGGGCCGCACCCGGGCTGCCCTGTCAATCCCAGCGGTTGCGGGCCGCGGGTGGAGCCAAGGTCCCCTCCGCGTGCGCGCGAGCTGGTGACAGGCGTTCGTGCCCTGGTGACTCCCGTCACCACCCCCACGGCCGCGCCGCGCGCAGGGAAGTCAGAGCATCTTTTCGAGCAGGCCCCGCAGCTCCGCCTGCTGCGCGGCGCTCAGGCGTCCGAGCCGCTCGCCGAAGGCCCCCGAGAGCAGCGAGGTGCCCTGCTGCATCGCCTTGCGTCCGGCGGGGGTGAGCTGCAGCCGGTGCCGCCGCAGGTCCTCGGTGTCGATTTCACGGCGCAGGAACCCCGCCGCCTCGAGCCGCTTCACGTACAGCGTCACCGAGGGCTTGGGGATGCACAGGATGCCCGCCAGCTCGGCTGGGTAGGGGTGTGCATCCACCTCCGCGAGCACAAAGAGTTCCTTGGTCTCGAGCCCCAGCGCCGCGATGTCCGCGGCGACGCTGGAAATCACCGTCATCAGCAGCCGGTGGTTGAGCGACCAGATTCTCGCCGGGTCGATTTTCGCCATGGCTCCGTGCGCGGAAACTGGTTCGACATTAAACCAGTTCCAAATTGAATTAATTCGCCGTCCTCACAATGTAGCACGCCTCTGGAGCCCACCATGCCGCTCAACCACTACGTGACGCTCGGCCGTTCCGGCCTGCGCGTGAGCCCGCTGTGCCTCGGTGCCATGACCTTCGGTGAAGACCTCGGCTGGGGGACCAGCGTCGAGGAGTCCCAGCACATCATCGACCGGTACATCGAGCTCGGCGGCAACTTCATCGACACCGCGAACTTCTACACGAAGAGTCACTCCGAGAAGATCATCGGCGACCACGTGGGCCGCCACCCCTCCCGGCGCGACCGGCTGGTGATTGCGACGAAGTTCAGCGGAAACCTCTACCCGGGGGACCCGAACGGCGGTGGCTCGGGCCGCAAGTCCATCATCTCGGCGGCGGAGAACTCGCTGCGCCGCCTGCAGACCGACTACATCGACCTCTACTGGCTGCACAACTGGGACGTCCACACGCCCATCGAGGAGACGATGGCCGCCCTGGAGGACCTCGTCCGGGCGGGCAAGGTCCGCTACATCGGCGTCTCAGACACGCCCGCCTGGAAGATTGCGCAGGCCAACGTGCTGGCGCACTTCCGCGGCTGGTCGTCCTTCATCGGGTTGCAGATTGAGTACTCGTTGCTGGAGCGCAGCGTGGAGCAGGAGCTCGTGCCCATGGCGCTCGAGTTCGGGCTTGGAATCACACCTTGGTCGCCGCTGAAGAGTGGCGCGCTCAGCGGCAAGTACACCCGCGCGAACGCCGGGCAGTTGAAGGGCGACCGGAGCGCCTTCATGGAGCATGTCCTGAACGAGAAGACCTACGCCTTGGTTGACGAGCTGGGCGCCATCGCCCGCGAGCACGGGAGCACCGTGGCGCGCGTGGCGTTGGCCTGGGTGCAGGCGCAGCCGGGGGTGAGCTCGACCATCATCGGCGCGCGGCGGCTGTCGCAGTTGGAGGACAACGTGGGGGCCTTGGAGGTGAAGCTGACCGCCGAGCAGTTGGGGCGCCTCGACGCGCTCACGAAGCCGACCTTCGGGTTCCCCCAGAGCATGCAGCCCATCTTCCCCAGCATCCACAATGGCGGCACCACGGTGAACGGCGTCTTCATGGAGCCGTCCGGCTTCGGCGTGGTGAAGGGCGACACGGTCTACTGACGCGCGCTCAGCCGCGCTTCCCACGTTTCGCGCGAGGCGCCGGCGGCTTCGCGCGGCTCCGGCCCCGCGGCGCCTTGGCTGGCGCGTCCGGCTCCCCGGGCTCCTGGAGCGCGATGCGCCGCGCCAGCTCCGCCGCCGCGCGGACCGGGGGCGCGAGCACCTCCCCGGGCGCGTCCTTCGCGCTCCAGGACGCTGGCGCCCCCAACTGCCGCAGCACCGTGCCTTGGGCGGCGGGGGCGTCGAAGGTGAAGCTCAGCGCCGGCAGCGGCTCACGCGGGACGTCGTAGCCGGCCCGCGTCAGCTTGCCCGGCTTCACGCTCGGAATCACGGGCGCGTCGGGCGATGCCCGCCTCCGCTTCGCCGCGCCGCGCGGCGCCTCCACCTCTCCGGCCGAGCCCGCCCCACGCGCGGCCCGCAGCGCGCTCAGCACCTGCTCCTTCGTCCGGCCGCGCAGTTCGAACAGGAGGAACGGGTCACGGTCCAACGCCTCGCCCAGGACGTAGTGCGTCGCGGCGACGTGCTTGCACGGGTCGCCCCAGTCCGGACACGAGCACTCGGTCATCAGCTCCTTGCGGTTGCGTGGGAAGAGGCTGCCGCCCGCCGCGAGGAAGACCTCGTCGATAGCCTGGGGCATCGTCCCCGCGAGCAGCTCCGCGGCGTACTGCGCCTTGCCCGCCATCCCCGCGATGGCCTTCTCCCAGACGCCATCGTCATGCGGCTTGAGCGTCAACGAGATGGCATAGGGCTTCGGGCGCGAGCCCGTCACCCGCGCGGTGACCTTGCCGCGCTGGACGACCAGGTCATGCGTGCGCCCCGCCCGCGCATACGTCCGCCCCCGGGACAGCCGCCCCGAGTCTCCTCCCAGGACGCGCTCCAGCGCCTCCAGCCACCGCTGGCCCCACCAGGTGGTGCCCGCCTTCTTCATCTTGATGCCGTGCGCGGGCGGCGGGCGCTTCGGCGTGGACGGCCAGCCCCAGAAGTCCCTGCCGCTCATCGTGACACCGCCTTCCTCGCGCGCGTCCGGCCCTTCGGGCGCGGGGCACGCTCGCGCACGGCGTCCCCGTCCTCCTCGCCTTCATCCGCGACGGCGCCCTCGGACAGGGAGAACAGCTCGCGCAGCGCGGTGGTGTCCAGCTCCGTCACCCAGTGCTCGCCCGTGCCCACGACGGTGTCGGCGAGCTGGCGCTTCTGTTCGAGCAGGCGGTCCACCTTCTCCTCGACGGTGCCCGCGCACACCAGCTTGTGGACCTGCACCGCGCGCGTCTGGCCAATCCGGTACGCGCGGTCCGTGGCCTGGTCCTCGACGGCGGGGTTCCACCAGCGGTCGTAATGGAACACGTGGTTCGCCGCCGTCAGGTTGAGCCCCGTGCCCCCCGCCTTGACGGACAGCACGAAGACGCGCGGGCCGTGGGGCTCCTCCTGGAAGCGCCGCACCATCTCATCGCGCGCCTTGCGGGACGTGCCGCCGTGCAGGAAGAGCACCTCGTGCCCCAGGCGCTCGGACAGGTGCGTCACCAGCTTGTCTCCCATCTCCCGGAACTGCGTGAAGACGAGCGCCTTGTCGCCAGCGGACAGGGCCTCCTCCAGCATCTCCACCACGCGCGCCAGCTTCCCCGAGCGCCCCGGCAGGGGGCCCGACTCCCCCAGGTACTGCGCCGGGTGGTTGGCGATCTGCTTCGTGTACAGCAACAGCGCGAGCACGCGGCCCCGGCGCGCCATGCCGTCGGCTTCCTCGATGCGCCGCAGCTCCTCGTCCACCACCGCCTTGTAGAGCGTGGCCTGCTCGCGCGTGAGCGTGCAGACGACCTTCATCTCGTTCTTGGCGGGCAGGTCCGCGATGATGGCCGGGTCGCTCTTGAGGCGGCGCAGGACGAAGGGGCTCACGAGGCGGCGCAGCCGGGCCGCGGCCTCCGGGTTGCCGTGGCGCTCGATGGGCAGCGCCAGCTCGCGCCGGAACGTCTCCAGCGGCCCCAGCAGGCCGGGGTTGGCGAACTCAAGGATGGACCACAGCTCCGCCAGGCGGTTCTCCACCGGCGTGCCGGTGAGCGCGAAGCGCTGGGTGGCGCGCAGCGCTCGCGCCGCGCGGGCGGTGGCGGACGCCGCGTTCTTGATGTTCTGCGCCTCGTCGAGCACCACCGCGCCCCAGTCCACGCCCGCGAGCAGCGCGGCGTCCCGGCGCAGCAGGCCGTAGGTGGTGAGCACGACGGCGCCGGGCGCGCGGGGGAAGGCGCGCGCCGCGCGGGCCCGCTCGGCGCCGTAGTGGGGCGTCAGGCGCAGGGAGGGGGCGAAGCGGGCGACCTCGCGCTCCCAGTTGCCCACCACGGAGGTGGGAGCCACCAGCAGCGTGGGGCGCTTCTCGTCAGGCGCTTGTTCGAGCCGCCGCAGCAGGAAGGCCAGCACCTGCACCGTCTTGCC
The DNA here is from genome assembly GCF_010894475.1 of Myxococcus vastator. Taxonomy (GTDB): domain Bacteria; phylum Myxococcota; class Myxococcia; order Myxococcales; family Myxococcaceae; genus Myxococcus; species Myxococcus vastator. Next base: position 8,390 of record NZ_JAAIYB010000108.1, read on the forward strand.
CAGGCCCATGTCGTCCGCGAGGCAGGCGCCGAGCCCCAATGAGGCCAGCGTGTCCAGCCAGTGCAGGCCGCGCGCCTGGTAGGGCCGCAGCGTGGCGCGCAGCGCGCGGGGGGCGTCCTGGGCCGTGGCCCCGCCCTCGCGGAGCTGGCGCAGGCGCGCCTCCAGCGCCCCGGTGGCGAGCACGGTGACGGGGAGCTCGCCGTGGCGCGTCTCGCCGAGCATGGACACGCGCACCGCCTCGCTCAGCGCCATGCGGCCGGGGCCCTGGGCCAGGTGGCGCTGGATGGCGTCGAGCTCGTCGGGCGCCACGGCGACCCACTCGCCGCGGAAGCGCACCAGGGGCGCCTTGCGCCGGGCGAGCAGCGCCAGCTCCTGGGCGGTGAGCGGTTGGTCACCCAGCACGGCGTCCCAGTCCACGCGAAGCAGCGCGTCGAGCCCGAGCCCGGCGGCGCCGCTGACGACCCCCGCGGCCTTCGTGCCCGCGCCCACGCGCATGCGCAGGCGCAGGCGGCGCCGGCCCGAGGAGGTGAGCTCACCCGGGACGATGACGCCGAAGCCCGCGTCGGAGAGCGCGCGGGCGCCTTCGGAGAGGAACGTCCACGCCGTGTCGGGCTCCAGCAGCAGGGCCTGGGGGCGTGGGCTCTCCAGCACCAGGGCCAGCGGAGGAAAGAGCCGGGCCGCGCGGCCGAGCGCCTCCAGCAGGGACTCCTGCGGATCCCGAAAGGCGCGGCCGAGCTTCTCCAGGCTGCGCCCGCGCGTCTTCCAGACGTCCGCGGCCGGGACGAGCAGGCTCGGGTCGTCCGGGGACTGGAGGTGGAAGCTCAGCACGAAGGGCTCGCCGTCCGCCTTCGGGGGCTCCAGCCGGAAGCACGCGCGCAGCTTGTCCCTGGCGCCGAGCGCGGGTTCGCTCCAGCGCGTCAGCTCGTCGACGACGGAGCGCTCGGCGAAGCCCTCCGGCGCGAAGTCGCGGCGCGCGCTGGTGAGCGCCTCGCGCCAGCGCTCGTCCCAGGTCGACGCGCGCCGGGACGACAACGAAGGCGCACCGCGCGCGGCGCGCACGAAGGCGTCGACGGTGGCGTCGAGGAAGGCGCGCAGCAAGGCGTCCGGGGCCCAGACGGCGCGGTCCGTCTTGGCGCCCGCGGGGACGGCGTGCGCGCCGGGCGGCATGCTCCGGGCGAGCGCGGCGACGCGGCCGGCGTCCTCGGAGGCGGAGAGCGCCGCCGCCCAGCGCGCCTCGATGCGCTCGCCCCGCCGCAGCAGGGTGGGCACGACGCGCTCACGCGCCACGAGCTCCAGCGCGAGCTTGCTGGCCAGCGTCCACAGGGCGATGGAGCCGGGGAAGGACTCGGCCTCGGAGGTCCGCGCCACCGCGAGCCGCTCCACGGTGGAGAGCAGGGGCAGTCCACGCCCCTTGCATTCCTGGAGTCCCTCGGGCGTCACGAGCAGCGCGGAGGCACGCTCGCCCAGCTCCGCCAGGCCATCGAGCGCGCGTGGCAAGGGCTCGGGGCCCCAGAGGAACAGCGTCTCGGCGTCAGGGAGGAACACGAGAGGCATTGCTGGGAATGTAGCGCCTGTCCCTTGTGGGCGGCGGGGGAAAGCAGGTCTGCGCGCCTCCCTGTACGAACGTGCCCGGTCCTTGCGCAGTGAACCCGCCAGGAATTCGACACTATCCTCCGCCAACGGCTGTCCAGTTTCGGCCGGGGCGCCGTGCGCATGGAGGAAAGTGGCGGCCAGAAGCGGAGGGAGGGCCGGCGAGCCCTCAGTCCGGTGTGGCCAATGCCGCCTGTCGTCGTCGGTGGGCTGGTTGGCATTCGGCCCGAAACAGCAGTGCTTGCCGGCCTCCCGCACCAAGGCTGCATTCTGCGCGGCCGTCAGCCCCGCGTCGGCCGTCACCACCCCAAAGTTCGAGCCTTTCACCGAGTGCGGCAACTGCAGCCGCTTGCGCGTCCGCGCTCCCACATCCCCGCCATCTGAGCGGCCTGCTTCAGCCCCTTCTTGCCCACGGCGGAGCCAGCCACCACCAGCCCCAACAGGCCCAAGTGCGCATGGCGTGTGCCACGCGAGTCTCGCGAGTCTGTCACCCCTTCATCCCAGCGGCGTTTCAGGGCGCGGGGACAATCCGGTACACCGCGAACTCATCGTCTTGATACAGCAGCGGCAGTTCTGGCTGTACCACGGGGGCGTGCTCCGCCCCCGGAGGCGGCGGCATGCGGTGCTCCTCGTGCTGCGGCGAGCGCTCCACCACTGCATGGGTTGCGCCGAAGCGGTGGGCCAGCTCGCGGAACCGGGAGGCATCCGCGGTCCGGTAGCCGAAAAGGACGGCATCCTGACTGGAAAGCCACGCCTGGAGCGGGGACGCGTCCGGGGCCACGTTGAATGGCTGGCAGTCACAGAGCGCCTCCATGCGCTCCCGCCACTGACGAAGAAACGCCATGCTGAAGCTGGCCTCGGAGCCGTCCTTGTACGTGCCAATCACCTGGCGTCGGGCGCCGTAGCGGTAGGTCGTCATGGCATGCGTGAAGTACGGAGGAATGACCACCACGGCATCCTCCGGCAGGTGCTCGCGTGACCAGGCCATGACCCGGCTGCCGGGTAGCGCATCGAAGCGGACCTGCACCTGAGGCACGGGCAGCTCGAGCAATTGGGCGAAGAGCCACATGCTGGCCACGACGCCGAGCACCGCCGCCGAGGGCGCCCAGCGCGGCGGCGTGGCGACGTCCCGCTCCTGTCGACGCCCGAGCACCCCTTCGAGAAGTCCCAGGACGACGATGGGGACGTTGTAGTCCAACACGTAGGAGAGCAGCGCCAGCGCCGCGAACGGTGGCCGGCGCAGCGGCCAGGCCCACGTCTTCACGACCCACGCCGCGCCGCAGACGGCGGCCACGAAGTTCATCAACCGGGAGGCCTGTTGCAGGTGCAGGTGCAGCGCGGCGGGGTGACGCAGCCACTCCAGGCCCACCCAGCCCACCAGGCAGGCGACGAACGTGCCCAGGAGGAAGCCAACCGCCGCCCGCGGCAGCGCCCTGGCATGCCACGCTCCCAGGATGAAGACGACCGGCGCCAGCCGCTCCCAGTTGCCCTCGAAACTCCAGGTCGAAGGGAAGTGGTGGAAGAAGAGCTGGAGCCGGTTGAGGTGCATCCAGTCATCTGGCGCGGGAAAGGGCACCCCGCCATGGCTGCCGCTCAGGAGCATCTGCGCCAGCAGCGGCGACGCGGCGAGCAGGAAACACAGCGGCCCGGTGAACAGCGCCCGATGGTGACGCCGGGCCACGAGCGCGGCGAACCAGATGAGCAGCGCGGTATGGCTGGCCGTCGTCGGGTGGATGATGAACACGGCCCCGGTCAGCAGGAAGGCCGCCGGGAATCGGCCCGACGCGGCCAGCGCCAGGGCCAGCAGCTCCGGGCCCAGCGCGAGGGTTCGGTTGAGCAGGTGGTTGTCGAAGGTGGGAATCCACGTGAGCGTCAGCTTCGGCACCACCATGACCGCCGGAGCGAGCACGGCCGCCCACCATCCCAGCCCCCCCGGATAGAGGGCCCGGGCCAGGAGGACCGTGCCCCAGAAGAGCCCCAGCACCGAGGCCAGGTGCAGGACGAAGTACAGCGGCTCGATGGGCAGCCACCGGGTCATCCACGCGAGCCCCGTCCACAGCATTGAAGGGTGGTGGCTGCCTGCCTCGACGAGCGGGTCCCCGAGAAGGAAGTCCGGTGACTGCGCCCGAAGGACGTAGGGCAGGTGGATGGCATGGTCAATGGTCCCGAACTCATAGCCATTGATGAGCAACCAGGCCCCGACGAAGAGCGCGCTGGTGCCGGCTCCGGCGGCCAGGTCCATCCGCCACGGCGCCATGCTTCGCGCCTCGGCGGGTGCAATCGGGGAGGATGAAACGAGCGCCACCGGGCGGGTGTGCCCCGAAGGCGCGTCGGGTGCCGGGATGCCGTTGTCGGGCTGACTCATCGGGGGGCCCCTCGCCCGCTTCCAGCTTCAGGTGAATGGGCGGCTCGGGCAGTGTGTCCGCCCGCGGGGGCGGAAGGACCTCCCAGCAGAACCAGATGGCGCGTCATGGGAAGACGCCGGTCAATGACAACCACGTTGATCACCACCGACGTGCCCAAACGTGCTGCTGCTCGAATCTTTCGGGTGAGCGCCCAGCGGTTCTCGAACGGTTTGATGCGGAGCGAGGCGCTTTGATTGCGCTCCTCAGTAGCACTTTTCAGGCAATGCCGTCAAATCTGGTGTCTGCATGTGTATCAAACAGGCAGGCCGGAGAGCCCCCGAAGCGGGCTCGTGTGCCATGCCGAAATGGTTGCCTGTCTTCAGCGCGGCCATCGCACCTTGCGCGAAAACAGGCCCATCCGGAACGCTGCGCTGCCGACGTCGGGGCGCTCAAGGCACCGAGGGCCCGGGCCCCATGTCGGGGCCTGGGCAGGTCCGACTCGCGGTCGGGCGAGCCAGGTCGCGGTTACTTCCGGCGTTTCAAGCTGTCGAGCGAGGGGCAGGACGTGGCGTAGCCGTGGCCGGTGATGGCGCCATCCGCGTAGAGGCCATTCATTTCGAAGGCCACGAAGTGCGACTCGGGAGGGGTTTCGTTCAGAGCGCAGGTGGGGCAGAGCGAGGCTGCCACGGGCGTGAAGGCGAGGCTCGTGCTGTGCGTCGTGAGCGCACCCTCGAAGTCGACGAGCGTCGCTGTCGGCTCGCCCGGCACGGAGCCTACCTGCGGCGTCGCGTCCACTGGCACCTTCACCTTGTGGACGTCGACAAGCTGCGGCGGGCGCGGCGAAGTCTCGGTGGGGCACTCACCCGGCGCGCCGTTGTTGCGTTCAACCCAAAGCGCCCACGGGTTCCCCGGCGCTTCGTAGCCGAAGTAGGCGCTGGTCAAAACACGCTGGTTCGCGCCCAACCGAATCGTGGTCGCGGTTTCCTGGCCATTGGACACCCTTCCACCACATCTCGGGTGCCCACGGAATCGGCTCTCCCGCACTTTATGTGAAGGGTAGGCTCAGGCGGCGAGCAGCACGCGGCGACGCAGCAAGTTGAAGCTGGCGCGGCCGTACATCTGACGTTTGAGGAACTTGAGCTTCGTGATTTGGCCCTCTGCCTGGGCGTTGCTCCAGGAAGTGGTTAGCGCCGCCCGGACGGCATCGCCGTCCTGCTCAAGCCCCTGCGCGAAGGTCTCTACCGTGCGTACGCCGCACGTGCGCGCTTCGGCCAGCCACTGCTCGAAGGTGGCGCACGAGGAGATCGGCTTGGCACCGTGCGTGACGCCGCGTTCGCGTACCAACTCACAGAAGCGACGTGTCAGTGCCAGGACGCGAGCGGCTTCCGCATCCTGCTCGAGACGAGCCAGTGTCGCTGCCTCGGTGGGGAGGAGCGCGGACTGCGGCTGGACGCAGAGCCAGGCCAGTTGCTTCGGCGAGGGAAGGCTCCCGGTGGGGCGCGGGGTACTGGGATTCGGAGCGTTCCCGCGGCGAGTGAGGGGTGTCGAGCCCGCCGGAGCCGTGCGCCGAGTCTGCAGCCAGCGATGGACTTGCCGTGACGTGCCGCCGAAGCCCCTGGCACGAATCTCCCGCCAGAGGACGAGCGCGTTCTCGCACCCGGCCGAATGCCTGCGCTCCAGGTGCTCCAGAAAGGGGTCGAGAATACTTGGGCCGGGCACTCGGACCGCGCGCTCGGGAAAGGCGTCCGCGCGGGCATACTTGCGCACCGTGGCCCGCGCCAGCCTCAGAGTGCGGCTGATTCTCAGCAAAGGCTCTCCAGCCCGGTGCAGACGGCGCACCTCTTCGTACGTGGCGACTCGGCGGGCCCGGCTCTCCTCACCGGCACGCTCCTCGCTACGAGTGCGGGGGAAGCTGGCGTGACGGCGCCCGGAGGAGGACTCCGCACCCGGTACTACTTCAGGGAGGGCTCGCAGGCGGGCGTGAGTCCCCGTCAGCCAGCGCTCCACCATTTGCCGCACGTTGAGCAGCAGGTGCCAGCGGTCCGCCACCTGCTGGGCGCCAGGGGCACCGAGGGCCGCCGCGCGTGCGTATTCCGTTGAGCGGTCCCTGGTGATGAGTTCGACACCTGGATGATGACGCAGCCATGCGGCGACAGTCGGTGCCGAGCGGTCAGGTAACAAGTCGACGACGCGGTGTGCCTCCAGGTCGACGAGGATGGAGCCGTAGGTGCGGCCTTTGCGCAGGGCCCAGTCATCCACTCCGAGCACCCGCGGCGTGGGCAGCGCGGGCAGAGGAGCCCGGTGCATCAAGCGCAGGAGCGTGTCGGGACTCGTCGGCATGGCCAGGGGCGGCAGCAGCCTGGCTCCTGCTTCTGCACCAGCCGTCATGCCTACCGCGCGCTGCGCCGTGGCGAGCCGACGCGTGCGCCGGGCACGCGGGGCGAGCAGGCCAGGCAGGCGCTCCGCGAAGGTGCGACGAGCGCACATCGTGTTTCGACAGAAGAAGCGGCGCACGTGCAATTGAAGCTGAACGGAGCGACCGGCGGCAGGCAGGTCGGCCGGACGCCGGACGTAAGTGCTGTGCGGGGTGTCACTGGACGCCTTGCAGGAGGGACAGCGCGCGCCGCTGCTCTCCGGACGCACCACGATGACAGTTCCCGCTGGACTGCGACGTGTCACGCGCTCTATCCGACAACCGGGAATCGAGTACAACTCTCTCATTCCCAGTAGTACTCGCCGCAGCGGTACCCTGCCGGCACCGCCTGCTCCCTCGCTCGCGAATCACACAAAGTGCGGGAGAGCCACGGAATCGGGGCAGGCTCAGTCGCGCCCCCGTTGTCGTTACGGCTCGTCTTCAAGGTCTTCGAGCTGGCCTTCCGCTATCTCGCGGTAGTGCGGCACCACTTCGACGGCCAGTACATCCCGCATTTCCTGGCGGGCGCTGTCGAAGTCACCCGTCCGCTTGTGCTGATACATGCGGTGAAGCGCACGCATCACACGCCATGAGCCGTCCTTGATGCGACGCGCACATTCCAGCAGGAAGGCTTCGGCTGTCTCGGCACTCGCGAGGGCGGATGCCGCGTCTGCATTGGTGAATCCAACCTCGGGAGCAGTGCGCTCCAGCATTTCCCGGACGTCATCCGTGAGCGCCAAGCGTTCGCCATTCAGCACGCGACGCGCGAGGGCTCGCACGGGTTCCCAATCGAGCTCCTCGGGCATGGCTATTTCCGCCTCTTCTTGGGTGGGAAGCACCGGTTTGTGGGCCATTCATGTTGGCCCTCGCAATACCGGAGGCAGTCGTAACAGGCGCCCGTCCATCCGGGTTCCGTCTCGCAGTCGCCATAGAACCGGATGCACTCCCGCTTCCATTCTGGCAGTGCTTCGTTGTGGGCGTCGTCCCATACAACTGGCGCGTCTTCTTCCTTGGCCGCCTCGTCCATTGCCGTCTTGACGCCTGTCATGTACATGGCGGCTTCTGTAGCCGTGAGGCCGCACGCTTCGGGAGCGCCTGGATTGCGCTGGACGCAGCACGACACGGTGTCAGTGCAGGACGCCAGCGTGTATGCGTCGCGACGGCTGGCCGCGCCGGTGGCGCTGCTGGAGCAACCCAGCGACACGGCGGACAAGAGGCACAATAGGCCAATAGCAGTGTTCGGCTTTGGCATGATGCGCAAATCAGTCACGTCTAGATATTATGCGTCTATCACCCTGGGTGGGTAGTCCTCCGGAGCGGATGGATCCCACAGTTCTACGTAGTGTCTAGGATGGTACGTCGCTCGTAGCACATTGGAGCACGGAGGCAAGGGCCCGCTCACAATTTACCTGGCCCAGAGAGGCGCTCCCACCCTTGGAAAATCGGCCTCCGGGCGTAGAAATCGGCCAGGTATTTTCTGAGCGAGCCCTTAGCAAGTTCACTTCATCCGTCGGGTGGTGCTCAACGCCTTCCGGCATCACGGCGAGCGGGACTGCGGCGGCCCAAGGCATCCAGCAGGCTGACCGCGTGTGCTCAACGCCTTCCGGCATCACGGCGAGCGGGACAGTGGTATCGCTTGTTGCTGAAGCGCTGTCACAGCGTGTGCTCAACGCCTTCCGGCATCACGGCGAGCGGGACTCTGGTACTGCCAATGGCGGGAGTTCTTCACGCTGGGGTGCTCAACGCCTTCCGGCATCACGGCGAGCGGGACCGAGAAGGACAACGCGGACGCGGCGCTAAGCAGGTGCTCAACGCCTTCCGGCATCACGGCGAGCGGGACGCTTCGAGCCACTGCGCCCCACCGAGTTCAAGGGGTGATCAACGCCTTCCGGCATCACGGCGAGCGGGACTAAGGCCAAGCCCGTCAAGGTGGCTAAGGCTGAACCGTGCTCAACGCCTTCCGGCATCACGGCGAGCGGGACGAATACTCCTTCGACCGGGCCAACTGGCGCTTCATGTGCTCAACGCCTTCCGGCATCACGGCGAGCGGGACACGGAAGCAGGGGGGCGTCCATCGTGAGCATGCGCACGTGCTCAACGCCTTCCGGCATCACGGCGAGCGGGACCCCGAAGCCCGGAGATGTGGACGTCTGGCCTCTCGTGTGCTCAACGCCTTCCGGCATCACGGCGAGCGGGACTACAGCAGCAAGAGCGAGACGCACAAGGCCATGGTGGAGTGCTCAACGCCTTCCGGCATCACGGCGAGCGGGACACTGGGCACCGACGGGACACATGGCAGTGCTGAAGGTGCTCAACGCCTTCCGGCATCACGGCGAGCGGGACGAAGTCCTCCTACGAGCTGACCTTCCGTGAACTCGGCGGGTGCTCAACGCCTTCCGGCATCACGGCGAGCGGGACCCGCCCGGCCCTCACCCTGGCCGATCAGCTCCAGTGCTCAACGCCTTCCGGCATCACGGCGAGCGGGACACTCAAGCTACCGCGAGAACCCAAGCACTGGGACCGTGCTCAACGCCTTCCGGCATCACGGCGAGCGGGACCCGTTGAATGGCTCCATGCAGGTGCGTCCTCCAAGTGTGCTCAACGCCTTCCGGCATCACGGCGAGCGGGACCAAATGACCTGGACCATCGCGAATAAGAAGGCTTTGTGCTCAACGCCTTCCGGCATCACGGCGAGCGGGACGACATCCGGCAACAAGCCGGTGGTGACAGCTGGAGTGTGCTCAACGCCTTCCGGCATCACGGCGAGCGGGACTCGCAAGGAGAGACACGAACGAACATATCCAAAGATGTGCTCAACGCCTTCCGGCATCACGGCGAGCGGGACGAAGTCCGCCATGACGCCGCGGAATGCCTCCGTCGTGCTCAACGCCTTCCGGCATCACGGCGAGCGGGACCAACTGCTCGGCTTGGTGCCCGAGGACGGCAAGGGTGCTCAACGCCTTCCGGCATCACGGCGAGCGGGACGGGCGGGGACTACAACGAAGCGGACAGCGCGAAGGCGTGCTCAACGCCTTCCGGCATCACGGCGAGCGGGACCAAGGTGGCCCGGTACCTGTCGAGCGACCCGGGGACGTGCTCAACGCCTTCCGGCATCACGGCGAGCGGGACCAGCCCGCGCTCGCACTCCCCTGCCCAGTACCGGGAAACGTGCTCAACGCCTTCCGGCATCACGGCGAGCGGGACTTGATGCAGGTTCTACGGCGGAGGACCTGGCCGAGAGGTGCTCAACGCCTTCCGGCATCACGGCGAGCGGGACATCCCCATCGGGCTCACCGAAATCAACTACGAGGAGTGCTCAACGCCTTCCGGCATCACGGCGAGCGGGACCTGGTGGTTCCCTCGCCGGTGGCGAATGCGTTCGTGTGCTCAACGCCTTCCGGCATCACGGCGAGCGGGACCAGCTTTACGGCAGCCTCGACCTGGAGGCGGAGTGCTCAACGCCTTCCGGCATCACGGCGAGCGGGACCTGGGGCGGACACGCGCGGACCAGCGGCGGATTTACACCCGTGCTCAACGCCTTCCGGCATCACGGCGAGCGGGACAACCCGAGGACGAGTCCACCATGGCCCGCTACGCCGTGTGCTCAACGCCTTCCGGCATCACGGCGAGCGGGGCCACCCAGACCTGCACGCCGTCGTGCCCACTATCGTGCTCAACGCCTTCCGGCATCACGGCGAGCGGGACACGTCGAGTCCACGGCGGAGCTTGAGAAGGGCGTGTGCTCAACGCCTTCCGGCATCGCGGCGAGCGGGACCGAATCCGCCCCCGAACACCGTGTTCGGGGGCATGTGCTCAACGCCTTCCGGCATCACGGCGAGCGGGACTGGCGGCAGTACAGGCACCGGAGTTCGGTGGACAGTGCTCAACGCCTTCCGGCATCACGGCGAGCGGGACTATGCGGCCTGAGAGGGTACAGACTCAAGACGTGAGTGCTCAACGCCTTCCGGCATCACGGCGAGCGGGACACTTGGGGAAATTCATTGAGAGCGTGGGCGGTAGGTGCTCAACGCCTTCCGGCATCACGGCGAGCGGGACACTCGTGGGCTCCGGCGTGCTGGAGAATCCCAACCCGTGCTCAACGCCTTCCGGCATCACGGCGAGCGGGACGCCGTCCTGGGGGCACTCGAGGCCGGGGCCGAGCTGTGCTCAACGCCTTCCGGCATCACGGCGAGCGGGACCGCTCTGCAGCCTGTCCGCGTCGGACGCCCACCCCAAGTGCTCAACGCCTTCCGGCATCACGGCGAGCGGGACCCCCGTGTATGCGGCGCACGCGCGGCGGTTGAACGGCAGTGCTCAACGCCTTCCGGCATCACGGCGAGCGGGACGCGACCTCGCTGACGCGGCCGAGAAGCGCGGCGAGTGCTCAACGCCTTCCGGCATCACGGCGAGCGGGACTCTGGCAGGCGAAGCGGGCGGAGCTGGACTACCGGTGCTCAACGCCTTCCGGCATCACGGCGAGCGGGACTTCGTCTGGCCGAAGATGATGTCCTTCGCGGCCATGTGCTCAACGCCTTCCGGCATCACGGCGAGCGGGACTTCAGCATGGCGGTTTCCGCCTCCGCTGCCTCGCGTTCGTGCTCAACGCCTTCCGGCATCACGGCGAGCGGGACTGAAGGAGAAGTTCCCGGCGGACGCGAAGATGTTCGCGTGCTCAACGCCTTCCGGCATCACGGCGAGCGGGACATGGGTGCCAGAGCCCGGTCTAAGCGGTTGGAGTCGTAGTGCTCAACGCCTTCCGGCATCACGGCGAGCGGGACCGCGCAAGACATGGTGAATCTGTCAGGTGCCACGGAGTGCTCAACGCCTTCCGGCATCACGGCGAGCGGGACATACGTAACCCCTCCCCTCTATGAATGGGGCAGACCTGTGCTCAACGCCTTCCGGCATCACGGCGAGCGGGACTTGCTGAACTTGAAGCGGAGATTGCCCAACTGCGTAATGTGCTCAACGCCTTCCGGCATCACGGCGAGCGGGACCGCCTGCCGCGACGAGTACAAGGCGGACCGGGACGGTGCTCAACGCCTTCCGGCATCACGGCGAGCGGGACCGCGCCGCTGCGGAACTGCGCCATGCCTACCGAGTCGTGCTCAACGCCTTCCGGCATCACGGCGAGCGGGACTGGAGCGCCCGTCTCGCAGTCCTGCCATCCCACATAGTGCTCAACGCCTTCCGGCATCACGGCGAGCGGGACCGAGGCGGGAGAGGGCGGACTCCACCTTCTCTCGCTGTGCTCAACGCCTTCCGGCATCACGGCGAGCGGGACCCACGTCGAGGACCCGCGAGTCCGGGCCCGGCTCAAGTGCTCAACGCCTTCCGGCATCACGGCGAGCGGGACCCGTGCTCGTCCGCTGTGGGCCTGGGGACATCTACGCGTGCTCAACGCCTTCCGGCATCACGGCGAGCGGGACAAGGGAGGACCCACCTCAACATCATGCAGCGGGACGTGCTCAACGCCTTCCGGCATCACGGCGAGCGGGACTGGAGCGCCCGTCTCGCAGTCCTGCCATCCCACATAGTGCTCAACGCCTTCCGGCATCACGG
>NZ_JAAIYB010000109.1 GCF_010894475.1 Myxococcus vastator
CTCCCCACCCTGGAGGCGCGAAAGCCCCGCGCCATCATCCAGCTCACCGGCGGCGAGAGCGCCAAGACGTTCGCCGCCCTGGAGAAGGTCCTGGCGAGCGGCCTGGCCCTCCCGCGCTCCGGCACGCTCGTGGCCGTGGGCGGCGGCACCATCGGTGACGTCTCCACCGTGGCCGCGCACCTCCTCAAGCGCGGCGTGCGGCTGGTGCAGGTCCCCACCACGCTGCTGGCGGCGGTGGACAGCAGCGTCGGCGGCAAGGGCGCTGTCGACATGACGGTGCGCGGGCGCGTGGTGAAGAACCCCGCCGGCGTCTTCCACTACGCGGACGAAGGCTGGGTGTGCCCCGAGTTCTTCGACACGCTCTCCGATGCGCAGCGCCGCGAGGGCGCGCTGGAGGCCTGGAAGATGGTGGTCAGCCTCGACGCGCCGCGCTTCCGCCGCTACGTGCGCAAGCCGCCCGCGCTGGAGAAGCTGGTGAAGGACGCCCGCGCCCTCAAGGAGAGCATCTGCGCGCAGGACCCGTACGAGCACGCGGGGCTGCGCCGGGTGCTCAACTTCGGCCACACCTTCGGTCACGTGCTGGAGAGCGTGTCCCGCTTCAAGCTGTCCCACGGTGACGGCGTGGGCCTGGGCATGCTGCTGGCCCTGGACGTGGGCCGGCACCTGGGCGTGACACCGGAGCCCGTGGCCGCCGAGGTCGAGGCCGCCCTGTCCAATGGCCCCGGCGTCCAGGGCCGCGAGCGCGCCGCCGCCCTCCTCCGCCGCGCGCCGATGAAGGACGTGCTGGCGCTGCTCACCGCCGACAAGAAGGCCGGCGCCAAGGGAGAGCTGCGCATGGTGCTGCTGACGGCCATTGGCGCCACCGAGGTGCGTGACGTGGACGAACCGAGCTGGCGTGCCTTGTGGCCCGCGTGGACGAAGGGGGTGCGCCCATGAGTACGGCGAAGGCTTCCCGTATCGTGGTGGACCCCTCCTCGCTGCACGCCGCGCCCCTCACCCCGCCCGTGTCCAAGTCGGACGCGCAGCGGGCGCTGGTGCTGGGGCACCTCACGGGCGCGTGGCCGCTGCCCTCGGTGCAGGCCGAGGCGGACGAGGACCTGCCCGCCGACGTGCGCGTGCTGCGCCGGGGCGTCGAGTCCCTGCGCCTGCCGCCGGACGCCGTGCGCGACATCGACTGCGCGGACGGCGGCGCGCCCTTCCGCATCCTGGCCACCCAGGCGGCGGTGACGCCCGGCGCCCAGGCGCGCTTCACCGGCACGCCCCGCCTGGGCGAGCGGCCCCACGGCCCGCTCTTCACGTCGCTGCGCGAGGCCCTGGCTCCGGCGGGCCTCACGCTCACGGAGGGCACCCCCTGGCCGGTGGAGCTGCGCGCGCCCCGTGACACGTCGAGCGTCCCCCCCGTGTTCCGCGTGCCCGGCGCCCAGAGCAGCCAGTACGCCTCCAGCCTGCTGCTGGGCTGCGCGGCGCTGTACCTGCGCGAGCGCCGCCCCTGGCGCGTGGAGATTGACGGCCCCCTCACGAGCGCGGGCTACCTGGAGCTGACGCTGACGTGGCTGCGGCGCTTCGGCTTCGACGTCCAGCGCACACCGTCGAGCTACACCGTGGCCGGGTACGCGACGCCCCCGGCCGTCCCGACGCTTCCGGGGGACTGGTCGTCCCTGGGCTACCTGCTGCTGGTGGCCTGGAAGACGGGCGGGACCGTTGTCCGCGCGGACACGGGCAGCGCCCACCCGGACGACGCCATGGTCCGGTTGATTGAGCAGGTGGGCCTGCGCGCGGTGCCCACGGGTGCGCCCTTCACCCTGAAGGTGGAGGGCTCACTGTCAGGGGGCCTGCGCGCCTCCGGCGAGGAGTGCCCGGACCTGCTCCCCACGCTGGCCGCGCTCGCCTGCGTGCTTCCAGCGCCCTCCACGCTCACGGAGGTGGGCATCCTCCGCGTGAAGGAGAGCGACCGCCTGGAGGGCATCCGGACGCTCGTGAAGGCGTTCGGCGGAACCACGGAGCTCCAAGGAGAACGGCTGCTGATCCAACCACCCCGCACGCCTCCCTCCGGCTTCGAGATGAGCAGCGAGGGTGACCATCGTCTCGCGATGACAGCTGCGACACTGTGTGTCCTGTCCGGCGCGCCGCTGACCCTCACCGGTCCGGAGTGCGTGGAAAAGAGCTTTCCTGGGTTCTGGCGGCAGCTGTCCGGGGTGGGTGTTCGGATAACTGATGCACGCTGAGACCCGCAGTGTCCGACCAGCAGACTTATCGTTCTTTTTTGTTGAAAGCACTCTCCGCCCTGTGAAATCTCCGCCCCATGGCCAAGGACACGCTGACGATCACCGACAATCGGACCGGGAAGACCTACGAGGTCCCGGTCGAGAACGGCTGTATTCGCACCAATGCTCTCCGCCAGATCAAAACGGGCGACGATGACTTTGGGCTGATGGGCTACGACCCGGCGTTCCTCAATACCGCCAACTGCAAGAGCGCCATCACCTTCATTGACGGAGACAAGGGCATCCTCGAGTACCGGGGCTACCCCATCGAGCAGCTCGCCGAGAAGTCGAGCTTCATCGAGGTCGCCTACCTCCTGCTCAACGGTGAGCTGCCCACGCCGAAGGAGCTGGAGCAGTTCAACCACCTCGTCACGCACCACACGTACGTGCATGAGAACGTGAAGAGCTTCATGGACGGGTTCCGCTACGACGCGCACCCCATGTCCATGCTGAGCTCCACGGTGGCGGCGCTGTCCAGCTTCTACCCCGACGCGAAGAACATCAAGGACCCGCTGAGCCGCCGCATCCAGATCACGCGGCTCATCGCGAAGATGCCCACCATCGCCGCGTTCTCCTACCGGCACACGATGGGCCTGCCCTACATCTACCCGGACAATGATTTGTCCTACGTCGCCAACTTCCTGGCGATGATCAAGCGCATCGGCACGGCGACCTACAAGGTCCACCCCGTGCTGGAGCGCGCGCTCGACATCCTCTTCATCCTGCACGCGGACCACGAGCAGAACTGCTCCACCACGTCCGTGCGCACGGTGGGCTCGTCCGAGGTGGATCCGTACTCGGCGGTCAGCGCGGGCATCGGCGCCCTCTACGGCCCGCTGCACGGCGGCGCCAACGAGGCGGTGCTCCGCATGCTCCGCGACATTGGCCACATCTCCAAGATCCCGGAGTTCATCAAGTCGGTGAAGAGCGGCGAGGGTGAGAAGAAGCTGATGGGCTTCGGTCACCGCGTCTACAAGTCCTACGACCCGCGCGCGAAGGTCATCAAGCGCGTGGCCGACGAGGTCTTCGAGGTGACGGGCAAGAACCCGCTGCTGGAGATCGCCGTCGAGCTGGAGCGCATCGCGCTCGAGGACGAGTACTTCGTGAAGCGGAAGCTGTACCCGAACGTCGACTTCTACTCGGGCCTCATCTACGAGGCGATGGGCTTCCAGGTCGAGATGTTCCCGGTGCTCTTCGCCATCCCCCGCACGGTGGGCTGGTGCGCGCAGTGGGAGGAGATGGTGACGGACAACGAGCAGAAGATCGCCCGTCCGCGCCAGGTGTTCACGGGCGCCCCGCGCCGCGACTACGTCCCCATGGACAAGCGCGCCGCCAAGTAGCCGGTGGCACCCGGTCCGCGCGGCTCGCGTGGGCCTGAAGCACGAAGGGGCGAGGAACCGCGAGGCTCCCCGCCCCTTTCGCTTTTCCCGCGGCGACGGCCCGCTCAGCCCGTCTGAGAACCACCCCGCGGGGACTCGTCGTAGAGCGACTCCACGAGGTCGGCGTACTTCTCCGCCACCACGTTGCGGCGCACGCTCAGCTTCGGCGTCAGCTCGCCGCCCTCCACGGAGAAGTCCTTCGGCAGCACCGCGAAGCGCTTGATGGTCTCGAAGCGGGACAGCTTCGGATTCACCTCGCGCTCCACGCGCTCCTGGAGGAACTGGCGCAGGCGGGCGTCCTCCGCGAGTTGGGCCGCGTCCTCCGGCCACCCCTGCGCCTTGGCCAGCGCCCGCGCCTTCTCCGCGTCCAGCGTCAACAGCGCCACCAGGAAGTTGCGGCGCTCGCCCAGCACCACCGCCTGCCCCACGCCGGGCAAGGCCTTGAGCAGCTCCTCGATGTTGGAGGGTGACGTCTTCTTCCCGCCCGAGGTGACGATGATGTCCTTCTTGCGGCCGGTGATCTGGACGTAGCCGTCCGCGTCCAGTTGGCCCACGTCACCGGAGTGCAGCCACCCGTCCGCCAGCAGCTCGGCGGTGGCCTCCGGGTTCTTGTAGTACCCCATGCAGACGTTGCCGCCGCGCACCAGCAGCTCGCCGTCGTCCGCGATGCGCAGCTCCACCCCCATCATCGCCCGGCCCACGGAGCCCAGCCGCGTGTGGGACTCGGTGTTCACCGTGCCGGGGCCCGTCACCTCCGTCATGCCCCACACCTCGTGGATGACCATGTCGATGGAGGCGAAGAAGTCCAGCACGTCCCGGCCGATGGGCGCCGCCGCCGTGGCGAAGAAGGACACCCGCTCCATGCCGATGCGCTCCTTCAGCGGGGCGAAGACGAGCTTCCTGGCGAGCAGATACTGGGCCTCCAGCGTCATCGGGACGCTCTGGTGGTGCATCACCCGCGCATGCCGCTCCGAGGCGACGTGGCGGGCCCAGGCCACCACCCGGCGCTTTGAAGGCGGCTGCGAGGCCAGTCCCTCCTCCGCCTTCGCCTTGAACTTCTCCCACACGCGCGGCACGCCGAAGAAGAACGAGGGGCGCACCTCCCGCAGGCTCTGCGGCATCGTGTCCACCGACGCCGCGAAGTACACCTGCACCGCGCTCAACAAGGGACTGTGGAGGGAGATGATCTGCTCGGCGATGTGCGACAGCGGCAGGTACGACACGAGCGAGGACGCGTCGGGCAGGCCGAACGTCACCGAGTCCGTGAGCTGCTTCGCCGTCCACACCAGGTTGTGGTGGCTGAGCATCACCCCCTTGGGGTGGCCGGTGGTGCCGGAGGTGTAGATGAGCGTGCCCATGGCCTCCGGCTTCAGGGCGTGGACGCTGTCCCAGTAGGGCTTCTCGTCCGCGCCGGTGCCCAGGGCCATGACGTCCGCGTAGCGCAGCACGCCCTCCGGGAGCACCGTGGGCGCGTCAATGACGACGACGTGGCGCAGCTTCGGCAGCCGCTCGCGCAGGGCCAGGGCGGTGCGCAGGTGCTGCGCGTTCTCCACCACCAGGAGCGTGGCCTCGCAGTGCCCCAGGATGTACTCCAGCTGCTCCGGGGCGCTGGTGGTGTAGAGACCGACAGGGACGCCCCCCATGGCGATGGCCGCCAGGTCAGCGACGTGCCACTCCTCGCGGTTGAAGCTCAGGATACCCACCGGCTGGCCCGCACCCACCCCCAGCGCGTGCAGGCCCAGGGCGAAGCGCCGCACCCGCTGCGCATATTCAAACCACGAGGTGGGCGCATAGGCGCCCCCACGGCGCGTCCACAGGGCCGGGCGCTGCTCCTGCTGCGCGGCCCGGTCATGGAGCGCGTGCACCACCGTCTTGGGAAGGTCCATGCCCTGAACGCTAGCGGATGCAGGGCCCCGCACCAATGTCCCGACGTCTCGGACGTTGACAGCTAGTTGGAGTGCTTTGTATGCCGCGCTCGACCATGAGCATCGACTTCACCTGCCAGAAGTGCGAGGCGAGCTTCGAGCTGGACGCTCAGGACCTCATTGAAGGGACTGAGAAAATCGTCTGCCCGCATTGCGACGCCAAGGCGCCCGCCAACCTCACGGAGGACTTCGTCGCAGCGCTCACGGAGATGCGCGCGCAGATCGCCGCGCTCGACAAGCGGTTCGCCGTGTCCATGACGTTGGAGTCCGAGGACCTGGAGGACATGCTCGACGAAGACGACGAGGATGACGACGAGGACGACTCGGAGGACGACGACCTCGATGAGGACGAGGACGAGGACGTCGACGACGAGGAGGACTACGACGAGGACGAGGACGACGACGACCGTCGTTGAGCCTGTCCGCCTGCCCTCCAGCCCGGGGAGCGCCCCACGCAGCAGGGGGTAACCGGGCCTGGAGCGCAACCCTCCCGGCAGATGGCCGGGTGCGTAGCTTAAAAGCGTGAAAACGCCCAACCGCGCCACTTTGTTCGTCGCACCTCTCTCGGCCGTGCTTCTGGCGCTCGGAGGGCTGCTGCTGTTTCCCGCCTTCACCCCACCGGTAGCGCTGGCGGCCCTGGGAGGCGCTCAGGGCCAGCCCTGCATCACCGAAGGGAAGGACGACCCGAAGGCCTGCTCCGAGCTGGTCGAGCTCGAGGTGCAGGACGTCGTCCCCCTGGAGGAAGCCCAGGCCCACGCCGTGGTCCTGGCCACCAAGGACAAGGGCATCGTCCTCCCGGTGTTCGTGGACGAGGCCTCGGCCATCTCCATCGCCTTCCGGCTGGCGGAGCGCCAGCCACCCCAGCCGCTCGCGCAGGACCTGCTGGACGACGTGGTGACGGAGCTGGGGGCCAAGGTGACGGAGGTCCGCATCGACGACCTGCGTGACAACGTCTACTCGGGCCGCGTCTTCCTGGAGCAGGGCAAGAAGAAGATGACGCTGGACGCCCGGCCGTCGGACTCCATCGCCATGGCGCTCACCAGCCACGCCCGCATCCGCGTCACCCGCAAGGTGCTGACGCTGGCCGGCATCACTCGCGAGGAAATCGAGGGGCTCCAGCAGGAAGGCCCCGGCGTGGGCGGCAGCGGCCCGCTGGACGCGCCCGGCTTCCCTGCCCCGGGCGCCCCGAGTGAGCCGCCCATCGACATGGACATGGAGGGCCTGCCGCCGGTGGGCGCGGGCAAGGAAATCGAGCTCTAGGTCCTGACGCGCGGCACTCGCAAGAAAGCCCGGCCCCCCTCCCAGGGATGCCGGGCTTTCTCTCTCTGCCATCGTCGGCAGAAGAGTTAGTCCCGCAGGCGCGAGGCTGTCAAGCCGGGCCCCTGGCCGCCTAGGATGCGCGGCCCTATGCGCAAGGCGAAAATCATCTGCACCCTGGGCCCCGCTTCGGACACGCCCGAGGTCATCGAAGGGTTGATCCGCGCGGGCATGAACATGGCGCGGCTGAACTTCTCGCACGGCACGCACGAGGAGCACCGCCGCCGGGTGGAAATCATCCGCAAGGTCGCGAAGCGCCTGGGCACGCCGGTGGCCATCCTCCAGGACATCCAGGGGCCGAAGATTCGCCTGGGCCGCTTCGAAGGCGGGCAGCTGCTGGTGAAGCAGGGCCAGGCCGTCACGGTGACGACACGCAACGTCCTGGGCCAGGACGGCGTCATCCCCACTCCCATCAAGACGCTGGTGAAGGACGTGGCCAAGGGCCATGAAATCCTCCTGGACGACGGGCGCGTGCGGCTGCGGGTGCTGCGCGTCCACGGGCAGGACGTGCAGTGCAGGGTGGAGGTGGGCGGGGTGCTCAAGAATCACAAGGGCCTCAACCTGCCCGGCTCGCCCATGTCGGTGCCCACGATTACCCGCAAGGATGCGGCGGACCTGGCCTTTGGCCAGGAGGTGGGCGTGGACTACGTGGCGCTGTCCTTCGTCCGCACGCCCGAGGACATCAAGAAGGCGCGCGCGCACGTGGCGAAGCGGAAGACGCCCCTCATCGCGAAGATTGAAAAGCCCCAGGCGGTGGAGCGCGTGGAGGAGATCGCCGCCGTGGCGGACGGCATCATGGTGGCGCGCGGCGACCTGGGCGTGGAGATGCCCCTGGAGCGCCTGCCGGCCATCCAGAAGCACATGGTGAGCGCGGTGAACCGCATGGGCGGGCTCGTCATCGTCGCCACGGAGATGCTGGAGAGCATGGTGGCCAACGCGCGCCCCACCCGCGCCGAGGTGTCCGACGTGGCCAACGCCATCCTCGACGGAGCGGACGCCGTCATGCTGTCGGGCGAGACGGCCGCGGGCAAGTACCCGATTGAAGCGGCGTCCACCATGGCGTGCATCGTGGAGGAGACGGAGCGCGGCGTGGTGAAGCACTCGCACCACTCGCCCTTCGAGCGCTCTGAAGACCTGGGCACCGGCGTGGCCGCGGCGGCCGTGGCGGCGGCGACGCAGCTGGGCATTGGCACCATCGTCGCCTACACGGAGAGCGGCCACACCGCGCGCATCATCTCCGAGTTCCGGCCCCACGCGCGCATCATCGCCCTCACGCCGAACGAGGCGGCCGTGAACCGCATGGCGCTCTACTGGGGCGTGACAGGCCTGCAGGTGGCGCGTGTCTCCACCACCGACGCCATGCTCACCCAGGTGCGTCAGCTGTGCCGGAAGGAGAAGCTCTGCGCGCCCGGCACGCCCGTGGTGGTGGTGGCCGGCGTCCCGCTCAACGTCCCGGGCAACACCAACCTGATGAGCATCCACCGCATCTGAGCGGGCCAGCGACGGGCCCCGGGACATGCCGTCACCGGGGCGCCGCGGCCAGCGGGCTCAGAGGACCTTCTGCTCGAAGTCGTAGATTTTCTCGACGGCGAGCTGCCGGTAGCGCTCCACGTTGAGCGCGCGGCGGGCGCACTCCCACACCAGCTCGTTGGGCGTGCGGTCCGGCTCCTTCTTCTTGCGGCGCTTCACCTCCGCCTTGATGGCCTTCACGGCCATGCGGGGGTGGTAGCAGAACGCGGCGGAGAACAGCAGGTGCCCACCGAAGGGGATGAGGCGCGCCTCGATGATGTCCCCCGTCTCCAGGCCCGCGACGTGGCGGCGCTCCGTCACGTCGAAGTCCTTGCCGGAGTACAGCTCGCGCAGGCGGACCTCGCCCTTGCCCAGCTTGCGGACCTCGAAGAGGCCGTGGACCGTCTCCGTGAAGCTCCGGAAGGCGTTGGCCTCCTCGGGCGCGGAGCCGGCCAGGCGCTGCTCGTAGAACTCCGTGGCCGGCGTCTTGTTCGTCAACGACGAGACGCGGTCATAGAGGTAGTAGTCCAGGAAGGACGCCATCCGCAGCTCGAAGAGCTTGTCGTCCTCGAAGACCTCGCCCGTCAGACGGAAGTACTCCGCCTTGGCCTGGAGCAGGTCCTCCTTGCGCGACTCCGCGCTGCCAAAGGCGATGAGCTGATCCAGATACGGCTGATAGGAGAGCGGTGACAGCGACGAGGTCATATTCGGTGGCGCCATCCTACTCCGCCATCAGCTTCGCGAACCTGCCGAAGAGATAGCGCGCGTCATGGGGGCCGGGCGAGGCCTCGGGGTGGTACTGCACGCTGAAGGCCCGCGCGTCCGGGACGCCCAGGCCCTCCACCGTGCCGTCGTTGAGGTTGATGTGCGTCACGACGGCCAGGCCCTTGAGGCTGGCGTCATCCACGGCGAAGCCGTGGTTCTGCGCGGTGATTTCCACCTTGCCCGTCGTGAGGTCCTTCACCGGCTGATTTCCGCCCCGGTGGCCAAACTTCATCTTGTACGTCCGGCCGCCCAGGGCCAGCGCCATGATTTGATGCCCCAGGCAGATGCCGAACACCGGCACCTTGCCCAGCAGCGCCGCCACGGTGCGGTCCGCGCCCTTCACCGCCGCCGGGTCTCCAGGGCCGTTGGCCAGGAAGACGCCGCTCGGCTTGCGCGCCAGCACCTCCTCCGCCGTGGTGTTGGCCGGCACCACCGTCACGCGGCAGCCCACATCCACCAGGAAGTGCAGCATCGACTTCTTCAGGCCGTAGTCGTAGGCCACCACGTCGAAGCGGGGCTCGGCCGGCGTCTGCACCTCGCCCAGGCCGGTGAAGACGTCCGGAGAAGGCTGGGTGAAGGTGTAGACCTCCTTCGTGGACACGCCCGTGGCCAGGTCCAGGCCCTCCATGCCGCGCGCGGTGCGGGCGCGCTCCACCAGGGCCGCGGGGGACAGGCCCTCGCTGGAGATGACGCCCATCTGCGCGCCGTGCTCGCGCAGGTGACGCACCAGGCGGCGGGTGTCGATGCCCTCGATGCCGGCCACGCCGTTGCGCTTCAGGTACGCGTCCAGCGACTCCTTCGCGCGCCAGTTGGACGGCTGCTCGCTGAGGGCGCGCACCACCATGCCCACCGCGTGCACCCGGGCGCCCTCCTCGTCCTCCGGGTTGGCGCCGACGTTGCCCATCTCCGGGTACGACATGGTGACAATCTGGCCCACGTACGAGGGGTCCGTGAGGACCTCCTGGTAACCGTACATGGTCGTGTTGAACACCACTTCCCCCACCGTTTCGCCCACCGCGCCAAACGCGCGGCCTTCGAACGTGGTGCCATCCGCCAGGGCGAGCACTGCCCGCTTCGTCATCACCGCGACTCCTTGCTCTGGCCGACCTGGCCCGTGTCGAACACCTTGTGGCCCGTCACCCACGTCTGGATGACGCGCCCCTTCTGCTGCCGGCCGTGGAACGGGGTGTTCCGGCTGCGGGAATGGAACTGGTGGGCGTCCACCGTCCACTCCACGTCCGGGTCCACCACCGTGACGTCCGCCGGCGCTCCAGGCGCCAGGTGACCGCCCGGCAGGCCGAACGCCTTTGCCGGCCCGTGCGTCAGCAGCTCCACCGCGCGGTTCGCGGTGAGCACGCCCGCGTGCACCAGCTCCAGCGTCAGCCCCAGGGCCGTCTCCAGCCCCACGATGCCGTTGATGCCCTTCTCGAACTCCACCTGCTTGTCCAGCACGCCGTGCGGCGCGTGGTCCGTGGCGATGGCGTCCACCGTCCCGTCCACCAGCGCCTCGCGAAGGGCCTGCACGTCGGTGTCCGCGCGCAGCGGCGGGGCCATCTTCGCGTGGGTGTCGTAGTCCCCCACCGCCCGGTCATCCAGGATGAAGTGGTGCGGCGCCACCTCGCAGGTGACGCGCAGGCCGCTCCGCTTGGCCTCGCGGATGAGCCGCACGCTGCCCTCGCAGGACACGTGCGCCACGTGCAGCCGGCCCTTCGTCTCCTCCAGCAGCACCAAATCCCTGGCCACCATGGCCACCTCCGCCGAGGCGGGGATGCCGCGCAGCCCCAGCCGCGTGGAGGTGGTGCCCTCATGCATGGCCCCGCCCGCGGACAGCGTCAGGTCCTCCTCGTGGACCATGACGGGCACGTCGAACTGGGTGGCGTACTGGAGCGTGCGCCGCATCAGCGACGCGTTCATCACCGGGCGGCCGTCATCGGTGATGGCCACGCAGCCGGCGGACACCAGCTCGCCCATCTCCGCCAGCTCCTCGCCCTTGAGACCCTTGGTGATGGCCCCGGCGGGATAGACGTGACACAGGCCCGCGGCGCGGGCGCGGTTCAGCACCAGCTCCGTCACCATGGCGCTGTCGTTGACCACCTTGGTGTTGGGCATGGCCACCACGGCCGTGAAGCCGCCCGCCACCGCGGCGCGGCAGCCGGTCAGGACGGTCTCCTTCCCCTCCTCGCCCGGCTCGCGCAGGTGGACGTGCAGGTCGATGAAGCCCGGCAGCACCCACTTGCCGGTGGCGTCCACCACCTCGGCGCTGGAGGGCACCGGCAACGGGGCCTCCGACACCTCCACCACCTTGCCGTCGCGGACCAGCACGTCGCGGACGCCGTCCACACCGTTGCGCGGGTCGATGACACGCCCCCGCCTGAAGAGCACCGTGGAGCTCATGCCGCACACACCTCCAGGATGGCCCGCCGCACGGCGACGCCGTTGGACACCTGCTCCAGGATGACGCTGCGGGGCCCGTCCGCCACCGCCGGCGCCAGCTCCACGCCCCGGTTGATGGGGCCCGGGTGCATCACCACCGCGTCCGCCTTCATCCGCTCCTCGCGGGCCGCGCTGAGGCCAAACAGCCGTGCATATTCACGCGTGGACGGCAAAAACGCCTGCCCCTGCCGCTCCAGCTGGATGCGCAGGCACATCACCGCGTCCGCGTGCGGGAGCGCCGCATCCAGGTTGTGCGTCACCTCCGCGCCCAGCGACTCCAGCCCCGGCGGCATCAGCGTGGGCGGGCCGCACATCACCACCCGGGCGCCCAGCGCCTTGAGGCAGTGCAGGTTGGAGCGGGCCACGCGGCTGTGCAGCACGTCCCCCACGATGAGCACCGTGCGCCCGTCCAGCGAGCCCCAGCGCTGGCGCAGCGTGAAGGCGTCCAGCAGCGCCTGGGAGGGGTGCTCGTGCGTGCCGTCCCCCGCGTTGATGACGGCGCACTTCACGTGCTTTGCCACCAGGTGCGGCGCGCCGGACGAGCGGTGACGCATGACGATGGCCACCGGCCCCGTCGCCTCGATGTTGCGGGCGGTGTCCAGCAGCGTCTCACCCTTGGACACCGAGGAGCCGGTGTGCGTCCAGTTGAGCACACTGGCGCCCAGCCCCTTCGCCGCCATGTGGAACGACGTCCGGGTCCGGGTGGAGTCCTCGAAGAAGAGGTTCGCCACCACCTTGCCGCGAAGCAGGTGGGTGGTGTCGGGAGCGCCGGGGAGGTGTGCCTTCGCCCGGTCGAGCAGTGACTCCAGCTCGTCCCGGCGCCAGCCTTCGATTCCAAGCAGGTGTCTCATGGCCGGGGGCGCCGCGTACCCCGGGCCGTGCGGCACGTCAAGCGTCGTGCGCGGCGCGCCGGCCTGCCTGCTTCCAGCGAGCGCCTCAACGGACCGGTTCGAAGAACCGATCCACGCGCAGGCCCGTGCCACCGAACAGGCCGTGCAGCAGCCCGTGGTAGCCCAGCGACAGCCACACCACCATGGCCTTGCCCTTGATGTGGCCGTAGGGGACGTACTCCGCCTTGCCGTACCCCGTGACGCCCAGGCCATGGCGGCTGTCCGCGCTGTTGTCCCGGTTGTCACCCACCGCGAAGACGTGCCCCGGAGGGACCTCGTAGGGGCCTTCCCGGCGCGGCATGCGCGGCAGCGTCTGCAGCGCGGCGTGCGCCACGCCGGACAGGTCCTCCTCGTAGAGGGTCTCCTGCTGGTCGTACCAGCGCCCGTCGTCGGTGATGTTGTGGACGGTGAACGCGTTGGCGACGAGCTCGCGCTGCTGCGGCTGGCCGTTGATGTGGATGACGCCGTTGATGAACTCCACCACGTCGCCCGGCACGCCGACCACGCGCTTGATGTAGTCCACCGACTCGTTCACCGGGTTGTTGAAGACGATGACGTCTCCCCGCTCCGGCGGCCGGACGATGACGAACGGCACGAAGTTGAGGAACGGGACGCGCACCCCGTAGATGAACTTGTTGACGAAGACCTGGTCGCCAATCTCCAGCGTGGGCAGCATGGAGCCGGAGGGGATGCGGTACGGCTCCACGATGAAGGTGCGGAACACCAGCGCCACCAGCAGCGCCTTGCCGAACCCGCCCAGGAAGTCCATGGCGGACTGCTTGCGGAACGCGCCCAGGTGCTGCGCGGTGAGCGCCTCCAGGCCCTTGACCTCGGTGCGCAGCGCCTCCGCGTCACCCGCGGCGGAGGCCTGCTCCACGCGCAGCGCCTGCTCGGCGATGCGCTCCAGCACGGGCCCCGCCACCTTCGCGCTCACGCCGGGCTTGCGCAGGATGCGCTCGTTCTCCTCCAGCAGCTCGTTCGCCTCGTGGCGCACGCCGCGCAGCGCCTTCTCCCTGGGGGAGACGTTGCGCCACACCAGCAGGGCCACGAAATAGAGGACCAGCAGCAGCCCCAGCCCCTTCATCACCGGCTGGGCCCACGCGGCGGAGGCGCGCGAGTACTCGATGAGCACCGTGTACGGCACGTACAGCACCGCGAGGATGATCAGCGGCGCCCAGAGGCTGGTGAGGCGCTCGCGCCACACCAGCCCACGGCGGGCGCGAAGCATCTCCGGCGTGCGACGGGCCGCCATCGCCTCGGAGAGCTTCGCGGGAGGGGTGGCGGAAGGCATGGCCGCGTTCATGGGCTACTGCTCCGACTTGAGGACCGCGAGGAAGGCTTCCTGCGGAATCTCCACCGTTCCGACCTGCTTCATGCGCTTCTTGCCCTCCTTCTGCTTCTCCAGGAGCTTGCGCTTGCGGCTGATGTCACCACCGTAGCACTTGGCGAGCACGTTCTTGCGCATGGCGGAGATGGTCTCACGCGAGATGATCTTCGCGCCAATCGCCGCCTGGATGGCCACCTCGTACATCTGCTTCGGGATGACCTCCTTCAGCTTCTGGCACACCTCGCGGCCACGCAGGTACGCGCGCTCGCGGTGCACGATGACGCTGAGGGCGTCCACCGGGTCCCCGTTGATGAGGATGTCCAGCCGGGCCAGGTCGGACTCGATGTAGCCGGCCAGCTCGTAGTCGAGGCTGGCGTAGCCGCGCGACACGCTCTTGAGCTTGTCGAAGAAGTCGAACACGACCTCCGCGAGCGGCATCTCGTACGTCACTTGCACGCGCTGGCCGCTGCTGCCCAGGTACTTCATGTCCTTCTGCACGCCGCGGCGCTCCTGGCACAGCTTCAGGATGGCGCCCAGGTGGTCGTTGGGGACGTGGATGTGGCAGGTGAGGATGGGCTCCTCGAACTTCTCGATGTGCTGCACCGGCGGCAGCTTGGCCGGGTTGTCCACCAGCAGCGTGTCACCCTTGCTCGTGGTGATGCGGTACACCACGCTGGGCGCGGTGGTGATGAGGTTCAGGTTGTACTCGCGCTCCAGGCGCTCCTGGACGATCTCCATGTGCAGCAGGCCCAGGTAGCCGCAGCGGAAGCCGAAGCCCAGCGCGGTGGACGACTCCGGCTCATAGGTGAACGCCGAGTCGTTGAGCACCAGCTTCGCCAGCGCGTCGCGCAGGTTCTCGTAGTCCGCGGAGTCCACCGGGAAGATGCCGGAGAACACCATGGGCTTGACTTCCTTGAAGCCAGGGAAGGGCGCGGACGTGGGACGCGCCTCCTCGGTGACGGTGTCACCGACCTTGGCGTCCTGCAGCTCCTTCACGTTGGCCACGAGCACGCCCACCTCGCCCGCGATGAGCTGCTGCACCGGGCGGGAGAACGGGCTGAACACGCCCAGCTCCTGGACCTCGAAGACCTTGTTGTTGCTGAACAGCTTGATCTTCTGCCGCAGCTTGAGCGTGCCTTCCAGCACGCGCACCAGCGTCACCACGCCCCGGTAGTTGTCGTACCAGGAGTCGAAGATGAGCGCCTTGAGCGGCGCGTCCGCCGAGCCGCTCGGAGGCGGCACCGTCTTGACGACGGACTCCAGGATGTCCTGGATGCCGATGCCCTCCTTGGCGGAGCACGGCACCGCGACGGACGCATCGATGCCGATGACGTCTTCAATCTCCGTGCGGGTGCGCTCCACGTCCGCGCTCGGCAGGTCGATCTTGTTGATGACCGGGATGATTTCCAGGTTGTGGTCCAGCGCCATGTAGACGTTGGACAGCGTCTGGGCCTCCACGCCCTGCGTCGCGTCCACCACCAGGAGCGCGCCTTCGCACGCGGCCAGGCTGCGGCTGACCTCGTAGGCGAAGTCCACGTGTCCTGGCGTGTCGATGAGGTTGAGGACGTACTGCTTGCCGTCCTTCGCGGTGTAGTTCATCCGCACGGACTGGGCCTTGATGGTGATGCCCCGTTCGCGCTCGATGTCCATGTTGTCGAGGAACTGGGCTTGCGCCTCGCGCTTGGTCAGGGTCCCCGTCTTGTCGAGGAGACGATCCGCCAGCGTCGACTTTCCATGGTCGATGTGGGCGATGATGCAGAAGTTGCGAATGTGCGCGTTTTCAGCCGGCATGTTCAGGGCGCTCGTCGGAAGAAGCGGGCGTGCGTAACAGGGAATCGCGCGAAAATCTACGCGCTCGCGTCCGCCCGATGCGCAACCCACCAGGGGAGCTTGTTTGTTCCCCAGTCATCAGCGCCCGTCCCGGGCGAACGCCCCTGGGACAAGCCCCGAGCCCCCGCCCTGCACGCCCGGTCCCCG
The DNA here is from genome assembly GCF_010894475.1 of Myxococcus vastator. Taxonomy (GTDB): domain Bacteria; phylum Myxococcota; class Myxococcia; order Myxococcales; family Myxococcaceae; genus Myxococcus; species Myxococcus vastator. The sequence continues at coordinate 15,787 of NZ_JAAIYB010000109.1, forward strand.
GCCCTCACGGCCGGCCCGGGTACGCGCATGGGAAGGGGTACCGCCCTCCCCCGCCTCGGATGGAAGCGGGGGCACCGGGCGCCGCTCAGCCGTGCGCGCGAGCGGGCGCGCCAGCCTTCTGACGGAAGTACTCGATGGTGCGGCGCAGGCCCTCGCGCACGTCGACGCTCGGCTCCCAGCCGAGCACCTGCTTGGCGAGCGCGTTGTCGATGCAGGAGCGCAGCTGCTCCCCCGGCTTGCCGGGCGCGTGGGCCACGGAGACGCTGGAGCCCGCCGCCTCGGCCAGCAGCGCGTAGAGGCGGTTGATGTCCGTCTCCACGCCCGTGCCGATGTTGATGGCGCCCACGTAGTCCTTTTCGAAGGCCAGCCGGTTGGCGCGGGCCACGTCCGGACCGAAGACGAAGTCGCGGGTCTGCTTGCCCTCGCCGAAGATGGTGCAGCCCTGATTGGCGATGAGCCGCTGGCTGAAGATGGCCACCACGCCCGCCTCGCCGTGCGGGTTCTGCCGCGGGCCGTAGACGTTGGCGTAGCGGAGCGCCACGTAGGGCAGGCCGTACTGCGCCCGGTAGTAGCCCAGGTACAGCTCACCGGACGCCTTGGAGACGCCGTAGGGAGAGATGGGCCGCGTGGGGTGGCTCTCCGGCGCGGGGAACACGTCCTGCTCGCCGTAGATGGCGCCGCCCGTGGAGCTGAAGATGACCTTCTTCACCCCGGAGACGCGGGCGGCCTCCAGCAGGTTGAGCATGCCGCGGATGTTCACATCCGCGTCGAAGCTCGGGTCATCCACGCTGCGGCGCACGTCCATCTGCGCCGCCAGGTGGCAGAGCACGTCGGGCTTCTCTGACTTGATGAGCTCCGACGCCTCGCGGCTGCGGATGTCGTGGACCGCCAGGCGCACGCGCGGGTCCAGGTTCTCCCGCTTGCCGCCGGACAGGTCATCCAACGCGATGACCTCGTGTCCACCGCGCAGGAACTCATCGCACACATGCGAGCCAATGAAGCCCGCGCCACCTGTCACCAGGACCTTCACGCAACCTCCCACCTGCAGGGCTTGCAGCAACGACGCGCCGGCAAACTATGCCGCGGGCTTCGTACCGGCAACCTCTCGGAACCACGCAATGGTCTCCCGAAGACCCTCTTCCAGCGGCACCTTCGGCTCCCAGCCCAGCAGCGTCCGGGCCCGGGTGATGTCCGGCTGCCGCTGCTTCGGATCATCCTTGGGCAGCGGCTTCTCGATGATGGTGCCCCCCCCGCCCGCCGCCGCGCGCACGGCCTCCGCGAACTGCCGGATGGTCATCTCCCGGGGGTTGCCGATGTTCACCGGGTTCGGCTCGTCCGACAGCATCAGCCGGACCAGCCCGTCCACCAGGTCCTTCACGTAACAGAACGAGCGCGTCTGGCTGCCGTCCCCGAAGACGGTGAAGTCCTCGCCCTTGAGGGCCTGGCCCACGAAGGCCGGCACCACGCGGCCGTCATTGAGGCGCATGCGCGGGCCGTAGGTGTTGAAGATGCGGACGATGCGGACCTGCACGCCCTTGGTGCGCCCGTAGGCCGCGGTGATGGCCTCCGAGTAGCGCTTGGCCTCGTCGTACACGGACCGGGGGCCAATGGGATTCACGTTGCCCCAGTAGTCCTCGCGCTGCGGGTGCACCAGCGGGTCGCCGTACACCTCCGACGTGGAGGCCATCAGGAACACCGCCTGGTTCGCCTCCGCCAGCTTCAGCCCGTTCTCCGTGCCGATGGAGCCCACGCGCAGCGTCTCCAGGGGGAGCTGCGCGTAGTCGATGGGCGAGGCCGGCGAGGCCATGTTGAAGACGTAGTCCAGCGGCCCCTCCACCGGGATGCGCTCGGTGATGTCCGCCTTCACGAAGGAGAAGCCCGGCCGCCCGCTCAGCGTGCGCAGGTTCTCTTCGTTGCCAGTGATGAGGTTGTCCACGGCGATGACCCCCGCCGCGCCGTCATCCAGAAGACGCTCACACAGGTGCGAGCCGACGAAGCCGGCGCCGCCCAGGACCGCTACCCGCTTGCCACGCATGCTCTTCACGTCACGCCTCTCTCTCACAGCTCGTCGAACGTCGACTGCCCCGGCAGCTGCGCCTTGTACTTCTCCAGGACCAGATCGATGCCTTGGCGGATGTACTCGGCCACGGGCACCTTCGTCTTCTGGTTCAGCGCCTTGAGGAGCTCGTTCTGCTCCGGGGTGATGTAGATGGTGGTGCTGACTTTCTTTCGGGCCATGGCGATATGTGAAAATATATGGAATGACGTGTCGCGCGAAAGCATCTCGTGCGAATGACGTCGCCAGGCGGCCCCCGGACGCTGGGAGTTCTCCATGCCACGCTACAAGCAGTTGATTTTCCTGGGCTTCATGGCCTCGGGTGCCCTGGCCGGCTGTGCCAGCAGCAAGTCGGCGGAGCAGGACGGCGCCGGCAGGGGTCGGCAGGCCGGGGAGGCCATCCGCCCGGAAGGCGCGGCCAACGAGGAGGTCACCCCGCAGGACGCCAACGGCGACGGCCGCCCGGACGTGTGGACCTACACGGTGGACGGACGCAAGGTGCGCCAGGAGCTGGACCTGAACTGGGACGGCCGCGTGGACCTGACGCGCTACTTCGACGCGAGCGGCGTCAAGGCGCGCGAGTCGCTGGACCTGGACTTCGACGGCCGCGTGGACTCCACCTACTTCTACGAGAAGGGCGTCAACACGCGCCGCGAGCGCGACACCAACGGTGACGGCCGCCCGGACAGCTTCACCTACTACGAAGGCGGCAAGCTGGTGCGCAAGGAGCGCGACACGCGCGGGGCCGGCCGCATCGACTACTGGGAGTACTGGGAGGGTGGCCAGGTGGACCGCATCGGCGAGGACCTGGACGGGGACGGCACGGTGGACAAGTGGACCCGCAACCCGAACAACACGGCCCGCGAGTAGGCGGGCCGCCGCGGTGGACAGCGGCTACGGGTTGCTGGTGCCGGTGCGCCCGTAGGCGTCCTCGAGCCGGACCACGTCGTCCAGCTCCGGGGTGCTGACCTCGAGGATGTCGCAGTCGGTCAGCGCCACCATGCGGTGCTTGGTGAGCGGCTTGATGTGGTAGCTCTCACCGGGGTTCATCTCCTTCTCGATGAGCCCCTGGCCCTCGTCGACGACGAAGAGCAGCTTGCCGCTCTGCACGTGGATGGTCTCATCCTTGCGGTTGTGGAACTGCAGGCTGAGCTTGTGGCCCTGCTTCACGTGCAGCAGCTTGCCCACGTAGCGTTCGGTGTGAGCCCAGATGAGTTCGTATCCCCAGGGCTTCTCCACCCGCTTCGTCGTCGTCATGGCGCTTTCCGTCTTCCTCGTCCCGCTCTAGTTCGTGCCGGCCACGAATGCGTCGAGCGAAGTCTCACGCTTGAAGTCTGACAGATACCGGGTGGCCGCATCCCGCGAGGCGAAGCTTCCCATGCGGACGCGGTACCACGTCCCCTTGCCAGCCACTTCGGCCGTCAGGATATAGGGGGCATAACCCCGGTCACGCAACCGGGCGGCGAAGCGGTCGGCTTCCTGCCGGTCCTGGAACGCAGAGAGCTGGAGCGTGAAGGCCCCACCCTTCACGGCCTGCGCGGGCGGCGAGGCGGGCTGCGCCGGCCGCTGGGTGGCGCGGGCAATGGCCTCCTTCAGGCCGCCGCCCTCCGTGGTGGTGGTGCGCGTGGGAACGGCGGACGCCTCCACCTTGCCCGACACCGGCACCGCCTTCGCGGGGACCGGCGCCGTGGGCGCCTCGGCGACGACGACGCGCTCCGGCTCGGCCTCGGGCTCCTCCGGCGGCAGCTCCCCCGTGTCCGGGTCCGGCGTGGGCGCCAGCGACGGGCGCTGCGCGGTGGCCGGCTTCGGCTCGGGCGGCTTCGCGGCGGCGGGCTTCTCCGCCGGCGGCGGGGCCTTGGCGACGGCGGGCTTGGGGGGCGGCGGCGCCACCGGCTCGGCAACGGCCTTGCGGGTCAGCTCATCCGGGAAGGTGAGCGGCTGCTCCTGCTGCACGTTCTGGAGCGCCTGCGCGTTGGCATCCAACGCGGAGAGCAGGTCCGGCGCGGCCACGGCATCCGCGTTGCCCGCGAGCTTCTTGCCGACGACGACCCCCAGCACGAAGACAGCGCCCATCACGACAATGCCGGCGATGAGCAGGCTGACGATCTGCCGGTTGTCCAGCGAGACGTCGAACTTCTCCTTCATCCGGTGAGCATCACGCATGGCTTGAAAGTCCTCGGGCGCGGTCACGACGGCCACACGAAATCCGTGTTGCGGCCTGTAGCGACGGCATGGAGGGCAAAGTACGCCCCACCCCTGGGCCGGTCAAATTCGCGGAACGACTCCGAGCCTCACCGTCAACCCGTGACGGGCACGGAGAACGGGGCCCCCGCGGCGAGCGGCAGCGACGACAGCGCCTCGCC
>NZ_JAAIYB010000010.1 GCF_010894475.1 Myxococcus vastator
TGGCAGTGGAGGGTGGGGGGGATGCGTCCGTGCTCCACCACCAGGGCCGTCTTGATGAGCCCCGCCACGCCGGCCGCCGCGTCCAGGTGGCCGATGTTCGACTTGACGGAGCCGAGCGCGCAGAAGCTGGTGGCCTCGGTGCCGGCGCGGAAGGCGCTCGTCAGCGCGGAGACTTCAACGGGGTCTCCCAGCAGGGTGCCGGTGCCGTGCGTCTCCACGTAGCCCACGGTGTCTGGCGTCACGCCCGCCAACGCGTGGGTGCGGGCGATGACCTCCGCCTGCCCCTCGGCGCTGGGCGCGGTGTAGCCGAGCTTCGAGGCGCCGTCGTTGTTGATGGCGGAGGCCCGGATGACGGCGTGGATGTGGCTGCCGTCCGCCAGCGCGTCATCCAGCCGCTTGAGCACCACCACGCCCACGCCGCTGCCGAAGAGCGTTCCCTGCGCCTGCGCGTCGAAGGGACGGCAGTGTCCGTCCGGGGACGCGATGCCCCCGGGCTGGTGCACGTAGCCGGTGCGCTGGGGCACGTCCACGGACACGCCGCCCGCGATGGCCACGTCACACTGGAAGCCCATCAGCGACTGGCAGGCCAGGTGGGTGGCGACCAGCGACGTGGAGCAGCCCGTCTGGACATCCAGGCTGGGGCCCTTGAGGTCCAGGTGGTACGCCAGCCGCGTGGCGAGGAAGTCCTTGTCGTTGCCAATCATCACCTGGAAGCTGTCGCTCGACTCGAGCAGCTCCGGGTGCGTGCGCAGGTTGAAGAGCAGGTACGTGCTCAGGCTCGTCCCCGCGAAGACGCCCACCGAGCGCGACTCCGTATCCAGTCCGTGGCCCGCGCGCTCGATGGCCTCCCACGCGCACTCCAGGAAGATGCGGTGCTGCGGGTCCATCAGCACGGCCTCGCGCGGCGAATAGCCGAAGAAGCTCGCGTCGAACGCGTCCACCTGCTCCAGCACGGCCCCGGCGCGCACGAAGCCCGGCTGTCGCAGGCGCTCCTCGGGGACGCCGCGGGCCTTCAGCTCGTCGTCCGTGAAGAAGCGGATGCCCTCCACGCCCTCGCAGAGGTTCCGCCAGAAGGTCTTCACGTCGGGGGAGCCCGGGAAGCGGCCCGCCATTCCGACGATGGCAATGGCCAGGTCGTCGCCGTCACTCAGGTTGTCATCGCTCATGGCTGTCGACGAACTCACGTTCAAGAAGCGAGGTGGGGTGGCGGCCCGGCGGCCCGGCGGCATCACGCACACGCCCCACGCGGCCCTCACGGGGCAGGGCTCAGGGAACGTCCGTGACGCCGGGCAGGGCTCCGCGGGGCGCGGAGGCGTGGCTCAGCTGGCTGTCTGGCCGGCGGGCGGCGTGCTCGTGAGGGAGAACGCGTCGGCCAGCAGCTCGTAGGAGCGCAGCCGGGAGCGATGGTCGTGGACGATGGTGGTGATGAGCAGCTCGTCCGCCTGGAACTCGGCGGCCATGCGCGTCAACTGCTCCTTCACCTGGTCAGGTGCGCCACACACGACGCGCTTGCGGTCGAACTCGAGCGTGGCCAGGTCCTCGGGCGTGTAGGCGTAGGCCTCCGCTTCCTCGATGGACGGAATGGGCGCTTCGGGCCGGCCCCTGCGCGTGTTGATGGTCAGCAGGTCGCTGCTCCGGGCTATTCGCCGGGCCTCCTGCTCGGTCGGTGCACAGATGACGTAGACGCTGACGGCGGAGTTGGGCGCCGCCTGCACGTGCGAAGGCTTGAAGTGCTCGCGATACCCCCGCGTCACCGGGCCGCCGTGGATGGGGTTGAAGAAGTGCGCGAAGCAGAAGGACAGCCCCAGCCGGGCCGCGAGCGCGGCGCTCTGCTCACCCGAGCCGAGCGCCCAGACCTGCGGCACGCCCTGCGCCATGGTCTTCAAGCTCAGCTTTTCGAACTCCGGCGTCGCGGGCGTGGTGCCCGACAGGAAGGCGACGAGGTCCTCCAGCTTCGTGGGGAAGCGCTCGTTGCTCGCCGGCGGGCCATAGGCCAGGGCGCGAGCCACCAGGTCCGTGCTGCCCGACGTCCGTCCGATGCCCAGGTCGATGCGGTCGGGGTGGAGCGCCTCCAGCAGCCGGAAGACCTCGGCGACCTTGAAGGGGCTGTAGTTCGACAACAGGACGCCGCCCGTTCCCACCCGGATACGCGACGTCGCCGCCGCGACATGCGCGACGAGGATCTCCGGCGCCACGCCCGCGAAGTGTCCCGAGCCGTGGTGCTCCGCGAGCCAGAAGCGGTGATACCCGAGCTGCTCGGCGGCTCGGGCCAGCTCTACCGTGTTTTGGAAGGCCTCACGTGTCTGGGTGCCGCTGGCGACGATGGAATGATCGAGAACACTGAGCTTCACGGCGAGCGTTCCTTCCCGGACACACGACGTCTACGGAGCCGCTTCGAGACGGGCCGAGTCGTCACGTGTCCGCGTTTCAAGAGGGTGACAAACCCTATAGTAGCGCGGCCAGCTGCGACAAATGCGATTTGATTGATTTTACTTGAAAATTGAGAATAAGAGGCAAGCGGGAGCGCGCGTGATTGCCAGGGGTGCTTTCATTCCCCGTGTCTCGCCGTGAGACATGCCGCTACTCGACGACGACGAGCGCGCACATCAACGCGCCTTGAGTCGCGTTGACCACGTCCTTGCCCTGGCCGGTGGGATTCAGTCGCACCATGGTTCCGCCGTAGCGCTCACCGAAGACAAAGGCGCCCCAGATGAGGATGTGGGGGCCCACGGCGCCGTCGTCTCGCAGGAAGTGGTAGGGGCGCGGCTCGATGCGCTCCTGGACAATCCAGCCGCCGTGCGCCAGGGCTTCCTGGATGGCGGCGTCCCAGTCCTCGGCGGTCATCGCGCGGCCAATCAGCACCGACTTGCCGCCATAGGCGCGGCCCGCCTTGAGCACCAGCCCTTCGCGCTTCGAGGCGGCGAGCTCGTCGGGCAGCCACACGGACGCGCCACCGCGGGTCGTCTGAGTGGACCGCACGCGGCGCGTCCAGGGGATGCGCCGGCGGATGAGCTCCCGCTCCTCGGAAGAGAGCGCGGGCGACGCCTCGTTCTCCGACAGCAGCGCGATGTTGCGCTTGTCGTCGAGCAGCTCCTGCGCGGGACCGTTGTAGAGACACAAGGTGCGCGCGGCGAGCGCGGCGCGGACGCGGGCGTCGAACGCCGGGCTCACCACCTCGAGCCGCTCTCTCGCGTCATGCTCCTGCACGGCATGCAGCCGCCGTCCGCGCATCGTGAGGCAGGGGCCCTCCGCGTCCTCCACCTCGCTGTAGGTGCCGATGAGCACCTCTCCCTTCGCGCCGTCCGCCTCGAGCAGCTCGCTCAGCGTGCTGTTGAGCAGCAGCGTCGCCATCTCCCTGCCCGCGGCTTCAGGCAGCTCGTTGTCGGGGAAGAGCACGGCCAGGTTGCACTCACCCTCCCAGGCCACGGTCCGCCGCACGTCCTCGACGACATGCCCCAGGAAGGCGCGCAGCGTGTCCTGGAGCTGGATGCGCAGGCCCTGCTCCTCGGTGAAGCGCTGGAGCACGGGCTGGTCCATCACCACCTGGGCCTTGAGCCCCGTCTCCCAGCCGCCCAGGCCCGCCATCATGTTGACCTCGAGGCACTTGAGGCCATCCGCCGAGTCGATGAAGTCCCCGCGGCTGAGCGCGCCGCGCGCGTCCTCCGTGAGGGCCAGGACCTCCGCCGCCACGCGGGCCCGTTCCGGCGAGACACCGTAGTAGTCGGCGATGCGCCGAGGGTCTCCGTCCAGCAGGAGCCGGGGCCCGCGCTTGACGAGCCGGCAGAGCTTCACCGCGACGTCCTCCATCTCACGGTCGCGCCGCGAGTCGATGAGGAGCGGCCACCGGTGCAGCTCGTAATACATCAGCGGTGACGCTTCGAACTTCTGGAAGCGGTGCCGCGCGAACACCTCGGGCGTCCGCTCCGCGAACTTCAGGAACGCCACCGCCGCCGCGGACAGCTCACCGTGCAACGCCTGGATTTCATCCGAGAACTTCAGCCCGCCTGGGTGTCCGTCGACGTGTGACATTTTCCGCGTAATAGCACTTTGTCTCAGAGTGCGTGTAAAGCGGATGTTTTACGGACCCGAAGCGATGACGCCGGACTCCAGGCGGAGCAGGTGGTCCGCCACGTCGAAGTACCGGTCGTCGTGGCTGATGACCACCACGGCCTTGCCAGCGGCCTTCAGGTCCGGGAGCAGCTCCCGGTAGAAGACCTCCTTGAACAGGGGGTCCTGGTCCGCGGCCCACTCGTCGAAGAGGTACACGGGGCGGTCTTCCAGGAACGCCGTCAGCAGCGCCAGTCGCTTGCGCTGACCCGAGGACAGGTCCGTGGTGGAGAGCGCGCCGTTGGCGTCGATGCGCACCTTGCGCTCCAGCTGGAGCCGCGCGAGGTACGCACGGGCCTTGTCCGCCTGCCCGCCCAGGGCCAGCCCCAACAGGGAGTCGAAGAGGTGGAAGTCGGAGAACACCGTGGCGAAGTGCTGGCGGTAGCGCTCCCGCGCGTCGTCCGTCACCGGGTGCCCGTCGACGTGGACGGCCCCGGACTCCGGCGAATAGAGGCCGGTGATGAGCTTGGCCAGCGTCGTCTTGCCGCTGCCGTTGCCCCCGGCGATGAAGAGGATTTCTCCAGGGCGCAGCGTCAGGTCGATGGGGCCCAGCGTGAAGGGCAGGTCCTCGCCCTCGCGGCGGTAGGCGTGCGTGACGCCCACGAGGTCGATGCGGGAAGGCGTGGCGGGAGGCGCGATGGCGACGGGCGGCCGTGGCGTGCCCTGCGTGTCGGCGGGGGGCAGCTCCAGCGCTTCGATGTGGCGGAGCGCCACGGTTCCCGCGCCCAGCATGGGCAGCAGCGTCATGGACGCATCCAGCGGCTGCTGGAGGTAGAGGACGGCGAGCGTGTAGCCCACCAGCGTTGACGCGGACACCGGGGCGATGCCGGGCAGGGCGAACAGCAGCAGCCCGATGAAGAAGAAGAACAGGCTCATGCCCCAACTCGTCGACAGGGCATGGAGCGTGGAGACCCGCTGCTGGAGCTGCTTCAGCGTCTCGGCGGTGGGGAACAGCTCCTGGTCGAGGAACGCCGTGCGCCGGCGCTGATGCAGCTTCAGCTCCTTCAGGCCCTGGGTGAGGGAGCGCAGGTCGCGGAAGAACCGGTCATTTGTTTGGCGCGAGTCCTTCAGCAGCGCCATGATGTGGCGAAGCGGGAGCAGGTAGCTGACGGCGCCCAGCAGCGCGAAGACGAGCAGCGCCGCGAACACCAGCCGCGACATGACGGCCAGGTACGTCATGCAGCCCAGGATGATGCCGCCGTTGATGAGCAGCGGTGGGATGCACAGCAAGCCCTGGGTGACGGCCTGGATGTCGTCGACGAGGGTGGCCAGCAGCCGGTGGGAGCCCAGCGCTTCCAGCCGCCGCAGCGGTGTCGCGAGGATGCGCTGGCTGAGCTGATCCCTCAGCGCGAACGTGGTGTTCGTCTGGAGCCGCGTCAGCAGCAGCTGCGAGCCGATGCGCGAGCCCAGCATCAGGACTCCGAGCGTGGCGAAGCCGAGGACCGTTCCCCGGTCCGAAATCGCGCCGCCCCGCGCGAGCACGCCATTGATGTGCGCGATGAGCCCCGCGCTCGCGGCGCCCGTCAACAGCCCGAAGCAGACGGCGAGTGCCACGGAGCCACGGGACCTGCGCAGCAGCAGGATGAGCAGGTTCACGCCGAGAGTTCCTTCCGCGAGGATGAGAACCGGATTGTGGGCGCTCATAGCTTATGCTGCGCCGCCCGCTCTAGCGAAGCTCTTCGGTTTTCCACAGCCCCGTCCCCTGGAACCTCTCACCATGCGCTCCCACTCGGCCGCGACACTGCTGGAGCTCCTCGAAACGCAGACCCAGTCCCTGGGTGAACGGCCGCTGTACACGTTCCTGGAGGATGGCGGGGACGACGCGGTCCTGAGCTACGCGGGGTTGGACCTGCGAGCCCGGCGCATTGGCGCGGCGCTCCAAGCCCTGGTGCGTGCAGGTGAGCGGGCGGTGCTCCTCTACCCACCGGGCCTGGAGTACGTCGCGGGCTTCTTCGGCTGCTTGTATGCCGGGTTGGTCGCCGTCCCAGCCTATCCGCCGGACCCGATGCGGCTGGAGCGGACGTTGCCGCGGCTGCGCGCCATCATCCGCGATGCGCGCGCGAGCGTCGTGCTCACCACCTCCTTCATCCAGGAGATGGGAGAGGGCCTCTTCGAAGGCGCCCCCGAGCTCGCCGCGCTCCGCTGGGTGGCCACGGACGCGCTGCCCGAAGGGACCGAGGCGGAGTGGCGCCGCCCCGAGCCGTCCTGGGACACGCTGGCCTTCCTTCAATACACGTCCGGCTCCACGGGGGATCCGAAGGGCGTGCAGCTCAGCCACGGGAACCTGCTGCACAACCTGGCGTTGATCTCCCACGCGTTCCAGGTCCGCTCGGACAGCGTGGGGGTCATCTGGCTGCCGCCGTACCACGACATGGGCCTGATTGGCGGCATCCTCCAGCCGCTCTACGCGGGCTTCCCGGTGGCGCTGCTGTCGCCGCTCGCGTTCCTTCGCCGCCCGCGGTTCTGGTTGGAGTCCCTGTCCCGCTTCGGTGGCACCATCAGCGGCGGCCCGTGCTTCGCCTTCGACCTGTGCGTGAGGAAGGTGCCTCCCGCGGAGCGTGAAGGCTTGGACTTGCGTCGCTGGGAGCTGGCCTTCTGTGGCGCCGAGCCCATCCGCCCGGAAGTCATGACGCGCTTCTCGGAGGCCTTCGCGCCCGTGGGCTTCCAGCGTGAGGCGCTCTATCCCTGCTACGGGCTCGCGGAGGGCACGCTGATCGCCTCGGGTGGGCGCAAGGGCGAAGGGGTCCTCACGCGAACGTGGGATGCCCAGGCGTTGGAGCGGAACGAGGCGCTGGCGGTCGAGGACGGCCCGGGGGCTCGCCCGCTGGTGGGGTGTGGCCAGACGCTGCCTGAGCAGACGCTGCTCGTGGTGGACCCGGAGACGCGCCGCGCGTGCCCGCCTGAGCGGGTGGGGGAAATCTGGGTCTCCGGTCCCAGCGTGGCCCAGGGCTACTGGGAGCGGCCCGAGGAGAGCGAAGCGGCGTTCGGCGCGCGACTGGCGGAGTCGGACAGCGGCCCCCGGTTCCTGCGGACGGGAGACCTGGGCCTGCTGAAGGACGGCGAGCTGTTCGTCGTGGGCCGCCGCAAGGACCTCATCATCCTCCGCGGGCGCAACCTGCACCCGCAGGACCTGGAGCTGACGCTGGAGCGCAGCCATCCGGCGCTGCGGCCCGGGTGTGGCGCGGCGTTCTCCATCGACGTGGGCGGCGAGGAGCGGCTCGCGGTGATGTACGAGGTGGACTCGCGCAAGCCGTGGACCGCCGAGGACGTGGTGGGCGCCGTCCGCCGTGGCCTGGCGGAGACGCACGAGGTCCAGCTCCACACGCTCGTCCTCATCGAGCCCGGCGCGCTGCCGAAGACGTCCAGCGGAAAGATTCAACGGCGGGCCTGCCGGGCCGAGCTGCTCGTGGGGACGGCTCGGGCGCTGCTGACGTGGAGCGAGTCGGAAGCAGCGGCGCCCCAGGCTGACGCTCCCGCGCCTGCGTTCACCGCGTCCGAGCCGCTCACCGTGGAGGCCCTGGAGACGTGGTTGCTGGCGCGGATCGCCGCGCGGCTTCGCGTCCGTCCGGAGGAGCTGGCGACGGAGGCGCCCATCACGTCCTTCGGCCTGGACTCGCTAGGCGCCGTGGAGCTGGCGAACGACGTCGAGGCCCTGGGCGTGGTCCTCCGCATGGAGGTCCTGCTTCAGGGGCCAACGGTGGGGGAGCTCGCGCGGACCGTCTTCGCGGCGCGTGGGAAGTCCGCTGGTGCCGAGCTGACGCGGGGCGAGGAGGGGACACCCGCGCCGCTCGCCTCCGCGCAGCAGCGCCTGTGGCTCTTCGAGCAGCTGGCGCGGGGAAGCGCCGCGTATCACCTTCCGGCGGCGGTACGGCTCACCGGGGCGCTGGATGATGGGGCGCTGGAGCGCGCCCTCGGTGCAATCGTTGAGCGGCACGCGGCGCTCCGGGCGACGTTCCGAGACGAAGATGGCACACCGTTTCAAGTAACCTCACCGGCGCCGGTGTCATCGCTTCGCCGGGTGGACCTCCGTGACATCCCGGTGGATGCCCGTGAGGAGGCCGCGCTTCGCCTGGCCCATGAGGACGCGCGGGCGCCGTTCGACCTCGCGCGAGGTCCGCTGCTCCGGGCCACGCTGTTTCAATTGGACGCGCAAGCGCACCTGCTCGTCGTGGTGATGCACCACATCGTCTCGGATGGTGCCTCGTTCGCCATCCTGGCCCGTGAGCTGAGCGCGCTGTACGCGGGGGCTTCTTCGCTGCAGCCGCTGGCCTTCCAGTATCCCGACTTCGCGCGCTGGCGCCGCGAGGTGGAGGCGGACGGTGCCCTGGCCACGTCGCTCGACTGGTGGAAGGCGCGGCTGGCGGGTGTGCCTGCCGCGCTGGAGCTGCCCGCGGACCGGTCTCGGCCCCCCATGCCGTCCTATCGCGGTGGCCGCGTGGCGGTGCGGTTTCCGGAGGCGCTGACGGCTCGGCTGGAGGCGCTGGGCCAAAGCGAGCGCGCCACGTTGTTCATGACGTTGCTGGCGGCCTTCAACGTGCTGCTCGCGCGTCATTCGGGGCAGACGGACTTCTGCGTCGGGACGGCCGTCAACGGGCGTGAGCGGACGGGACTCGAAGGGTTGATGGGGTGCTTCCTCGACCTGGTCGTCCTGCGCGCGTCCGTGTCCGGCTCATCACGTTTCCGCGAGCTGCTGGGTCAGACGCGCGAAGGCGTGCTGGAGGCATTTGCCCACCGGGGCGTTCCTTTCGAGCGGCTGGTCGACGCCGTGCAGCCGACGAGGGACCCATCGCGCGCGCCACTGTTCCAGGTGCTGTTCGTGCTCCAGCCGGAGCCCGGCGCGGGGCTGGCGCTGCCCGGCCTGGAGTCGCGCCGCGTGGAGGTGGACCCGGGGGCCACGCCTTACGATTTGACGCTGTCGCTGGCTCGCGGGCCGGAGGGACTGGGCGGGTGGCTCGAGTACGCCACGGACCTGTTCGACGCGGACACCGCCACGCGACTGGTGGCGCGAATGGGCGTGCTGCTGGAGTCCATTGTCGCGGACCCCGACCAACGCCTCGCCGTGCTTCCGGTCCTGCCACCAGCGGAGCAGCGGCAGGTCCTGGTCGACTGGAATGACACGCGGGCGGAGTTCCCGGAGACGTGCATCCATGCGCTCATCGAGTCGCAGGCGCGGCGCACGCCGGACGCCGTGGCCGTGGTGTGCGGGGACGAGACGCTCACGTACCGTGAGCTGGACCGGCGAGCCAACGCCGTGGCGTGGCGGCTGCGGGAGCAGGGCGTTGGCCCCGAGTGCATCGTGGGGCTCTGCGCCGACCGGTCCGCGGACCTGGTCGTGGGCCTGCTGGGCATCTTCAAGGCGGGCGGTGCGTATCTGCCGCTGGACCCGTCGTATCCCGAGGCTCGGCTCGCGCTGATGCTGGAGGACTCCGGCGCCTCGGTGGTGCTCGCGCATCGGCACCTGGCGGGCGCGCTTCCGTTCGGCGACAGGTCCGTGGTTCCGCTGGAGGTGCCCGGCGAGGCGGACGCCGCGCCACCGGGAGCCGTGGGGCCTGACCACCTGGCCTACGTGCTCTACACCTCGGGCTCCACCGGCACGCCCAAGGGCGTGCTGATTCCGCACCGCAACGTCGTCAGCTTCTTCACGGGCATGGACGCGCGCGTGGGGACCGGGCCGGGGACGTGGCTCGCGGTGACGAGCGTCTCCTTCGACATCTCCGTGTTGGAGCTGCTCTGGACGCTGGCGCGGGGCTTCAAGGTCGCCGTGCAGGGCGAGCAGGGGGCCTTGGGGGCCGCGCCTCGCCGGGTGACCCGGGCGCGCCAGAAGCCCCTGGGCTTCAGTCTCTTCTACTTCGCCGCGGATGAGGGGGCTCCCGGCGCGGAGCGCTACCGGCTGTTGCTCGATGGGGCGCGGTTCGCGGACCGCCATGGCTTCCAGGCGGTGTGGACACCGGAGCGCCACCTTCATGCCTTCGGTGGGCTCTATCCCAATCCGTCCGTGACGAGCGCGGCCATCGCCGCCATCACCGAGCGCGTGGCCATCCGCGCCGGCAGCGTCGTGCTGCCGCTGCATCACCCCGTGCGCGTGGCGGAGGAGTGGTCGCTCGTCGACAACCTGTCGAAGGGCCGGGTCGGCATCTCCGTGGCGGCGGGCTGGCACGCGGATGACTTCGTCCTCGCGCCGGAGCGGTACGCGGAGCGCCGGGAGCTGGCGCGGCGGGACCTGGACACGTTGCGGCGGCTCTGGCGCGGTGAGGCGCTGTCGTTCCCCAATGGCGCGGGGACGCCCGTCGATGTCCGCATCCGTCCGAGCCCCGTGCAGCGAGAGCTGCCCGTGTGGCTGACCGCCGCTGGCAATCCGGACACCTTCCGCGACGCGGGCCGGCTGGGCGCGGGCGTCCTGACGCACCTGTTGGGTCAGCGGTGGGAGGAGCTGGAAGCACGCATCGCGCTCTACCGCGAGGCCTGGCGGGAGGCGGGGCACGAGGGCGAGGGCCACGTGACGCTGATGCTCCACACGTTCGTGGGGCACGACGTGGAGCGCGTGCGCGAACTGGTCGAGGCGCCACTGCGGCGCTACCTGAGCAACTCCGCGGACCTGATGCGCGGCCTGGGCCGGACGTTGGGCGTGGACCTGGACCCCGCATCGGTTCGTCCGGAGGACCTGGATGCGCTCGTGGGACGGGCCTTCGGGCGCTTCTTCGAAGGGGCGGGACTCTTCGGGACGCCGCGCACCTGCCGGGAGCAGGTGGCTCGCATCGAGACGCTGGGCGTGGATGAGGTCGCGTGCCTCATCGACTTCGGCGTGGACACGGATGCCGTGCTGGCCAGCCTTCCGGCGCTGGATGCCGTGCGGCAGCGCTGCGAGCGGGACTTCCGGCTTCAGGCGCAGGAGGACAGCACCGTCCCCGCGCAGCTCCGCCGGCACGGTGTCACGCACCTGCAATGCACGCCCTCCCTGGCCCAGGCGCTGCTCCTGGAGCCCGGCGCGGCCGGGGCGCTCGCGGGACTGGAGCGGTTGCTCGTCGGTGGTGAGGCGCTGTCCGCGGAGCTGGCGGCGCGGCTGCGGGACACCGTGGGCGGAGCGCTGCTCAACATGTACGGCCCCACGGAGACCACCATCTGGTCCTCGTCGCACGCCGTGGATGGTTCGCCAGGGCCGGTGCCCATTGGCGCGCCCATCGCGAACACGTCGCTGTACGTGCTGGACGCGGCGCTGCGTCCCTTGCCCGTGGGCGTGCCCGGTGAGCTCTACATCGGTGGCACGGGTGTCGCGCGGGGCTACCACGCGCGGCCGGAGCTGACCGCCGAGCGTTTCCTCCCGGATCCGGTGTCCGCCGACGCCGGGGCTCGGATGTACCGGACGGGCGACCGGGCACGGTGGCGCGCGGATGGAACGGTGGAGTTCCTGGGCCGGGTGGACCACCAGCTCAAGGTCCGTGGCTTCCGGGTGGAGCCTGGCGAAATCGAGGCCGTGCTGGCGCGGCACTCCGACGTGGCGCAGGCCGTGGTCGTGGCGCGGGAGGAGGCTGCTGGAGGCGCGCGCCTGGTCGCGTACGTCGTCTCCCGGCCGGGGACGGCGCTTTCGGTGGAGGCGCTGCTGGCCTTCTCCCGGCGCTCCCTGCCGGAGCACATGGTGCCTTCGGCGTTCGTGTCACTCGATGCGCTCCCGCTGACGCCCAACGGAAAGCTGGACCGGAAGGCGCTGCCCGCGCCGGAGGGCGTCCGCGACGTCGCTCGGGAGTATGTGGCGCCTCGGACGGAGACCGAGCGCCGCCTGGCCGAGCTGTGGGCCTCGCTGCTGGGCGTGGAGCGGGTGGGTGCCGAGGACGACTTCTTCGCGCTGGGCGGGCACTCGTTGCTGGCCACGCGCGCGGCCTCTCGGATTCGAGAGGCGTTCGGGGTGGACCTGCCCCTGCGTGAGCTGTTCGAGTCGTCCTCGCCCGCGGCCCTGGGTGCGCGCATCGATGCGCGTCTCCTGGGGGCGTCCGGTGTGCCTCCGTTGGTGGCGCGGGCTCATGAAGGGGCGTTGCCGCTGTCCTTCGCGCAGCAGCGGCTCTGGTTCCTGGAGCAGCTCGAACCCGGCGGCGCCGCGTACAACGACGCGGTGGCCGTCCGTGTGGAGGGGGCGCTCGAGGTGGCGTTGCTGGAGCGCTCGCTGAGAGAAGTGGTCCGGCGGCACGAAGTCCTCCGCGCCACCTTCCACGATGAAGACGGGACGCCTTCCTGGCGCATCCATCCCGAGGCCCGGCTCGCGCTGGCGCGGGTGGACCTGACCGCGCTGTCGGGGGCTGCGCAGGCGGAGGCGCTGTCGCAGCGGTTGGCGGAGGAGTCGCTGCGGGCGTTCGACCTTGGCTCGGGGCCGCCGCTTCGCGCCACGCTGCTTCAGGTGGGCGCGCGTGAGCACGTGCTCTTGTTGGTGCTGCACCACCTGGTGACGGATGGTGCGTCCATGGGCGTGCTCGTGCTCGAGGTGGCGGCGCTCTATCGGGCCTACTCTCAGGGGAAGGCGTCGCCGCTGTCGGAGCTGCCGCTCCAGTACGTGGACTACGCGGCGTGGCAACGCGACTGGCTGCGCGGCGAGGCGCTGGAGGCGCAGCTCGCGTACTGGCGGACCCGGCTGCAAGGGGCACCTCGGGCGCTGGACCTGCCCACGGATTGGCCTCGCCCCGCCGTGCGGAGCAGCCGTGGCGTGAGTCGAAGCGTGCTCCTGGGCTCGGAGCTGTCGCGCGCGCTGAAGGCGCTGGCCCAGCGGGAGGGCGCCACGCCCTTCATGGTGTTGCTGGCGGGCTTCTCCGCGCTGCTGTCCCGTCATGGCGGACAGGACGACCTGTGCGTGGGAACGCCGGTGGAGGGGCGTGACCGGACCGAGCTGGAAGGGCTCATCGGCTGCTTCGTCAACACGCTGGTCCTCCGCGTGTCGCTGGCGGGCGCGCCGTCCTTCCGGGAGTTGATTGGCCGCGCGCGGGAGACCGTGCTGGGGGCCTTCGCGCACCAGGATGCGCCCTTCGAGGAGCTGGTGAAGGCGCTCCAGCCCGAGCGCGACCTGGGCCGCAGCCCGCTGTTCCAGGCCATGCTCGTGATGCAGGAGGACCCGCTGCCGGAGCTGGTGATTCCCGGGCTCCGACTGAACGTCCAACCCCAGCCGAGCCTCACGGCGAAGTTCGACCTGCGGCTCATCATCACGGACACGGTGGAGGGCTTCTCCGCGAACCTGGAGCTGAGCGCCGACCTGTTCGAGCCGGACACCGCGGCTCGCCTGCTGGAGCACCTGCGCGTCCTGCTGGAGGCGGGCGTCCGTGAGCCGGAGCAGCGGGTGCATGCGCTCTCCCTGATGACCTCGGCGGAGCGGCACCGGGTCCTGGTGGCGTGGAATGACACGGACCGCCCGCGGCCGGGCGTGAGCGTCCTGCATCGGCTCATTGAAGCGCAGGTGGACCGCACACCGGATGCGGTGGCGCTGAGCTTCGAGGGCGACACCCTGACGTACCGGGAGTTGGATCGGCGCGCGAATCAGCTCGCGCGTTACCTGCGGGCCCGAGGCGTGGGGCCGGACACGCGGGTGGCGCTGTGCGTGGAGCGTTCGCTGGAGCTGGTGGTGGGGCTCCTCGGCGTGCTCAAGGCGGGGGGCGCCTACGTGCCGCTCGACCCGGAGTATCCCCGCGAGCGGCTGGAGTACATGCTCGCGGACGCCGCGGCGCCGGTGCTGCTCACGCAGGCACGGTTGTCGGAGCGTCTGCCTCGGGGCGATGCCACCGTGGTGTGCCTGGACTCGGAGTGGGACGCGGTGGCGCACGAGCGCGAGGAGCGTCTCGCCGTGGCCGTGGAGGGGAGCGGGCTGGCGTACGTCATCTACACCTCGGGCTCCACGGGACGGCCCAAGGGGGCGATGAACACGCATGCCGCCATCTGCAACCGGATCCTGTGGATGCAGGAGGCCTACGGGCTCGATGCGAGTGACCGCGTTCTCCAGAAGACGCCGTTCAGCTTCGACGTCTCGGTGTGGGAATTCTTCTGGCCGCTGCTGGCCGGCGCGCGGCTGGTGATGGCGCGGCCCGGTGGACATCGGGAGCCCACGTACCTGACGGACACCATCGCTCGCGAGCGCATCACCACGTTGCACTTCGTGCCGTCCATGCTCCGGCCGTTCCTGGAGGAGCCGGAGCTGGCGGTGTCCTGCGCCAGCCTGCGACGGGTGTTCTGCAGTGGCGAGGCCCTGCCTCCCGAGCTGCGAGACCGCTTCTTCGCGTGCCTGTCCGCCGAGCTTCACAACCTCTACGGCCCGACGGAGGCCGCGGTGGACGTGACGGCGTGGGCCTGCTCGCGCGAGGACCGGGGGCCCGTCGTACCCATCGGGCGTCCCATCGCCAACGCGCGGATGTACGTGCTGGATGCGGGGCTGCGTCCCGTGCCGGCGGGTGTTCCGGGTGAGCTGTACATCGGGGGGGCACCGCTGGCGCGTGGCTACTGGCAGCGGCCGGAGCTGACCGCTGAGCGCTTCCTCCCGGACGCCTTCGCGGCGCAGCCGGGGGCGCGGATGTACCGGACGGGCGACCAGGCCCGCTTCCTGGCGAATGGCGCCATCGAATACCTGGGCCGCCTGGATGACCAGGTGAAGGTGCGGGGCTTCCGCATCGAGCTGGGAGAGATTGAAGCCGTGCTGTCCCTGCACCCCGGCGTGCGCGCGGCGGCGGTGGCGATTCGAGAGGACGTCCCGGGAGACCGGCGGCTCGTGGGGTACGTCGTCGCGTCTTCTGATGACGTGGCCTCGGAGCTGCGGGCCTTCCTCGGTGAGCGACTGCCCGAGCACATGGTGCCATCGGCCTTCGTCACGTTGGACGCGCTCCCGCTGTCGCCCAGTGGGAAGCTCGACCGTCGTGGCCTCCCCGCACCAATGCGGGCCATGCAGGGGAGCGGTGCGGCCTACGTCGAGCCCCGCGGTGCGCTGGAGGTTCAGCTCGCGCGACTCTGGGCAGGCGTTCTGGGTGTCGAGCGGGTGGGCGCCGAGGACCGCTTCTTCGAGCTGGGCGGCGACTCCATCCTCGCGCTTCAGGTGATTGCGCGGGCGCGGCAGGTGGGCATCCACCTCACGGCGCGGCAGCTCTTCCAGCATCCGACGGTGGCGGGGCTGGCCCAGGTGGCGACGAGCGCTCGTCGCCTGGGGGAACAGGGCCCCGTCGTGGGGCCCGTGCCGCTGACGCCCATCCAGCGGTGGTTCGTCGAGCGCGAGCTCCCCGAGGCGAATTACTTCAACCAGGCGTTGATGCTGGAGCCCCGTGAGCGCCTGGAGCCGGAGGTGCTGGCGCGTGCACTTCGGGCCCTCGTGGACCATCACGATGCGCTCCGGCTGCGGCTGTCGCGGAGTGAGACGGGGTGGGCGCAGTCGTGCGCGGAGCCAGGGCGCGACGTGCCACTGCGGCTCGTGGACCTGTCCGGAGTGGAGGTCTCCGCGCAGGCAGGGGCGATGGAGCGCACCGCCACGGAGGAACAGGCGGGGGTGGACCTGCGCGCGGGGTGTCTGCTGCGCGCGGTGTGGTTCGACGGGGGGCCGGACCGGACGGGGAGGTTGCTGCTGGTCATCCACCACCTCGCGGTGGACGGCGTCTCCTGGCGCGTGCTGTTGGAGGACCTGGAGACCGCGCTTCGGCAGCTTGCCCGCGGCGAGCCCGTGGCGCTTCCCGCGAAGACGACGTCGTTCCAGGCCTGGGCACAACGGCTGGAGGTGCATGCGGCCTCGGACGTGCTCGCGGAGGAGGGGGTTTACTGGCGGGACGTGCTGCGCGCGGAGGTGGCTGCGCTTCCTCGGGATGTTCCGGGTGGGGTGAACTCGCAGGGCTCGGAGCGCGTCGTCACGGTGGCGCTGGATGCCGACGTGACGCACTCGCTGCTTCGCTCATCGGCGGCTGGACCCCAGCCGGGCCTCGAGGACGTGCTCCTCACCGGTGTCGCGAGCGCACTGGCCCGATGGAGTGGCGAGCGCCGGCTGCGCATCGACCTGGAGGCCCATGGGCGCGACGAGCTGTTCGACGACGTGGACCTCTCACGCACGGTGGGGTGGTTCACCACCTTGTTCCCCGTGCGTCTGGAGCTGCCTGAGGGTATTGCGTCCGCCTCCGTGCTCGCATCGGTTCGCGCGGCACGTGAACACCGGAAGGGCAGGGGCCTTGGATATGGCCTGCTGCGCGACCTCCGTCACGAGGCAAGTGCGTCGTCCGAGGTCCTCTTCAACTACCTGGGGCAGCTCGACTCGGGGGCGCGGGACTCGGCGCTGTTCACGCTGGCGCCGGAACCCACGGGCGCCTCGCAGGGGACGCAGGGGCTCCGGAGTCATGTGTTGGAGGTGGTGGCTCGCGTCGTGGGCGGACGCCTGGAGTTCGCCTGGCACTACAGCGAGGCGCTCCATACGCGCGAGCGCATCGAAGCCCTGGCGCGCGGCTGCGTCGAGACGTTGGTGGAGCTCGCGGGCGCAACGGAGGCGCGTCATCCGCTCTCACCCCTCCAGCATGGGTTGTTGTTCCAGGTGCTGCTGGAGCCCGGCACCGGCGCGTACTTCGAGCAGCGAAGCTGGACGCTCGCCGGTCCGCTGAGTTCCGGGGCGCTGCGGCGAGCATGGGAGGCGGTGGCCGAACGGCACGCCTCACTGCGCACGTCGTTCCTCTGGGAAGGGCTGGAGGAACCTGTCCAGGTGGTCCATGCACGGGCGACCCCCGTGTGGAGCGAGCTCGACTGGCGCGGACGTACCGCGGAGGAGCAGTCCCAGTCCCTGGCCGCGTTCCTGCGTGAGGACCGGGCGCAGGGCTTTGTCCTGTCGAAGGCGCCGCTGATGCGGCTGGCGCTGATTCGGCTGGAGGACCAGACCTGGCGGTTCGTCTGGAGCTTCCATCACCTGTTGCTCGATGGGTGGAGCCTGGCGCGTGTCCTTGGCGAGGTGCTCGATGCCTACGCGGCGATTTCAGCGGGGGCCGTCTGGCAGCCGCCCGCCGCGATGGACTTCCGCACCTACGTCGAATGGTTGGGCCGCCGTCGGCCCGAGCAGGACGAAGCCTTCTGGCGGGAGCAACTCACGGGCATCGAAGCGCCGACGCCGTTGCCCGCGGAGGGAGGCTCCACCGCGGCAAGCGACACGGGTGAGCACGCGCTGGAACTGGGCGAGGCCGACACCGCCGCGCTCCAGGAGTTCGCCCGCCGCCACGGGCTGACCCCGAGCACCCTGGTCCACGGGGCGTGGGCGTTGCTGTTGTCCCGCTACGGGGGTGGGCAGGACGTCATGTTCGGGACGACGCTCGCGGGCCGTCCGCCGGAGCTTCCGGGCGTCGAGGAAGCCGTCGGGCTGTTCATCCACTCGCTCCCTGTTCGCGCCCGTCTCCAGCACGGCGTCGGGTTGCTGCCGTGGCTGCGCGAGCTTCAGTCGTTGCTGGTGGAGCTGGGGCAACGGGAGCACGTTCCCCTCACCCGGCTTCACGGGTGGAGCGACATTCCCCGAGGCACGCCGCTCTTCGAGAGCCTGCTCGTGTTCGAGAACTATCCGGTGGACGCGGCGCTCGCGCGCGGTGCGGCCGGGTTGGAGCTGCGGGACTTCACGGCCTTCGAGCGCACGCACTATCCACTGACGGCGGTGGTGGTGCCGGGGCGCTCCTTGCGGCTGAAGCTGCTGTACCGGCAGGAGCGCATCGCGAAGGCCGTCGCCGAGCAGTTGCTGACGCACTGGCGCGGCCTGCTTCAGGCAATGTGGAGTCGTCCTGAGCAGCGGCTCGGCGACGTGTCCCTGCTGTCGGAGGCCGAGCGGCGCCGCGTGCTGGTGGAGTGGAACGCCACCGCGACCGCATACCCCCGCGAAGCCACGGTGCATTCCCTGTTCGAGTCCCAGGCCGCGCGGACGCCCGCCGCCGTGGCGGTGCGGTATGGCGGCACGACGCTGACGTACGCCGAGCTGAACGCGCGGGCGAACCAGGTGGCGCACCGGCTGGGGGCCCTGGGAGTCCGGCGAGGGACGCACGTGGGCCTCTGCATGGAGCGCTCCGCCGAGCTCGTTGTCGGGATGCTGGGCATCCTCAAGTCAGGGGCGGCCTATGTGCCCCTGGACCCGGCCTATCCGCGTGAGCGGCTCGCATGGATGCTCGCGGATGCGGGGGCGCCGGTGCTGCTGACGCAGGAGCGGCTGCGGGGCGCGGTGCCTTCAGAGGGCGTGCGTGTCCTCACGGTGGAGGAGGTCTCGGCGCAAGGGGACGTCGCTGAAGCGACGGTGTCTGGAGCCGGCGCGGCGGATGCCGCCTACGTCATCTACACCTCCGGCTCCACGGGAACTCCCAAGGGCGTCTGCGTCTCGCATCAGGCCGTGGTCCGGCTGGTGGTGGAGACGGACTTCATCCGCGTGGTGCCCGAGGATCGCGTGGCGCAGGCGTCCAACGCCTCGTTCGACGCGGCGACGTTCGAAATCTGGGGTGCGCTCCTCAACGGTGCCCGAGTGGTCGGCGTGGACCGGGAGACAGCGCTCTCTCCGCGTGCCTTCGCGGCCTGGCTGCGGGAGGAGGGCATTCGGGTCCTCTTCCTCACCACGGCCTGGTTCAACCAGGTGGCCGCGGAAGTGCCGGACGCCTTCCGAGGGTTGCGACAGTTGCACTTCGGAGGCGAGGCCGTGGACCCGAGGCCCGTCCGCCGGGTCCTTCGTGAGGGTGCGCCCGAGCGGCTGCTGCACGTCTATGGCCCCACGGAGAACACCACGTTCTCCACGTGGCACCTCGTCACGGACGTGCCCGAGGGCGCCGTCTCGATTCCTATCGGGAAGCCGCTGGCGAACACGGTTCAGTACGTGCTCGACGAGGCCATGGCGCCGGTGCCGCCAGGAGGCGTGGGGGAGCTGTGGCTCGGTGGCGACGGGCTCGCCTGGGGCTATCTGGGACGGCCCGCGCTGACGGCGGAGCGCTTCGTTCCGAACCCGTTCAGCGAGCGTCCCGGGGCGCGGCTCTATCGGACGGGGGACCGGGTCCGCTTGTTGGCGGATGGCGCGGTGACGTTCGAGGGCCGCGTGGACACGCAGGTGAAGGTGCGTGGCTTCCGTGTGGAGCCGGGCGAGGTCGAGGCCGCGCTGCTGCGTCACCCGGATGTCCGGCAAGCCGTCGTGCTGGCGCGAGAGGATGATGCAGGGGGCTCGCGGCGCCTGGTGGCCTACGTCGTGCCGGCCGCCGCGACGCCCACGCCTTCGCTCCTGCGGACCTTCCTCGCCGAGCTCTTGCCGGCGTACATGGTGCCTGCCGTCTTCATGGTCCTGGAGCGCCTGCCGCTGACGCCCAACGGCAAGGTGGACCGGCGCGCGCTGCCCGAGCCCACCGTCGAATCGGAGGTCATCGCGCCGAGAGGCCCCGAGGAGGAGTTGCTCGCGCGGCTCTTTGGCGAGCTGCTCGGCGTCGCCCGTGTGGGAGCCTCCGACAGCTTCTTCGATTTGGGGGGTCACTCCCTGCTGGCCACGCGGGCCGTCACGCGGATCCACGCCACCTTTGGCGTCGCCTTGTCGCTGCGGGACCTCTTCGACGACCCGACCGTGGCGAGGCTGGCTGAGCGCATCCGCGAGGCCCGTCAGTCATCCGGCTCGGCGCGCCCTCCACCCATCGTCCCCGTGTCCCGGGACAACCCCTTGCCGCTGTCGGCGATGCAGGAGCGGCTGTGGCTGCTGGAGCAGCTCCAGCCGGGCACGGCCCTCTACAACGTCCCCTGGGCGGCATGGCTCTCCGGGCCGCTGGACGTGCCTGCCCTGGAGCGGGCACTGGCGGGGCTGTTCCTGCGTCACGAGGCCCTGCGGACCACCTTCTCCAGCAACGCGGGAGCGCCCGTCCAGGTCATCCATCCGAGCGCCAACGTGGCGCTCCCCGTGGTCGACCTTGGGGGGCTTCCTGAGGCGGAGCGGGAAGCGCAGGCTGTGCTCGCCGCGTCGGAAGAGGCTCGCCGCCCGTTCGACCTGGTGAATGGACCGCTGTGCCGGGCCTTGCTGATTCGCACGGCCGATGATGCGCACCTGCTGGTCCTCACGTTGCACCACATCGTCTCGGACGGGTGGTCACTGGGCGTGGCCGTGCGGGAGCTGTCGGCGCTCTACGGCGCGGAGCTGCGGGGCCGGCCTTCTTCGCTGCCCGCGCCCGCGATTCAGCCAGCGGACCATGCGGTGTGGCAGCGCCAGTGGCTCCAGGGGGAGGCGCTCTCCGCGCAGGTCGGATACTGGAGAAGGCAGCTCGCCGGAGCGCCGCCCGTCCTGGAGCTTCCCAAGGACTTCCCCCGGCCGAGCCTGCAGCGCTTCCGGGGCGACACGCTGGCGGTGCGTCTCCCCGCCGAGCTGTCGGAGGCGTTCCGCGCGCTCTGCATCCGCGAAGGCGCCACGCCCTTCATGGGCCTGTTGGCGGCGTTACAGCTCCTGCTGTCGCGGGTGTCGGGTCAGGAGGACGTGTGTGTGGGCTCGCCCATCGCGGGCCGGCAGCAGCCCGGGCTGGAGAACCTGATTGGCTTCTTCGTCAACACGCTGGTGCTCCGGGCGCGCCTGCCGCGCTCGCGCTCCTTCCGTGAGCTCCTGCGTCAGGTGCGGGAGACGACGCTGGACGCATATGCCCACCAGGACGTTCCGTTCGAGAAGCTGGTGGAGGCGCTGCAGCCGCCTCGGAGCCTGAGCCACGCGCCGCTGGTGCAGGTGGTGCTCGCGCTCCACGAAGCCACGCACCAGGACGTCGCGCCGGAAGGGCTGGCCCTGCGCCCCGTGGAGCTGGGCTCGGGGACGGCGAAGTTCGACCTCACGTTGTCGCTGACGGACGCACCGGAGGGGTTCACCGGAACCCTGGAGTACGACGCGGACCTCTTCACGCGGGAGACGGCCGCGCGGCTGATGAAGGGGCTCCGGGTGCTGCTGGAGAGCGCGGTGGCGGACGCCGGCCAGCGCCTGGGCGAGCTGCCGATGATGGACCCGGCGGAGCGTCAGCGCCTGCTCGTGGCGTGGAATGACACCGCGGTGGAGTACCCCCGAGAGGCGTGCCTCGCCGAGCTCTTCGAGGCCCAGGCGGCGCGCTCGCCGGACGCGGTCGCGGTGGTGTGCGAGGAGGCGCGGCTCACCTACGGGGAGCTGGACCGGCGGGCGAACCAGCTCGCGTCGTACCTGCGCAAGCGTGGCGTGGGGCCGGGGACTCCGGTGGGCCTGTGCGTCCCACGTTCGCTCGACCTGGTGGTGGGGATGCTCGGAATCCTCAAGGCCGGTGGTGCCTACGTGCCGTTGGACCCCACGTACCCCCGCGAGCGCCTGGCCTTCATGGTGGAGGACACTCGCCTTGCCGTGGTGCTGGCGCAGCAATCCGTCCTGGCCTTGCTGCCATCAGGTAGCGCGGACGTGGTGCTCCTGGATTCCGCCTGGAACGCGGTGGCGCGTGAGCCCGAGTCCTCGCCTCGCGTGACGGTGCCGGCGGAGTCGCTGGCGTATGTCATGTACACGTCGGGCTCCACGGGGCGGCCCAAGGGCGTCTGCGTCCCGCAGCGCGCGGTGGCCCGGCTGGTGCTGGGCTCCCGCTTCGCGCGTTGGGGCGCGGACGAGGTCTTCCTCCAACTGGCGCCCATCTGCTTCGACGCCGCCACCTTCGAGCTGTGGGGCGCGCTGCTGCACGGCGCGAAGCTGGTCCTCTTCCCACCGCGGCCTCCCACGGTGGACACGCTCAAGGACGTCCTGGCTCAGCACGGTGTCACCACGTTGTGGCTGACGGCCGCGCTCTTCGAGGCGCTCTCCGCCGCGAGGCCGGACGCGCTGGATGGCGTGCGGCAGCTCCTGGCGGGGGGTGACGTGCTCCCTCCGGCCGCGGTGCGGGAGCGGCTCGGACGCGGAGGCCTCCTGGTCAACGGGTATGGGCCCACCGAGGGCACCACCTTCACCTGCTGCCATGTGATGGAGGGGGCCGTCGCGCCGGGGGCCATTCCCATTGGCCGTCCCATCGGCAACACGCGGGTGTACGTGGTGGACGCGGAGCTGCGCCCCGTTCCCGTGGGCGTGCCGGGCGAGCTGCTCATCGGCGGTGATGGCCTGGCCTGGGGCTACCAGGGACGGCCGGAGCTGACGGCGGAGCGCTTCGTTCCAGACCCCTTCGACGCGGCGGCGGGCGGTCGGCTGTACCGGACGGGCGACAGCGTGCGCTACCGCGAGGACGGCGCGCTGGAGTTCCTGGAGCGGCTGGACGGACAGGTGAAGGTGCGTGGCTACCGGGTGGAGCCGGGGGAGGTCGAGGAGGCGCTGCGCCTGCACCCGTCGGTGGCCGAGGCGGTGGTGGTGGCGCGGCCCGACCCCGCGGGAGGCAAGCGACTGGTGGCCTACGCGGTACCTCGGGCTGGAGAGACGCTGGAGCCCCGCGGCCTTCGCGACTTCCTGGCGGAGTCGCTGCCCGAGTTCATGGTGCCCTCCGCGCTGGTCCCGCTGGCGGCGCTGCCGCTCACGCCCGTGGGCAAGCTGGACCGGTTCGCGCTGCCGGAGCCGGAGGCGTCACGCCCGGCGGGGAGCGCCTTCGTGGAGCCCACCACCGCGCTGGAGCGGCAGGTGGCGGCGCTCTGGGCGAAGGTGCTCGGCGTGGAGCGGGTCGGCGTGGAGGACCACTTCTTCGCGGACCTGGGCGGCAGCTCCATGTCCGTGGTCAAGGCGTGCGCGTTGCTGCGCGACGAGCTGAAGCGCGACGTCCCGGCGACGCGCTTCTTTGAACATCCCACGGTCCGCGCGTTCGTCATGTCCCTGGAGCGGGGCGGCGAGCCGGCGGCAGACACCCAGGACAACGAGGCCCACGAGGATCGCGCCCAGCAGCGGCGTCAGGCGATCCGTCGGCAGGGCCGGCGAGGGAATCACGGCAATGGCTGAGCTTGATGACATGCAGGGCGAGGACTCCGGCAGCGACATCGCGGTCATCGGCATGGCGGGGCGCTTCCCGGGCGCTCGCGACCTGGGTGACTTCTGGAACAACGTCCGCGGCGGCGTGGAGTCCATCTCGTTCTTCTCCGAGGTCGAGCTGGAGCGCTCGCCGCTCATCCCCGAGGACCTGTGGAAGCACCCGCGCTTCATCCGCGCGGGGGGCATCCTCGAAGGCGCGGAGGGCTTCGACCACGGCTTCTTCGACATCCCGCTGCGCGAGGCGCAGTGGATGGACCCGCAGCAGCGCGTGTTCCTCCAGTGTGCCTGGGCGGCGCTCGAGGACGCGGCGTATGACCCGTCGCGCTACAAGGGCCGCATCTCGCTCTACGCGGGCGCCGGTTCGTCCGGCCACCTGCTGAACCTGCTGAGCGAGGCCCGGAAGGACGCGGGCGCGGGCCTGGAGCTGGCCACCGCGGGCCCGGAGAGCCTGGCGATGAAGGCGTCCTTCAAGCTCCAGCTCCGGGGCGAGAGCGTCGCCGTCTACACCGCGTGCTCCACCGGCCTGGTCGCCATCCACATGGCCTGCCAGAGCCTGCTGACGCGGCAGTCGGACCTCGCGCTCGCGGGCGCGGTGCGCATCGCCAGTCCGCAGCGCACGGGCTACCTGCACCAGGACGGGCTCATCTTCTCGCCGGACGGCCACTGCCGCGCCTTTGACCACCGCGCGGGTGGCACCGTGGCGGGCAACGGCGCGGGCGTGGTGGTGCTCAAGCTGCTGTCGGATGCGCTGCGGGACGGTGACCACATCCACGCGGTCATCAAGGGCTCGGCCGTCAACAACGACGGTCAGCAGAAGGTCGGCTACACGGCGCCGAGCATCGAGGGCCAGACGGAGGTCGTCGCGGACGCGCTGGCCTACGCGGGCCTGGGCGGTGACGACATCAGCTACGTGGAGGCCCACGGCACGGGCACGTCGCTGGGGGACCCCATCGAAATCGCCGCGCTGACGCGAGCGTTCCGGAAGACGACGGAGCGCGCGGGGTTCTGCGCCATCGGCTCGCTCAAGACGAACCTGGGGCACCTGGACGCGGCGGCCGGCGTGGCGGGGTTCATCAAGGTGGTGCTGTCGCTCCAACACGGCGAGCTGCCGCCGAGCCTGCACTTCGAGCGCGCCAACCCGGAGATTGACTTCGAGCGCAGCCCGTTCTTCGTCAACACCGCGCTCAAGCCGTGGCCGCGGGAGCGGGGGCCGCGCCGTGCGGGTGTGAGCTCCTTCGGCATCGGCGGGACGAACGCGCACGTCGTGCTGGAGGAGGCGCCTCCGGAGGCGGAGAAGGCGCGCGGCCACCGTCCGTTGCACGTGGTGACGTTGTCCGCGCGGACGCCCTCCGCCCTGGAGGTGATGGCGCGCGAGCTGGCGACGCACGTGGAGTCCGCGCCGGGACTGGCGCTGGAAGACGTGGCCTTCACCCGGAACGTGGGCCGCCGTTCCTTCGAGCATCGCCGCGCGGTGGTGGCGGCGGATGGCGCCGAGCTGGCGGAGCGGCTGCGCAAGCCCGCGGCGGTGGAGGCGGGGCGCAACCGTCGCGTGGCCTTCCTGTTCCCGGGGCAGGGGGCGCAGGCGGTGGGCATGGGCCGCGAGCTGCACGCGGTGGAGCCGGGCTTCCGGAAGGACGTGGAGGCGGCGCTGGCGCGGCTGGAGCCCTCGCTCGCCGCCGAGGTGCGCGCGCTCTTGCTGCCCGCGCAGGCACAGGAGGCCGTCGCGGCCCAGAAGCTGGCGGACCCCCGCGTCGCGCTGCCCGCGCTCTTCATCGTCGAGCACGCACTGGCCAGGCTCTGGATGTCCTGGGGCGTCCGGCCGCACGCGGTGCTGGGCCACAGCTTTGGTGAGTACGCCGCGGCCTGTGTGGCGGGGGTGTTGTCACCGGAGGACGGCCTGCGGCTCGCGGTGGTGCGTGGCGCGCTCATGGCGCGGATGCCCGCGGGCGCGATGCTCGCGGTGGGGCTGGAGGAGGCGGAGCTCCTTCCGTTGCTCAGCGAGGGGCTCGCGCTGGCGGCCGTCAACGGCGAGGGCCGGTGCGTCGTCTCCGGTCCGGTGGAGGCCATCGACACGTTGCAGGCCTCGCTGTCGAGCCGTGGCGTGGGCCTGGTGCGGCTCCCGTCGGCCCATGCCTTCCATTCCAGCGCCGTGGAGCCGCTGATGGTGGACCTGGCGCGAGCGGTGTCCTCGCTGCGCCTCAAGACGCCGGAGCTGCCGTATGTGTCCAGCCTCACGGGGACGTGGATTCGCCCGGAAGAGGCCACCGACCCCACGTACTGGGCCCGGCAGATGCGGCAACCGGTGCG
This sequence comes from Myxococcus vastator, assembly GCF_010894475.1. GTDB lineage: Bacteria > Myxococcota > Myxococcia > Myxococcales > Myxococcaceae > Myxococcus > Myxococcus vastator. The sequence continues at coordinate 25,301 of NZ_JAAIYB010000010.1, forward strand.
CTTCGCCGCGGGCCTGGAGGCGCTCCTCGGGGATGGGTGCGGTGTCCTGCTGGAGGTGGGCCCTGGCACGGACCTGACGTCGCTGGCTCGTGCGCGGGCGCGCAAGGAGCGGCTGCTGGTCGTGGCGCCTTCGCTGCGCCGCCGGCCCACGGAGAGCGATGCCCGTGGGCTGCTGCAGTCCCTGGGCGACCTCTGGGCCGCCGGTGTGGACGTCGCCTGGGAGAAGTTCCATGGCGCGGAGCCGCGCCGCCGCGTGTCGTTGCCCACGTATCCGTTCGAGGAGAAGTCCTGCCGGCTGGAGTCGTCGGGTGCGCCGCTCGTGTTGCCCACGGCCTCCACGCCGGTGGGAGGGGCCGCGCTGGCCGGCGCTGGCCCCGTGCTTCCCTCCGCCACCACGGCTCCCGCCTCGGTGGGGGAGATCCAGCAGCGCGTCATGGACATCTGGCGCGAGCGGCTGGGGGCGGTGGAGGTCGGCCCGGATGACGACTTCCTGGAGCTGGGTGGCAACTCGCTGATGGCGGCGCAGATGCTCACCCGTCTGCGTGAGACGTTCTCCGTGCAGCTCCCGCTGAGCGCGCTGTTCGAGGCCCCCACCGTGGCGGGCATCTCCGCGCGCATCGAGGCGATGCTCCAGGCGGCGGGTCCGCTGGAGGGCAGGGCGGCCTCCGAGGTGATGTTCCGCATCGACCGCGAAGGTGAGCTGCCGCTGTCCGTGGTGCAGGAGCGCGTGTGGCGGATGGAGCAGCTCGACCCGGGCAACCCGTCCCTCAACATGCCCCTGGCGGTGCGCATCTCAGGCGCGCTGGACGCTCCAGTCTTGGAGCGGAGCGTTAACGAGGTCATCCGCCGGCACGAGATGCTCCGCGCGACGTACCGCGTGGAGGACGGGCGCGTGCGCCAGCGGTTCTCCGCCGAGGTCCGCATCCAGGTGCCCGTGGTGGACCTGCGCGCTCACGGGGGGGACCGGGAGGCGGAGGCGCTGCGGTTGGCACTGGATGAGGCGGTGCGGCCGTTCTCCCTGGAGCAGGGGCCCATCGTCCGCGCCAGCCTGCTGCGGCTGGCGGAGGCCGAGCACCTGATGCTGCTCACGGTGCATCACATCGCCTCGGACACGCTGTCCATGGTGGCCTTCTTCCGGGAGGCCGCGGCGAACTATCAGGCGTTCCTCGTGGGGCAGCCCGCTCCGCTGCCGGAGCTGGCGGTGCAGTACGTGGACGCGGCGGCCTGGGAGCGCCGCTCGCTGGCGGGTGGCGCGCTGGCGGCCCAGGAGGCGTACTGGCGCGACGTGCTGGCGGACCTGCCCCCGTCATTGGAGCTGGCCTCGGACCGGCCTCGTGGGGCGGACCTGCGGCTGCGCGGTGCCCGCTTCCCCGTCGCCTTCTCGCGTGAGCTCAGCGCGGCGCTGATGGGCTTCAGTCAGCGCGAAGGGGTGACGCCCTTCATGACGCTGCTGGCGGCCTTGGCGTCGGTGCTCGCCCGGTACTCGGGGCGCGAGGACATCGTGGTGGGGACGCCGGTGGGCAACCGTGCCCGTGGCGAGCTGGAGCCCCTCATCGGCTTCGTGGCTCACGCGATGGCCCTGCGCACGGACCTGTCGGGTGACCCGTCGTTCCGCGAGCTGGTGGCGCGTGCCCGTGAGACGACGGTCGGCGCGTCCAGCCACCAGGACGTCCCCTTCGAGCACCTGCTGCCGTTGGTGGCCGCCGGAAGAGACCCGGCACGCTCGCGGCTGTGCGACGCGGCGTTGGTGCTGCACGCACACGTCACCACCGCGCCGCCGTCCGTGGCGGGCCTGGGCATGCAGTTGGTGGAGGTGCCGGGAACGCCCGCGCAGTTCGGTGCCACGCTCGGTGAGCTGACGCTGCTGCTGAACGAGAGCGAGAGCGGCGGCTTCCACGGCTTCATCGAGTACGCCACCGACCTCTACGACGAGCCGCGAATCGCGCGCCTGTCTGCCCACCTCCAGACGTTGCTGGGGGCGGCCTTGGCGAACCCAGAGCTCCGCGTGTCACGGATGCCGCTGGCGGCCCCGGATGAACGCAGCGCTGTTGCGCGGGTGCCTGCTTCCTCGGAGCAGCGGCTTCAGCTCGAGGGAGCCGCGGCTCCCAGCATGGCGCCGTCCAGTCTGTCGTCGAGGATTGCGGACCGGGACCTCGCGGATGCGGCTGTGCTGGCCCGGTTCGCCTCGTGGGTGGAGCGGACACCGGACGCGGTGGCCCTCAGCATGGGCGACCGTCGCCTGTCGTGGCGGGAGTTGTCGGCGCGGGCTCGAGGTCTCGCGGCCCGGTTGAAGCAGGAGGGCGTGGGCAGTGACGTACCGGTGGCGGTGCGCATCACGCCGTCGGTGGAGTCGGTCATCGCGCTCTGGGGCGTGCTGGAGGCGGGAGGCGCCTGCCTTCCCGTGACGGCCGGTGAGGTCGCGGAGCTGGCGTCCCTGCTGCCCGCGCATGGACCTCGGTTGTTGCTGGTGTCCCGGACGGAGGACGTGCCGGCGCTGCCGAAGGGAATCCGCGCCCTCGCGGTGGACTCGGTCGGTTCGAGCGCGGAGGCGATGGAGCCCGTGCCCGCGGAGCGGCTGGCGTTCATCGTTCCAGCGCCCGCGGTCCTGGGAGGACACGGCCGGGTCATGCTGAGCCACCGCAACGTGGCGCACGTGCTGGCCTCACTGGATGCCCGAACGGGCGCGGGTGAGGGGGACGTGTGGTTGGCGGCGGGTGGTCCTTCAGCCGACCCTTCGGGACTGGACCTGCTGTGGGCGCTGGCGCGCGGGATGCGCGTCGTCCTTCCGCCCGAGCGGCTCGCCGCGCGCTTCGCTGTCCTGGGCCGCGAGCCGGACACGCGGCGGCCTCTCGACTTCAGTCTCTCGTACTTCGCCAACGATGAGGACTCCCTGGGCGAGGAGAAGTACGAGCTGCTCCTCGAAGGCGCGAAGTTCGCCGACACTCACGGCTTCTCCGCGGTCTGGACGCCGGAGCGGCGCTTCCACTCCTTCGGTGGTTTGTATCCGCAGCCTTCGGTGGTGGGCGGCGCGCTGGCGATGCTCACGCGGAACGTGCAGATTCGCGCGGGCAGTGTGGTGCTGCCGCTGCATGACCCCATCGAAGTCGCCGAGCAGTGGTCCGTGGTGGACAACCTGTCCCGTGGGCGCGTGGGGATCTCCTTCGCCACGGGGTGGCACGCGAACGACTTCTCGCTCTCACCGGGGACCTTCGAACGGCGGCGTGAGGTGCTCATCGAGCGCCTGGAGGAAGTGCGGCGGCTGTGGCGCGGCGGCACGGTGCTGCGGCGCAACGGCGCGGGCAATGAGGTGGAGCTGGCGCTGCGGCCCAAGCCGAAGCAGGCGGAGCTGCCGGTGTGGCTGACGTCCACCGGCAACCCGGAGACGTTCCGGAAGGCCGGTGAGGTGGGGGCGGGCATCCTCACCAACGTGCTCGGACTGGGCTCCAACCTGGACGAGCTGGCGATGAAGGTGGCGCTGTACCGTGAGACGTACCGCAAGGCGGGACATGGACCGGGCCACGGTCACGTCACTTTGATGCTCCACACCTTCCTCGGCCAGGACCTGGACGAGGTGCGCGAGGCCGTGCGCGAGCCGCTGCTGCGGTACTTCCGCAGCTCGGTGGACGTGTTCGCCAACTTGGTGGCCAGCCAGGGCCTTCAGGTGGACGTGCGGGGCCTCACGCCGGAGGACGTGGAGGTGATGCTCGCCCAGGGGGTGGAGCACTACATCAAGGAAGGTGGCCTCTTCGGCTCGGTGGAGGACTGCGTGCGCGTGGTGGAGCGCGTGCGCTCCCTGGACGTGGACGAGATTGCCTGCCTCGTCGACTTCGGCGTGGAGCTGGAGCCGATGATGTCCAGCCTCCGCCTGCTGGACGTCGTGCGTCAGCGCAGCCAGGTGCAGCCCCTGCCCGCGGAGGCGGTGCTGGCCGAAGGCGATGCTGGCTTCGGCGCGCTGCTGACGCTGGTGCAAGACGAGGGCGTCACCACGCTGCGCTGCGCGCCGTCGCAGGCGCGTGCCCTGGCGGAGCTCCCCGGTGCCGAGGCCGCGCTGGGGGGCGTTCGCCTCTGGGTGCTTGGGGGCGAACCGCAGGACGTCACCACGTCCGCACGGCGTGTGGCGGTGGAGTCCTCCCTGGTGGGCGCGGCCTGGCCGTCTCCCGCTTCGGCGCCTGTGTACGTGCGGGATGCGTCCGGCGAGCCGGTGCCAGTGGGCGTGGTGGGCGAGCTGGCCCTGGGAGGCGCGGCGGTTCCGCTGGGCTTCTGGAATGCGCCAGAGGCCACGCGGGCGCGCTTCATCTCCGTTCCAGGCTCGGATGAGCGCTTCTTCGTGACGGGCCAGCGCGCCCGTTTCCGCGACGCTGGAGACGTGGAGTGCGTGGCCCCCGTGCGTGCGACGAAGGCGCGGCGTCCTGCCTCGCAGCCAGCACGCGGCGCCGTGGGCACCCGGACCGCCGCGCGGCAGACGGCGGGCACGGAGGTCTCCGCGGCGACGGCCACGCCCGTGGTGCGCGTGGGTCGGGACAAGCCGCTGCCGCTGTCCTTCCCACAGCAGCGCATCTGGTACCTCCACCAGCTGGACCCGGCGGGCATCGCGTACAACAACACCGTCACGTTGCGTCTCGATGGCGCGGTGGACGAAGGACTGCTGGAGGCCGCGCTGAACGCGCTGGTTCGCCGGCATGAAGTCCTGCGCACGACCTTCGCGCTCGAAGACGGCGGTGCGTACCAGGTGATTGCCGACGCCATGCCCCTGGTGCTGGAGCGACTGGAGGCCCGAGGCGGCACGTTGGAAGCGCGGGAGGCGGACGCGCTGAAGCAGGCCCTGGCCGAGGCGCGCAAGCCCTTCGACCTGATGCATGGGCCGGTGATGCGCGCGGTGCTGATTCGCATCAGCGAGTCCGTGTCCGTGCTGCACCTCACGCTGCACCACATCGCCTCGGACGGATGGTCCGGGGGCGTGCTCTTCCGCGAGCTGGTCGCGGGCTACGAAGCGCTCGCGGCGGGCCGGCCGTCGCCGCTGCCCGAGCTCCCGATTCAATACGCGGACTACGCGGTGTGGCAGCGCGGCTGGCTGGAGGGGCCGGGCATGGAGGCCCAGCTCGCGTACTGGAAGAAGCAGCTCGCGGGCGCGCAGGTGCTGGAGCTGCCGACGGACCGTCCGCGGCCCGCGCGCTGGACGGGACGGGGTGGCCGTCTCCAGGTCTCCGTGGACAAGCCGGTGATGGACGCGGTGTGGGCCGTGGGCCGTCGCGAAGGAGCTACTCCGTTCATGGTGCTGACGGCGGCGCTCCAGACGCTGCTGCACCGGTACTCCGGGCAGGACGACATCATCGTCGGCACGTCCGCGGCGGGCCGCAACCGTCCGGAGCTGGAAGGGCTCATCGGCTGCTTCCTGAACACGCTCGCCATCCGAGGCGACCTGTCGGGAGCCCCCACCTTCGTGGAGCTGCTGCGCCGGGTGAAGGTGGCGTCGATTGGCGCCTACGCCCACCAGGAGATTCCGTTCGAGCGGCTGGTGGACGAGCTGCGCGTGCCGAGAGACCCGAGCCGCATGCCGCTGGTCCAGGCGATGCTCACGTTCCACAACACGCCGCCCGTCGAGGTCCGCACGCCAGGGCTGGGCGTGAAGATGGTGGAGCTGGACATCGGCGCCACCAAGGTGGACCTGTCGCTGGAGCTGCGTGAGACGCCGCAGGGCCTCACGGGCGCCTTGGAGTACCCAGCGGACCTGTTCGACCTGGCCACGGTGGAGCTGCTGTGGGAGCGCTTCGTCCGGCTGCTCCAGGGCATCGCCGCGAATCCGTCGCAGCGCGTGTCGGAGCTGCCGTTGCTGTCGAACGCGGAGCGCCAGCGGATGCTGGTGGAGTGGAACGACACCCGCGAGCCCTTCGCGGCGGACGCGACGTTGCATGGCTTGTTCGAGGCGCAGGCCGCCCGGACGCCGGACGCGGTGGCGGTGGTGGCCGAGGGCCAGCAGCTCACGTACGCGCGGCTGGACGAACAGGCCAACCAGCTCGCGCACCATCTGCGCACGCTGGGCGTGGGGCCCGAGGTCCGCGTGGGGCTGTGCGCGGAGCGCTCCGTGGAGCTGGTGGTGGGGCTCCTGGGCGTCCTGAAGGCGGGCGGCGCGTTCGTCCCCTTGGACCCCGCGTATCCCACGGCTCGGCTGACGCACATGATGCGGGACGCCGGACTGTCCGTGGTGGTGACGGTGGATGCCATCGCGGATGTGCTCCCCGCGGGCAGCGAGCTGCTCGTCGCGGTGGATGGCGACGAACGCCACATCGCGCGCCATCCGACGGAGTCACCTCGCGTGGGTGTGGTGCCGGAGCAGCTGGCGTACGTCATCTACACGTCCGGCTCCACGGGCACGCCGAAGGGCGTGCTGGTGCCGCATCAGGGCCTCTGCAACACCCTGGGCACCATCATCCGGGCGCATGACGTGCGGCCAGGGCGGCGCGTGCTCCAGGCGGCGGCGCTCGGGTTCGATGCGTCCGTCCTGGAGGTGTTGTCCACGCTGGTGGCCGGTGCGGAGCTGCACCTGGCTCCGCGCGAGTCGCTGCTGCCAGGGGCACCGCTGCGCGCGCTGCTGGAGACGCGCGGCATCACCACGGTGACGCTCACGCCTTCGTCCCTGTCGCAGCTGGAGCCGGAGGGCCTCCCGTTGCTGGAGACGGTCATCTCCGCGGGTGAAGCCTGCTCGCCGGAGCTGGCGCGGCGCTGGAAGCCGGGGCGGAGACTGCTCAACGGCTACGGGCCCACGGAGGCGTCCGTCTGCGCGACGCTCTCCACCGAGCTGGACGTGGAGCGCCCGGACATCGGCCGGCCCATCGCGAACATGCGGGCGTACGTGCTCGACGGATGGGGGCAGCCCGTGCCTCCGGGCGTGCCGGGGGAGCTGTACCTGGGCGGACCGGGCGTGGCGCGTGGATACCTGGGACGGCCGGAGCTGACGGCGGAGCGCTTCGTCCCGGATGCCTTCTCGGGAGCGGCGGGGGCGCGGCTGTACCGCACGGGCGACCGGGTCCGCTTCCTCGCGGACGGGCGCCTGGAGTACCTGGGCCGCACTGACTTCCAGGTGAAGCTGCGTGGCTTCCGCATCGAGCTGGGAGAAGTGGAGGCGGTGCTGCGCCAGCACCCGGACGTGCGTGACGCGGTGGCCCTGATGCGTGAGGACACACCGGGAGCGCGGAGGCTGGTGGGGTACGTCGCGCAAGCCTCCGAGCTCGACGCTTCGGCGCTGCGCTCCTTCATGAAGGAGCGGTTGCCCGACCACCTGGTGCCCGCCGCCTTCGTCGCGCTGGATGCGCTCCCGCTGTCACCCAGCGGGAAGGTGGACCGTGGCGCGTTGCCGGCGCCGGACGCCGCGCGCGGAGGCACAGCGAAGGTGTTCACCGAGCCGCGCACCGAGGCGGAGAAGGCGTTGGCCGCGCTCTGGTCGCAGGTGCTGGGCGTGGAGCGCGTGGGCCTGCACGACAACTTCTTCGAGCTGGGAGGCGACTCCATCCTGGGCATCCAGATTGTCTCCCGAGCCAAGGCCCTGGGGCTGGAGCTGGAGCCGGCCATGCTCTTCGAGCGGCAGACGCTGGTGGAGCTGGCCGCCGCCGCGGGGACGGCGAAGGCAGGCACGGCGGAGCAGGGGCTGGTGGAGGGGCCCGTGCCGCTGACGCCCATGCAGCGCATCTTCTTCGACGAGTGGGCGCTGCCGCAGCCGCACCACTACAACCTGGCCGCGGTGCTGGAGGTGCGCCGCCCGGTGGATGCCGCGCTGTTGGAGGAGGCGCTGCGGACGCTGGTGTCGCACCATGACGCGCTCCGGCTGCGCTTCACGCGGGCGCCGGAAGGCTGGCGCCAATCCATCGCGGGAGTGCCCGAGCGGGTACCCGTGAGGCGCGTGGACCTGTCCTCCGTGCCGGAGGCGGAGCAGGGCGCCGCGTTGGAGTCCGTGGGCGCGGAGGTTCATCAGAGTCTGGACCTGGGCGAGGGCCTGCTGCTGCGCGCGGCCTTGTTCGAGCGCGGCGCGGGCCGGACGTCCCGGCTGCTGCTGGTGGTGCACCACCTGGCGGTGGATGGTGTCTCGCTCCGTCCGCTGCTGGAGGACCTGGAGACGGCGTACTCGCAGTTGGAGCGCGGGGCGCCGGTGTCGCTGCCGCCGAAGACGACGTCCTTCAAGGCGTGGGCGGAGCGGCTGGTGGCGCATGCTCGGACGGACGAGGTGGCGCGCGAGTTGCCGCTCTGGAAGGCCTCGCGTGACGTCCCCTCGCTCCCGGTGGACCTGCCAGGCGGCGACGACACGGTGGGCTCGGAGGCGCTGGTGACGGTGACGCTGGGCGCGGATGAAACGAAGGCGCTGGTGGGCGAGGTGCCCCTGGCGTACCGGGCGCGCGTGGATGAGGTGCTGCTCACGGCGGTGGCACGCGCGGTGTCCCGCTGGACGGGCAGCCGCGACGTGCGGCTGGAGCTGGAGGGGCACGGGCGCGAGGCCCTCTTCGGTGACGTGGACCTGTCTCGCACCGTGGGCTGGTTCACCAGCACCTCGCCGCTGGAGGTGGAGTTGCCGGAGGCGGGAAGCCCAGGCGACGCGCTCCGGACATTGCGGGATGCGCGGCGGCGGTTGCCGGTGAATGGCATGGGCTACGGCTTGCTGCGCTACCTGCGCGAAGACACGGCCCAGACGCTGCGAGCCTCGCCGCGCGCGGAGGTGGGGTTCAACTACCTGGGACAGCTCGACGCGGCGGCTCGGGGCTCGGAGCGCTTCGCCCTCACGGAGGAGCCGAGCGGCGCATGGCATGGCGCGGGAGGCCGCCGACCGCACCGTCTTGAGGTGAATGCCGTGGTGAGCGAGGGCCGACTGAGGGTGGCCTGGGCCTACAGCACGCGCGTCCACCAGCGGGCGACCATCGAAGCCGTGGCAGATGACTTCCTGGCGTCGCTGCGTGAGCTGATGGCGGGCCGGAGTACGCCGGACGCGGCGCGCCGTTCGCCGGGGGACTTCCCGCTCGCGCGCCTGTCGCCCGCGTTCCTGGACCGCCTGCTGCGGCGGTTTCCGGACGTGGAGGACCTGTACCCGCTCACGTCGCTTCAGCAGGGCATGCTGTTCCATGTCGCGCTCGCGCCCCAGGGCTCGGGCGTCTTCCACGAGCAGCTGGCGTGGACGTCACGTGGGAAGGTGGACGTCGCCGCGCTGCGACGCGCGTGGGCGGTGGTCATCGCGCGCAACGCCGTCCTGCGGACGTCCTTCATCCACGAGGGACTCCCGGAGCCGCTCCAGGTGGTTCATGCCAAGGCGGACCTGCCCTGGACGGAGCACGATCTGCGAGCTGTTCCCGCCGAGGCGCAGCGTGCCCGGCTGGAGGCGCTGGTTCGTGAGGACCGTGCGCGTGGCTTCAACCTGGCGCCCGCGCCGCTGGCCCGGATGGAGGTGGTCCGTCTGGCGGAGGAGGAGTACCGCTTCCTCTGGAGCCACCACCACCTGGTGATGGATGGGTGGGGCGTAGGCGTGATGTTGCAGGAGGTCTTCGCCTGCTACGCGGCGCTGACTCAGGGGCGCGACGTCTCCTTGCCTCGCCCCGCGGCCTGGCGCGACTACATGGCGTGGTTGCAGCGGCAGGACCTGTCCCGCGCCGAGGCGTTCTGGCGTGAGGAGCTCGCGGGCTTCACCACGCCAACGCCGCTGCCTGGCGCTCGGGCCGCCGCGCCCGGGATGGAAGCCGCCGTCACGGGTGAGGAGATTCTGTGGCTGTCGCAAGAAGCCACGACCGCGCTTCAGGCCTTCGCACGGCGCAACGCGGTGACGCTCAACACGCTGACGCAAGGCGCGTGGGCGCTGCTCCTGGGCCGCCATGCGGGCCAGGAGGACGTCGTCTTCGGGGCCACCGTCTCCGGGCGCCCCGTGGACCTGCCGGGCGCCGAGTCCATGGTGGGCCTGTTCATCAACTCGCTGCCCATCCGCGTGGACCTGTCGTCCAACGCGCGGGTGGTGCCGTGGCTGCAGAAGCTCCAGGCACGGCAACTGGAGATGCGGAAGTACGAGCACAGTCCGCTGGTCCAGGTGAAGGGCTGGAGTGACATGTCTCGGGGCCTGCCGCTCTTCGAGAGCCTGCTCATCTTCGAGAACTACCCGCTCGACACGTCGCTGGGGCAGGGCGTGCCGGGGCTGGAGGTGGTGGACGTGGAGAGCCATGAGCAGGGCAACCACCCGCTCATCGCCTACGCGGTTCCCGGTGAGAAGCTGCGCTTGAGCCTGGCCTATGCGCCCGAGCTGCATGGCTCGGACGTGGTGGCCGAGTTGCTGGAGCACTGGCGCATGCTGCTGGAGGCCCTGGCCTCTGGCGTGGAGCGGCTCGCCGACGTGACGTTGCCGGGGGACGCCGAGCGGCGTCAGGCCATGACCAAGGCGCGGGTGGCCTCCGCGGAGTACGTCGCCCCCGCGACGCCGGAGGAGCTGGCGCTGGCGGGGATCTGGACGGAGCTGCTCGGCCAGCCGCGCATTGGCGCTCGGGACGACTTCTTCGCCCTGGGCGGACACCCCGAGATGGCCGCGCGGATCGTGGCGCGCGTGCGTGAGGCGTTGGGCGTGGAGCTGCCGCTGACGGCGGTGTTCGAGTCACCCACGCTCGCCGGCATGGCGGAAATGGTGTCCCGGATGGCGGGCTCGATGAAGCGGCTCGCGGATGACGCCATCGCACCGGCGTCGAGGTCACTGGACCCGGCCGCGCTGGACCAACTGTCGGACGAGGAACTGGACGCGCTGCTGGACGCGACCGAGGCGGAGAGCTGAGCCATGGGAAATGAGACAGACAAGAAGCCCACGCTCACGCGCGAGGAGAAGCTCGCGCTGCTCGCGAAGCGGTTGGAGAAGAAGCCCCGGCCCGCGTTGCCGCTGACGTTCTCCCAGCAGCGGATGTGGTTCCTGGAACAGCGCTCACCCGGGCTGCCGGCCTACCACCTGCCGCGGGTCCTGGAGCTGTCCGGCCGCCTGGACGTGGCCGTGCTGGAGCGGAGCCTCCAGGAAGTGGCGCGCCGCCACGAGTCGCTGCGCACGCACTTCGGCGAGGTCTCCGGCACGCCGGTGCAGTTCGTCGACCCCCAGGCACGCCTGCCGTTCACGGTGGAGGGACTGGAAGACGTTCCGGAGGTGGCGCGCGAAGCCGCCGTGCGGCAGCGCATCCAGCTCGAGCTGGCGACCCCGTTCGACCTGTCCCGCGGCCCGCTGGCTCGCGGGGTGCTGCTGCGCGTGGCACCGGAGCGCCACGTGCTCCTGGTGGTGGTGCACCACCTCGTCTCCGACCGTGTGTCCCTGGGCGTGCTCACCCAGGAGGTGGTGGCGCTCTATGACGCCTTTACACAGGGCCTGCCGTCGCCGCTGCCCGCGCTGCCGCTCCAGTACGGGGATTACGCTTCCTGGCAGCGGGGAAGGCTTCGCGGTGACGCGCTCGACGCGCACCTGGAGCTCTGGCGCAATCGGTTGGACGGCGCGCCGCATGAGCTGGAGCTGCCCACGGACCGGCCGCGGCGCTCAGCGACGGGAAGGGCGGAGCAGCGCGGAGCCCTGTTGTCCGTGTCATGGGTGGAGCGGCTCGAGTCCCTGGCACAGGCCGAAGGCGCCACGTTGTTCATGGCCGTGCTCGCCGGGCTCCAGGTCCTGCTTTCACGCTACACCGGGCAGAAGGACCTGCTCATCGGCGCCTCGTCTGCGAACCGGGATCGGCAGGAGACGACAGGGCTGGTGGGCCTCTTCGTCGAGCCGTTGGTCCTGAGAGCGGACCTCACCGGCCGGCCGGGCTTTCGTGAGGTGCTGCGCCGCGCGAAGGCGGACACGACGGAGGCCTTCGCGAACGCGCATGTTCCTTTCGAGCCGCTGCTGAAGGCACTGGGTGTGGAGCAGGACCCGACGCGCACACCGATGGTCCAGGTGCTCGTCGGAGAAGTCGACGCGCCGCCACCGCTTCGCGAGGTGCCGGGGCTGGCCGTGCGTGTGCTCGACGCGGAGGTGTCGAGCACCGACCTGGACCTGACCCTGATGCTGTCCAGAGGCGCTGGTGGCCTTGGGCTGACTGCCACGTACAACGCGGACCTGTACGACGCGGCCACCATCGAAGGACTGTTGGGCCATCTGGAGACGCTGCTCGCTGCGGCGGTGACGTCACCCGACCGGCCGGTGGAGACGCTGGCGATGCTCCGGGCCGAGGAACGGCACCGGTTGCTGGTGACGTGGAACGGCGCGAACGAGCCCTTGCCTCCGGACGCCTGCGCCCATGCGTTGTTCGAAGCGCAGGCCGCGCGGACACCGGACGCCACCGCCGTGGTGTCCGGCGGCGAGTCCGTGACGTATCGCGAGCTGAACGCGCGGGCGAACCTCGTGGCGGCGCGGCTGCGCACGCTCGGCGTGGGCCTGGAGTCCCGAGTGGCCGTGTGCGTGGAGCGCTCGGTCGACTTGCTGGCGGCGTTGCTGGGTGTGCTCAAGGCGGGTGGCGCCTACGTGCCGCTGGACCCGGAGTATCCAGCGGAGCGGCTGGGTTACATGCTGGAGGACAGCGGTGCTCGCGTGGTCGTGGCACGGCAGCCGTACCGCGAGAAGCTGGGCGAGGCTCCGGGGCGGGTGTGGTTGGACGTGGCTTCGCTCACGCCGGACGCGGAGGGGCTGACGCCTGAGCCGGCCGTCGTCGTGCCACCGGAAGCCGCGGCGTACGTGCTCTACACGTCAGGCTCCACGGGGCGGCCGAAGGGCGTGGTGGTGCAGCACCGCTCGCTGGTGAGCTTCATCCGCGCGGAGTGGCAGGCCTGCCCGGTGGCGCCGGGCGACCGGGTGCTCCAGTTCGCGTCCATCAGCTGGGACACGAGCGCGGAGGAGATCTACCCGTGCCTCACGCGCGGCGGCACGCTGGTGCTGCGCACCCCCGAGATGCTGGACGTCCCGGACGTCTTCCTGGCCCGGTGTGAAGCGGCCGGCATCACCCAGCTCAACCTGCCCACGGCCTTCTGGCACGAGGTGACGGCGAGCCTGGATGAAGGCAAGGCGCGTCTGCCCCCGGGCTTGAAGTGGGTCGTCATTGGCGGCGAGCGCGCCATCCCCACGCGGGTGTCGCAGTGGCGGCAACGGGTGGGTCGCGCCGTTCCTCTGCTGAACACGTACGGTCTCACCGAAGTGACGGCGGTGGCCACGGCCGTGGACCTGACCACCGACGCGGAGGACTCCGGGCGCGAGGTGGCCATTGGCCGGCCGCTGACGAATGTCCGCGTCTACGTCCTCGACGGGGAGCTGGAGCCAGTCCCCGCGGGCGTGGTGGGCGAGCTGTACGTCGGTGGCGAAGGTGTGGCGCGCGGCTATCTCAGCCGGCCGGAGCTGACCGCGGAGCGGTTCGTCCCCGCGCCCCAAGGGAACGGGGCGCGGCTGTACCGCACCGGCGACAAGGCGCGTTGGCGGCGGGACGGCGTACTGGAGTACCTGGGCCGGGGTGACTCGCAGGTGAAGGTGCGCGGTCATCGCATCGAGCCCGGTGAGGTGGAGTCGGCGCTGCTCGGGCAGCCGGGCGTGCGCGAGGCGCTGGTCGTGGTGCGCGAGGACGCACCGGGCGACAAGCGACTGGTGGCCTACGTGGTGCCCCGTGATGGGCGCATGCTGGAAGGCGGCGAGGTGCGCGCGGGCCTGGAGTCGCGCCTGCCGCGATTCATGGTGCCGCAGGCGGTGGTGGTGCTGGAGCGGCTCCCGCTGCTTCCGAACGGGAAGGTGGACCGCAAGGCGCTCCCCGCGCCGGAGGCGGTGAGGGAGTCCCGAAGGGAGGCGCACGTCGCGCCTCGCACGCCCGTGGAGCAGATGCTCGCGGGCTTCTGGGCGGAGGTGCTGCGCCTGGAGTCGGTGGGGCTGCACGACAACTTCTTCGAGGTGGGCGGACACTCGCTGCTGGCGATGCAACTGGTCGCGCGGGTCCGTGAAGCCTTCCGGGTGGACCTGCCGCTGCGCGACGTCTTCGAGTCGGCCACGGTGGCGGCGCTCGCGGAGCGGATCTCCAGAGCGGTGGCGACCGCGGGAATTCCGGCGCCTCCGCTGAAGCGGATGGAGCGCGGCGGGACGGCGCCGCTGTCATTCGCGCAACAGCGCCTGTGGTTCCTGGCGCAGCTCGACCCGGCGAATACGTCCTACAACCTCTGGGCGCCCGTGCGCGTGGCGGGGGCGCTGGACGTCGGTGCGCTGGCACGAAGCTTCGAGGCGCTGGTCCGCCGGCATGAGGCGCTGCGCACCACGTTCCGCGCCGAAGGTGGGTCGCCGGTGCAGGTCATCTCCGCGGAGACCCAGGTGCCGCTGGAGGTGGTGGACCTGTCCGGGTTGCCAGAGGGCGAACGCGAGGCCGCGGCGAAGGCTCGGACCGAGGCGGAGGTGGGCCGTCCGTTCCAACTGGAGCAGGGGCCCTTGCTGCGCACGGCGCTGCTCAAGGTGTCCGAACAGGAGCACGTGCTGGTGCTCGTGATGCACCACATCGTGTCGGACTACTGGTCCATGGGCGTCCTCGTGCGGGAGGTGGCCGCGCTCTACGAGGCCTTGTCCCAGGGGCGTCCGGCGCGGTTGCCCGAGCTGTCCGTGCAGTACGCGGACTTCGCGATATGGCAGCGCGATTGGCTCAAGGGGCAGGTGTTGGAGTCGCAGCTCGCGTACTGGCGGAAGCAGCTCGCTGGCGCGCCGCGGGCCTTGGAGCTGCCCACGGACAAACCGCGTCCCGCCGCGCAGACGTTCCGGGGCGCGAACCTCCATGTCCTGTGGCCGAAAGCGCTGTGGCGTGAGGTGGAGTCGCTCGGCCGACGCGAGGGCGCGACGCCCTTCATGGTGTTGCTGGCCGCGTTCCAGACAGTGCTGTCGCGCTACTCGGGCCAGGACGACGTGAGCGTGGGGGCTCCCATCGCGGGGCGTTCGCACTCGGAGACGGAGGGGCTGATTGGCTTCTTCGTCAACACGCTGGTCCTGCGCTCGAAGCTGTCGCCCTCGCTGAGCTTCCGCGCGCTGCTGGGGCAGGTCCGCGAGGTGACGCTGGGCGCGTATGCGCACCAGGACGTGTCATTCGAGAAGCTGGTGGAGGAACTCCAGCCCGAGCGCGACCTGAGCCGCAGCCCGCTGTTCCAGGTGACGCTGACGCTTCAGAACACCCCCGCCGCCGAAGTCCAACTGAAAGGCATCACCCTCAAGGGACTGGCGGCGGAGGAGAAGACGTCGAAGTTCGACCTGTCCCTGGTGGTGGAGGAGGTGCCAGACGGCGTCGTGGCGATGGTGAACTACAACAGCGACCTGTTCGAGGCCGGGACAATGGACCGGATGCTCGGACACTTGAAGGTGCTGTTGGAGGCCGCCGTCGCCGAGCCGGAGAAGCGGCTGGCCGAGTTGCCGCTGATGGGCAGTGAGGAGCAGCAGCGGTTGGTGAAGGAGTGGAGCGGGACGGCTTCTACGTATCCGCGCGATGCGAGCCTGAGTGCGCTCTTCGAGGAGCAGGCGCAGCGGACGCCGGACGCGGTGGCGGTGGAGTACGAGGACCAGCGGCTGACGTACGCGGAGCTGAACCGACGCGCCAACCAGTTGGCACACCACCTGAGGGGCATGGGCGTGGGGCCCGAGGTGCGGGTGGGCTTGTGCGTTGAGCGCTCGCTGGAGTTGGTGGTGAGCGTGCTGGGCATCCTGAAGGCGGGAGGCGTGTACGTGCCTCTCGATGCCAGCTACCCGTTGGAGCGACTGGCGTGGATGAAGCAGGAGGCACGCGTCGCGCTGCTGGTTGCACAGGAGAAGCTGGCGGACGAAGTGGCCGCGGGTGGTGAGTGGGTGGTGTGCGTGGACACGGAGTGGGACACGCAGATTGCCTTGCAGCCGGAGAGCACGCCCGTCGCCAACGTGGGGGGCGGAAACCTGGCGTATGTGATGTTCACGTCGGGAAGCACGGGGAAGCCGAAGGGCGTGGGGGTGCCGCACCGAGCGGTGTCGCGTCTGGTGCTGGGGACGGACTTCGCGCACTTCGGGCCAGAGGAGGTGTGGCTGCAACTGGCGCCCATCTCCTTCGACGCGTCGACGTTGGAGGTGTGGGGCGCGCTGCTGCACGGCGCGAAGCTGGTGGTGTACCCGGCAGGGACGCCGTCGCTGGAGGAGTTGGGCCGCAAGCTGGAAGGCACGGGCATCACGTCGTTGTGGCTGACGGCGGCGCTCTTCGAGCAGATGCAGGCGCGGCAGCCGAAGGCCCTGGCCAGTGTCCGCCAGCTACTCGCGGGTGGCGATGCGCTGCCGGTGTCCCGCGTGAAGGAGCGGCTGGCGGCGGGCGGCGTGCTCATCAACGGGTACGGCCCGACGGAGAACACGACGTTCTCCAGCACGTACCGGATGGAGCGTCCGGAAGAAGTGGGCGCTTCGGTGTCCATCGGCCGTCCAGTGAAGAACACGGTGGCCTACGTGCTGGACGGGGCAATGCGTCCAGTGCCGGTAGGCGTGCCCGGTGAGCTGTACGTGGGCGGAGACGGCCTCGCGGTGGGGTACGTAGGGCGTCCGGAGTTGACGGCGGAGCGCTTCGTACCGAGCCCATACGGTGAGGGAGCGCGGCTGGACCGCACGGGCGACGTGGTGCGGTGGTTGAGGAACGGGACGCTGGAGTTCCTGGGCCGCGCGGACACGCAGGTGAAGGTGCGCGGCTACCGCATCGAGCTGGGCGAAGTGGAAGCGGCGCTGGCCCAGCACAGTGGCGTCAACGAAGCCGTCGTGGTGGCCCGCGAGGACGGAAGCGAAGGCAAGCGGTTGGTGGCCTACGTGACGGCGCAGGAAGGCGCCCTACTGGACGCGGGTGCACTGCGAAGCCACGTGAAGCAGCGGCTGCCGGAGTACATGGTGCCGTCGGTGTATGTGGTGCTGGAGTCGCTGCCGCTGACGCCCAACGGGAAGGTGGACCGCAAGGCGCTGCCCGCCCCGGATGCACAAGGTCCGAAGACGGCGCACTTCGAGGCGCCTCGCACCGCGTCCGAGCAGAAGCTGGCGTCCATCTTCGCCGAGGTGTTGAACGTCGAACGCGTCGGGCTCGACGGAGACTTCTTCGAGCTGGGCGGACACTCACTGCTGGCCACGCAGTTGGTCTCGCGCGTTCGCGAGGCCTTCCACGTCGAATTGCCTCTACGGGACGTCTTTGAGGCGCCCACGGTAGAGAAGCTCGCCCAGCGGCTCGATACGGCAGCGAAAAGCGTACAGGTTCCGCATGTGCCGCCGCCGACGCGAGTCGAGCGAACCGGGCCGTTGCCGCTGTCATTCGCGCAGCAGCGCCTGTGGTTCCTCGACCAGTTGGAGCCGGGCAGCTCGTCCTACAACATCCCTGTCGCCGTGAAGCTGACGGGGACGGTGCGAGTGGACGCGCTGGAGCAAGCCTTCAAGGCGCTGGTGCTCCGGCACGAGTCGCTGCGCACGACCTTCCAGAGCAGCGGTGGCGCGCCGGTTCAGATCATCGCAGCGGAGTCGGAAGTCCAGCTGCGCGCGGTGGACCTGAGTGGCTTGTCCGAGGCTGAAAGAACCCTGGAAGCCCAGCGCCTGATCGCCGAAGAGGCAGCGCTTCCGTTCAGCCTGACGCGCGGACCATTGCTGCGCACGGTATTGCTGAAGCTGTCCGAGCAGGAGCACGTGCTGGTGCTGGTGATGCACCACATCGTGTCGGACGGCTGGTCCATGGGCGTGCTCGTCCGCGAGGTCGCCGCGTTGTATGAGGCGTGCTCGCAGGGCCTGCCGTCGCCGCTGCCGGAGCTTCCGCTGCAGTACGCGGACTACGCGGTGTGGCAGCGCGAGTGGCTCCAGGGAGAGGTCCTGGCGTCACAGCTCGCCTGGTGGAAGGCGCAGCTCCAGGGGGCCTCGCAGGCGCTGGAGTTTCCCACGGACAAGCCGCGTCCCGCGGTGCAGACGTTCCGTGGCGCCAGCCGGGATGTGCAGTGGCCGCGCGACCTGTGGGAGTCGGTCAAGGTGCTCGCGCATCGTGAAGGCGCCACGCCATTCATGGTGCTGCTCGCGGCGTTCCAGACGGTGCTGTCGCGCTACTCGGGGCAGGACGACGTCTGCGTGGGCTCGCCCATCGCCAACCGCACCCGGGCCGAGACGGAGGGGCTGATTGGCTTCTTCATCAACACGCTCGTCCTTCGTGCGCGACTCTCCGGAAACCCCACGTTCCGGGAGCTGTTGGCGCAGGTCCGCGAACGGACGCTCGGCGCGTATGCGCACCAGGACATCCCCTTCGAGCGACTGGTGGAGGAGCTCAAGCCAGAGCGCGACTTGAGCCGCAGCCCACTCTTCCAGGTGATGTTCATCCTGCAGAACACGCCCACCGTGGAGTTGCACCTGCCGGGCCTGACGCTGGCGGGAATGGACGGTGACTCGCGCACGTCGAAGTTCGACCTCACCTTGGAGCTGACCGAGACACCGCAGGGGCTGTCGGTCAGCACCGTGTACAACAGCGACCTCTTCGAGCCCGAGACGATGGACCGGCTGACGGGCCACCTGCGCGTGTTGCTGGAGGCCGCGGTCCAGACGCCGGATGCTCGGTTGGGCGAGCTGCCGCTGCTGGGCACAGAGGAGCAGCGCCGGCTGCTCGTGGAGTGGAACGACACCCGCACCGGCTTCGTTCCCGGCACCATCCAGGCCCTCTTCGAGGCGCAGGCCGCGAAGACGCCTGAAGCGCTCGCGGTCGTCGCGGAAGACTCGCGGCTGACCTACGACGCGCTGAACCGGCGGGCCAACCAACTGGCGCACCACCTGCGTTCGCTGGGCGTCGGTCCGGATGTTCCCGTGGGCTTGTACCTGGACCGCTCGGCCAGTGCCCTGGTGGGCCTGTGGGGCATTCTCAAGGCGGGTGGGGCCTATGTGCCGCTGGACGTCACGTTCCCGGTCGAGCGCATCCGAAGCGTGCTCGCGGACGCGGGGGCCCGGGCGCTGGTCACGCAGGCGGCCCTGGCGGAGGTGCTGCGCTGGGACGCGGGCGGGGTGGTCCGCCTGGATGCGGACGCGTCTTCTCTGTCGGAACGGAGCGAGCGCAACCCGGAGCCCGAGGCGGCGCCGGAGAACCTTGCCTACGTCATCTTCACCTCTGGCTCCACGGGGCGGCCGAAGGGCGTGGCCATCGAGCACCGGCAACTGGTGCATTACGTAGACGGCGTCACGCGCCGGTTGGACCTGCCGGGAGGCGCGTCGTTTGCCTCCGTGTCCACGCTGGCGGCGGACCTGGGACACACCGCTGTCTTCCCGACGCTGTGCCGAGGCGGCGCGCTGCACCTCGTGTCTCGCGAGTGCGCGTCGGACCCGGCCGCCCTGGCCTCGCTCTTCGAGCGCGAGGCCGTGGACTGCCTGAAGATCGTCCCCGCGCACTTGCAGGCGCTCCTGGCCTCTGGGAAGCCTGAGCGGGTATTGCCACGCCAGCGTCTGGTGCTGGGCGGTGACGTCTCGGATTGGGCGCTGATGGACCGGGTGCACGAACTGTCACCGGACCTGGTGGTGTTCAACCACTACGGGCCCTCCGAGACGACCGTGGGTGTACTCACGCTCTTGGTGGAGCGTGGACCGCGGGGCCGTGTATCGGCGTCGGTGCCGCTGGGGCGGCCCATTCCGAACGCGCGCGTCTACGTGCTGGATGCGTACCTGCGCCCGGTGCCCGTGGGGGTTCCGGGGGAGCTGTGCATCAGCGGAAGGACCGTGGGCCGCGGCTACCTGGGCCGGGCGGACCTGACCGCCGAGCGGTTCGTGCCGGATGCGTACTCGGATGAGCCGGGGGCGCGGATGTACCGGACGGGAGACCGGGCTCGGCTGCTCGCGGATGGCCGGGTGGAGTTCCTGGGCCGCATGGACGACCAGCTCAAGGTCCGCGGCTACCGCGTGGAGCTGGGCGAGGTGGAAGCGGCGCTGGAGCGGCACCCCGCGGTGCGTGAGTCGGTCGTGGTGGCTCACGAGCGCGGGACGGAGGGCAAGCGCCTGGTGGGCTACGCCGTGCTGAAGCCGGGCCACACGCTGGAGACCGACGCGCTTCGTGACTTCCTGGGTCAGACGCTGCCCGAGTACATGGTTCCGCAGGCGTTGGTCGTCCTGGAGGCGCTGCCGCTGACGCCCAACGGCAAGGTGGACCGCAAGGCGCTGCCGGCGCCGGACTTCCAGGCCGTGGACACCGAGGCTTTCGTCGCGCCGCGCACGGCCACGGAGACGCTGGTGGCGGGGCTGTTCTCCGAGGTGCTGGGGCTCGACCGTGTTGGGGTCCACAGTGGCTTCTTCGAACTGGGAGGGCACTCGCTGCTGGCGACGCAGGCCATCTCCCGGATTCGTGGCGCCTTCGGTGTCGAGCTGCCACTGCGAGACCTCTTCGAGGCACCCACGGTGGCCGCGCTCGCCGAGCGGGTGGACCGTTGGGTGCGCGCCGGAGCGGGCTTCGCCGCGCCCCCGTTGAAGCCGCGGGCGGGACGGACGAGCGTCCTGCCGCTGTCGTTCGCGCAGCAGCGCTTGTGGTTCCTGGAGCAGCTCGCGCCGGGGAGTGCCTTCTACAACGTGCCGGCGGTGGTGAAGCTGTCGGGGCTGCTCGACGTGCTCGCGCTGGAGCGCAGCTTCGACGCGCTGGTTCGCCGCCATGAATCCCTGCGGACGACCTTCCGCGCCGACGGCGGGACGCCCGTGCAGGTCATCGCGCCCGCGGGGCAGGTGGCGTTCACCGTCGAGGACCTGAGCGGGCTGCCTGAAGCGGAGCAGGAGGCACGGCGCCGAGCGGAAGCAGAGGCACTTCGGCCGTTCGAGCTGGCTCAGGGGCCGTTGCTGCGGACCACGCTGCTTCGGCTCGGCGAGCGGGAGCACGTCCTGGTGCTGATGATGCACCACATCGTGTCCGACGGCTGGTCCATGGGCGTCCTCGTGCGCGAAGTCGCGGCGCTGTATGAGGCCTTCTCCCAGGGCCGTCCATCCTCCTTGCCGGAACTGCCGGTGCAGTACCCGGACTACGCGGTCTGGCAGCGCGAGTGGCTGAAGGGCGAGGTGCTGGAGGCGCAGCTCGGGTATTGGAAGCAACGTCTGGAAGGAGCGCCCGCGGCGCTGGAGCTGCCGACCGACAAGACGAGGCCCGCCGTCCAGACGTATGGCGGAGCTCTGCGGCACGAGGTGTGGCCCAAGGCACTCTGGCGCGACATGGAGGCGCTCGGCCGGCGTGAAGGTGCGACGCCGTTCATGGTGTTGCTGGCGGCGTTCCAGGTGGTGCTGTCCAAGTATGCAGGGCAGGAGGACGTGTGCGTGGGGGCTCCCATCGCGGGGCGCACGCAGGGAGAGACGGAGGGGCTGATCGGCTTCTTCGCGAACATGCTGGTGCTGCGGACGAAGGTGGCTCCGGCGTCGAACTTCCGGGAGCTGCTCGCTCAGGTGCGGGAGGTGACGCTGGGCGCGTATGCGCACCAGGACGTGCCGTTCGAGAAGCTGGTGGAGGAGCTCCAGCCCGAGCGGGACCTGAGCCGGAGTCCGCTGTTCCAGGTGACGCTGACGCTGCAGAACACGCCTGTGACGGAGGTGGCGCTCGGAGAAGGCCTCACGCTTTCCGGCGTGGACTCGGAGGGGCGGACGTCGAAGTTCGACCTGTCCCTGGTGGTGGAGGAGGTGCCGGACGGCGTGGTGGTGGCGGCGAACTACAACACCGATCTGTTCGAAGCAGAGACGGTGCGCCGGCTGCTCCAGCATCTGCGGACCCTGCTGGAGACGGCCATCGCAGGGCCGGAGAAGCGGCTGGTTGATTTGCCTTTGATGGGCAGTGAAGAGCGGCAGCGGTTGGTGAAGGAGTGGAGCGGGACGGCTTCTACGTATCCGCGCGATGCGAGCCTGAGTGCGCTCTTCGAGGAGCAGGTCCAGCGGACGCCAGACGCGGTGGCGGTGGAGTACGAGGACCAGCGACTGACGTACGCGGAGCTGAACCGACGCGCGAACCAGTTGGCACACCACCTGAGGGGCATGGGCGTGGGG
>NZ_JAAIYB010000110.1 GCF_010894475.1 Myxococcus vastator
GCTCCTCGGAGAGTCAGTGAAGGGGTCCGTGCTGCGATGACCTGACCCACTGCAGCCGACATGCCATGCCCATGTCGAACGATGTGGCCAATGCACCCCTGTGGTTTCAAGGAGTTGGAAGGAGGCGCCTCGCGAGCGAGGCACGGCCCCTGGTGACGGCAGACACCAGGGGCCGAACAGCTATCATCAGGACCGCGGACACGAAGCGAGGATGCGCGGCATGGATGACTTCTACGCGGATGTCCTGGACCACGTCGGACGCACACCCCGAGAGTTCGGTTCCGTCCACCTGCACGTGGAGCCGGTGATCCGCGATCCGCTCGGGCAGGCCACCGCCGTCGTGTGGCTCCAGGCCGCCTTCGAGCCCCTCGCCGCCACCCCGTCAACCGTGCGGGTGATGGGCCGGCAGAAGCAGGGCCCCGCGCAGCGGCTGCTGGGCCAGTTCCCGCTGCCACCGCTCGCGGGAGGCCGCGTGGTGCGGTGGCGGCTCCCGCTCGAGCTGCCCCCGGAGCTCGATGAGGTCCACGTCCAGGTGGAGTCGAATCTCCACCCCGATGCCGGGCGCGTGCGGCCCGCGTGGAAGCTCTTCGACACCCTGGAGATTCCGAAGGAGAGCGACATGAAGGCGGTGTCGGGCGAGGTCTCCATGGGAGTCGACCTCGGTGAATCACTGCTCAACAGCATGCTGTCTGGAGGCCTGAGTCTCAGCACCTACGTGGCGATAGGACCCCAGGCTTCACCGGGCAGCATGGCCGTGAAGCGCCACGCCGCGGCCACGCTTCCGACAGCCTTCATCGCGGCCGTGGTTGACGGCCCCGTGGAGCCCCTGTCCGACCTGCAATGCGAGCTCGTCTGGGAACCGGGGATGGCCCTCCCCACCGCCAGCGCGGCGCCCAGTTGGGGCACGGAGCCCACGCCGGCCAGGGCACCGCGGGCCCTGAACCCTTTTCGGACCTGCTACACCTGCGGCTTCGAGGGCCCACGAGCGGCGTATGAGCGCGCCACGATATGTCCCCAGTGTGACGCGGCGTGGATGTAGTCACGCCAGGAGAATCCGCTGGCGCTGGGATGTTGATTCATCCATCCAAGCAACCCAATCGCTGTCGACATGGCAGCGCGGCTCCTGGGGAATCGCAACGGGCCTCCCCGGTTGAGGTAGAACGGGCGCATGCTCCACTCGCGTCGTCTCGTCCTGACCGTCTCGTCCCTTGTCGCGGTCGCCACCGCCTGCAGCTCGCCGGATCCAGTCCCGGACCGCCCCAACATCCTGCGCTTCGAAGCAGCCCCCGCGACCATCGCTCCGGGCGTGTCCGCCGAGCTGTCCTGGGAAGTCACCGGCGCGCAGGACCTCTCCATCGATTACGGTGTCGGTGAGGTGAGCGGACGCTCGGTGCAGGTCCGCCCGACAGCGACGACGACGTACACACTCACGGCGACCAACGAGCGCGGCAGCACCACCGCGAGCACCACGGTCGCCGTGAGCACGTCCGGTGGAACGGACCTCTCCGGAAGCCTCACGACGCGCACCCTGACGCGCGCGGGCTCGCCGTATCAGGTGACCGGTGACCTGACGGTGCCCGCGGGGAGCCGGCTCACCATCGAACCCGGCGTCCAGCTCATTTTCATGGGACACCACAAGCTCGCCGTGCATGGGCGCATCACCGCGCGGGGCACGTCGGACAGCCCCATTGTCTTCACCGCCAGCAACCCCACCCAGGGCTGGGCCGGACTGCGGCTGGCGGCGACGTCGGACGCCGGGGAGGACTCCCTCGAACACTGCATCTTGGAGTACGGCAACAAGGTCGACGGCGAGAACGGCGCGGGCGCGGAGGGCTCTTATTCCGAGAACGCCGGTGGCGCGCTCTGGATTGGCTCACGCGCGAACGTGAATCTGAACCACAACGAGTTCCGCTTCAACAAGGCGCCCGCGTTCGGCGGCGCGCTGATGCTGATTGCGCCGACCAGCTCAGGGGTCGCCACCGGGAACATCTTCCACGGAAACGAGTGCACCGGTCCGCGAACCCAGTTCGGCGGCGTGGGCGGGGCGGTCAACACCGCGCACCTCCCGGCCAGCAACCAATGGACGTTCCGCGGCGGAGAGTTCCGCGACAACAGGGCACCGGAGGGCGGAGCGCTCTACTTCTTCGACAGCAACGTGGTCCTCGACGGGATTGCGCTGTCTGGAAACACCCCCCAGAACTGGGCGACGCCGGAGCCCCACCGGCTGACGGTCATCAACACGCCGAGGTAGCCCTGACGTCAGGGGTGCGCGACCCGCGGCGCTGAGAGACGGCCGCGGGCAGGGAGGCGCTCCTGCCCGCGGCGCCAGGCGCAGTCGTCAGTCCTTGACGACCGTGGTGATGGTCAGCGGCGTCGGGCTCCCGATGAAGCTCCCGGAGGTGTTCGTGCAAGGCATTGGCACCTGCGAGAAGTCCGCGGCGTAGTAGCCGTAGGTGGAGTCATTGCCCTTCTCGTAGAACTCATGGCCATCCGGGAGGACCACCTTCCAGACAAAATTGATGCTCGTGTACTGCGTGGACGACCGCGCCCGGATGACGCCCGTCACCTTCGTGCCCCAGTGGTACGGCGCCACGGCCGGGACTTCGACCGTCTGCGGCGCCGGAGCCCAATCGAGCGTGCTGGGGCCACCAGACGTTCCGCCCCAACCGTAGATGAGGAACACGCGGGTTCCCCAGGGCAGGTCATCATTGCGGTACGTGAGGGTGACTTCCGCCTGCGAGGTGCTGAAGTAGCCACACGTATTGAGCACCGTCCGCGCCTGCACCCACTGCGCTCCCGCGAGGGCGGAGGTGGAAGTCAGCAGCAGGGCGAGCACCAGCGCGTGACGAGAAATCCGGGACATGCGAAGACTCCAGGGAGAGGTTTGACAGCCTCGCCCCTCTATCAGAGCCAGGGGGCCCGCGGCTCAGCTCTCCGAGGACAGTCGGGAGATGGCCTCCACCACGGAGCCGGGCACGGACGTCTCGCCGAAGAAGCGCGAGAGCTCGGCCTGGGCCTCGCGCGCTTGCGTCGCGGTGATGCGGCCCTCGCGCTCCAGCCTCCCGATGATGGCGCCAGCCCGGATACGGAGGGTCTCGGGCTTCTGGGCGGGCAACCAGCGCCGTGGGGCGGGCAGCATGGCCGCGAGCATCGCGCCCTGTGCCACGGTGAGCGCCCGCGCCGAGGTGCCGAAGTGCTCGCGCGCCGCCGCCTCGATGCCATACACGCCCTCTCCCCACTCGACCACATTCACATACAACGTGAGGATGTGCTGCTTGGACAGATGGGTCTCCAACTGGCGGGCGAGCAGCAACTCCTTGGCCTTGCGCAGCAGGCTGCGGTCCGTGGAGAGGTAGAGGTTCTTGGCCAGTTGCTGGGTGAGCGTGGACGCGCCGCGACCCAGGCGCGCCTTTCGCACGGACTGCTCAAGGGCGTTCTCCACCTCTATCCAATCCACACCCTCGTGCTTGTAGAAGCGCGCGTCCTCGGAGCTCAGCACGGCGTCCACCGCGTGCGGCGCCACCGCCCCCAGGGGCACCCAGGCCTGGCGCACACGGGGCTCCTTCCCCGCCGCCAGCGCCTCCTCGGCCCGCTGCGTGATGAGCGCGGTGGTGCGCGGGTTCTGCGTCCGCAGCGCGCGGATGTCGGGCAGCCGCGCGTACTCCACGCTGAGCCAGACGACGAACAGCAGCCACCCGACGAACAGCCAGCGGCCCCAGCCCGGACTGGAGGCCTTCCCCACGGCGCGCCGGGCGCCGGCGGGGAGCTGCTTCGTCTTCTGCGTCCGGGGGGAGGAGCCACGGGCGGAGGGCGGACGGGAGGCCATCGGTATGCACACATCTGCCCCGGTCCACGGCCCCTGTCCAGAAGACGGCCGGGAAGGCACGCGGCGGCCTGTCTTGAGTAGGATGCCAGGTTCAATGCCATCTCTTCGTACCGCGCTCGGCGCGGGAGTCCTCTTGGTGGGCCTGGGCGCCGGGCTCGCCGTGACTGCTTCACGGCCCCAGCGGAGCGCCGAAGTCGAAGCGCGCATCGCGGCGCGCCAGGAGCCCGTCCTGACACCTGCCCCCGGCCCCGCGCCGAAAGGGCTCCCCATCGTGACGCCAGCCGGGCGCGAAGCGGGCAAAGTCCCCCAAGGGCATGTGGACGGGGTGGCGCTGCGCTCGCTCCTGCTCCGGCGTCAGTTCGAGGAGCTGACGCTGGCGGTCGAACAGCTCCAGTGGGGCATGGAGTCGGACCCTCGGGACGAGCACTGGATGACGGACGGCATCCTGGCGCTCGGCAACGGCTCCTCCGAGTCGACGGAGCTCCTCGACGCCTGGGTGAAAGCGTCGCCGCGCTCCTTCGCGCCCTACCTCGCGAGGGGGACCCACTGGGTGTCGGTGGGCTACCTGCGCCGAGGCGGGAAGCTCGCGGCGGCGACGGCGAAGGAGGAGTTCGCCGGGATGCATGAGGCCTTCGAGCGGGCGGTGCCCGGTCTCCTCCGAGCGTGGTCGCTCCAGCCGAAGGCGGTCGCAGCCGCGCGGCCGCTCATCTACGTGGCGGACGCGCTCGGCGACGACGAGACGCGCGAGCAAGCCTTCACCCGCGCCATGGAGCAGTGCCCCATGTGTGTGGACGTCCGCGCAGTCTATCTTCACGGACTCGCCCCCCGCTGGGGCGGTACCTACGAGAAGATGGACGCCTTCGCCGAGGCACAGCGCCTCGCTCACCCGGAGCTGGGCTTCCTGCGTGGCTTCGCCGATTTTGACCGCGCACACGACCTGGCCGTCCAGGGCGAGCACGGCCAGGGACTGGTCCTGCTCACCCAGGCGCTGTCAGCCGGCGACTACTGGGAGTTCAGGCTGGCTCGGGCGAAGCAACTGCGCCGCACCAAGGCGCTGGACGCCGCGCTGGAGGAGGTGAACCGGGCCGTGGCCCTGCGCCCCGCTCGCGCGTCCGTCTATTTCGAACGTGCTCGGATTCTCTCCAACAGCCGGAAGTGGGAACCCGCGGGCAAGGACCTCCTGCACGCCCTGCGGTTGGACGCGACGGACTCGGAAGGACGCGCCCTGCGGGACCACGTGGTGAAGGGGGTCATCTACGACGGCTGGGAGGCGCACAAGGCCGGACGGCGCGAGGAAGCGCTGGGCCTGCTGGAGCTGGCTGGAGAGCTCGCGCCAGGCAACCCCGAGGTGGCGCGGCGGCGCGCGTGGGTCGTCAAGTCCCCCCAGCAGGCGGCGGCACAGGCCGACGCGCAGCAAGGCGAGGGGGCGGAGGACTTCCGCACCGTGCAGCAGCGGGACTACGCCCTGGCGCGCGAGCGGCGCTTCAAGGAAATCCTCCCGCTCTGGGATGCCTTCCTCGAACGCAATCCCGACCACGGGCTGGCCTACATGGAGCGCAGCGGGACGCACTACCACCTGCGAGACCTCAAGTCCGCGCTGTCCGACCTGAAGAAGGCGTGTGACCTGGGCGTCAACGAAGGCTGTGCCCGGGCGCGCCAGGTCGAGCGCGCCAGGGCCGCGGGCCGCTGAGGCGCGGCAGCCCCACGCAGCCGCTCCAGCGACAGGGCAACAGCAGGAGGCGCCTCGCCCTCCCCCTCCTGCTGTTTCCCCGCTCGGCGTGCGGCACCGCCGCTCAGAGTTCGTTGAGGATGAGCAGGCCGCGCACGGAGTCGGCGGCGTACACGTACCCGTCGCCGGGCACTCGGATGCCGAAGGTGCCCTCGAAAAGGTTGTCCGTGCGGCCGGGGTCGCTCTCTCGGAAGGTGTTGTAGTGCGCCACCTGGCGCGGCTGCGTGGGGTTGGACACATCCAGCACGCGCACGCCCTCGTGGTACCAGGCGATGTAGAGCAGGTGGCCCTTCAGAATCAGGTTGTGGATGGACGTGACGGGGCTGAGACGGAACTCGCCAATCTTGACGATGTTCGCCGGGTCCGTGACGTCCAACACGCGCAGGTGGGCGCCGTTGAATTCAGTGCCCTCGAAGGCGATGGTGCGCCCGGCGAAGGTGCCCACGGCGCTGTGGTGCGCGTAGGCGTTGAAGCCGTGCACGTACTGACCCAGGTGCCGCACGTTGTCGAGGTCGCTGACGTCCATGATGGAGTAACCACCAAAGGCGTTGCTGACGTAGAGCCGGCCCTCGTAGGCGAAGGCGTCGTGTGCGCCCCCCACGGAGAACTCGGACGGCACGGTGATGCGCTGGCGCAGCACGGGCTCCAGCGGCGAGGTGACGTCATGCACGAAGGTCACCTCGCCGGGCGACATGGCATAGAGCCGGTTTCCATCCACCAGCACGGTGTGCGCCCCATACTGCCCCGCGGGCAGGTGGCGCACGTACTCCGGCTGTGAGGGGTTGGAGATGTCATAGACGACGACGCCCGCGCTGTTGCCGGCGATGTAGAGGGCATCTTCCTTGGCCCACACCCCGTTCCAGCTCGAGTCCCCCGGCAGGCTGATGGAGGCCTTGAAGAGGGGGTGCGCCCTGTCACTCACGTCGAAGACGGTGAGCCCGCCGTTCTTGGTGCCAGCGAAGTCATTGATGGAGACGACGTAGGCGTGGTTCTTCGTGACATAGACGTCCACGGCATCCCCCAGTGCGACGAGGGACTCGGAGATGAGGCGCAGCCCGCCGGAGGACTCACCCTCGCCTCGCTGCGAGGGCATGCGCTGGGCTTCAAAGGTGCCGGCCCGGCTGAATCTTCCGTTGGTGCAACGGGCGTAGCAGCCCGTGATGATGCCGGGTGAGGGCACCTGGCAGCCGGCGAGCGCGGTGACAGTGACGGCCCCGTTGAACGGACTGGTGCGGCTGCCGACGACGAAGAAGCTCCCGCCGTCCGTGCTCCGCGTCAGCAGCGGCTGGCCGTTGAGCGTGTCCGTCCCTCCGTCGGAGAAGAGCTGGTAGCTGGTGAAGTCGGGGACAATCTGGGTCCCTCCGTCAGCCAGCAGGCGCTCACCTCGCATGTCCACCAGGTAGACGCCGTGCGGCGCCACCTGGGCGAGCGCCTCCGGTGAGCACTCTGAGAGGTCGTAGCGCGACAGGTCATCACACCGGAGGGTGGTGGGGTCTCCTTGCTGATTGAACTCGCATGGCGAGAAGCGGCCCCGGTCAATCCAGTCACCGTGTTCCTCCAGCACGGTGTAGCCGCCATCCCACGGCGCCTCCGCGCCCGCATCGGGAGTGCCGGAGTCGGTCGTCCCCGAGTCCTCGGGAAGCCAGGGGCCTGCATCAGGAGTGGAGTCAGCGTCATCGCAGGCGGAGAGCGTGGACAGCAACAGGACGCAGGAGGAGAGCAGCACCAGGGACGGACGCAACACGGACGGCATCGTGGACCTCGCGAGAAAAGCCTCCCACGAGCGTGGGGGCCATGACTCAAGCGGCCTGACGCTCTGATTCCCTCATCAAGGCGAGAGATGGTTGCGGCGTGGAGGCAAGGTCCGCCCGCGAGCGGGGGACTCCGGGGAAAGCGGCCCGGCCGGTCCTCGCCTTGCATGAGTGACATCGGGACCGGAGCGGGTCCAGCGCCCAAGAGCCACGCCCAGCCGGGTGAGGACAGGGCGTGGGGGCCGTGGGAGCTTGAGATATCGCCGCTGAAGGTGCCCACCATCTGGATGTGGCTCTTGCCCGCCTCCGAGCAGGTCGCGTCCGGAAGCGGGGGCGGCGCAGCTCTCTCTCTACCAGGTGTGATAGCAGGCGTTGTTGCAGTTCGTGCCGTTGCAGAGCGCGAGGTCCGCGTAGTTGTGGCAGGCGGGGACGGTCAGGTCCGACATGGTGTAGCGGGTGATGATGTCTCCGCAGGCAATCACGTCGTCCGTCGTGCCCGAAATGCCGGTCACTGACATGGCGTTGGAGACGTACGAGTCGCCGCTCGCGGGCAGGCCCTCGGTCCACCGGCCCATGGTGACGCGCTTGGCGGCGGCGGCCGGAGCGACCGTCGCTCCGAGCTTGACGTTCCACATCTGTCCAGGGGTGAGCTGCACGCTGTCGGCCGTTGCGCCCCGGTTGAAGTTGAAGGTCACCGGCCCATTGCCCGCGCAGTTCAGCACGGCGAAGTGCATGGAGTGCCCTGGATGATTGAACGACACGTTCGAGCTCCAGTTGGTGGCGCGCAGACGGACGCGCGTCGCGGTGCCCCGAACCCTGTCGCAGGGGAGCAAAGCAGGGGAGCACTCGTCGCCGTCCTGACTTCCGAGCGGGAAGTCACAGTCCGGGGAGTTGCAGTAGTAGTCGCTCGTGAAGGCCGTGTGGATGACCTCCTGGCTGGGGTCCCCGCAGGTGGCGTCCCCATAGACGGAGGCAGCCCAGGCGCTGTTCGAGGCAGAGCAGCCTCCGGCGAGCGAGCGAGGCTCATCGGGGAAGGTGGTTGGGAAGGCGGAGAGCTCGGCCTCGTTCTGCCACCGGAGCTGCGCTCGCTCACCCGCATCCATCGCGGCGAGCGCGCGGGCCGCCAGGGCCGAGGGCAGCGCCTGCCCCTCGGGCGCCACGGCCAGGAACACCTCCGCCGCCGAGTGTGTCTGGAAGAAGCGAGGGGCCACGAGTGGACGCTGCGGATACTGGGCGATGACGGCCACGTTGACCTCGCCCCTGTCGCCCTCGAACCAGAGCACCTGGCTGTCAGCATTCCCGATGCGGGCAATCTCGCGCGGTCCGGACGACTCGGTGGGCGCTGCCCACACGGGGAATGCCCCCAGGAGGCAGAGGGCACCAGTGCAGGCCAGCGCTCGGAATGAACGAGGAGACGTCATAGCGGGAACTCCGTGAGGAAGGACGGCGTTCGTTCGCCGTCACACCCCTGAACGGAGCCGCGCCCCGATTTCCCTCACCGAGAACCGCAGACCCCTGGCCGCGGGCGTGTCGCTACTCGAAGAGCGAGAGCTGCCCCAGCGAACGCAACGCGCCCGTCGTCTCTTGCGGAGTTGCCCGCACACGGACCTGCGACACGGGTGTCGTGCCCGTGAGGTCCACATCCATGAAGGGCCGCACCTCGGCGCCGTCGAGCAGGTTGGCCAGGGGCACCCACTCGACGCCGTCGGTGCTTCCCTCCAGCACCAACTCGCTCATGGTGCCCGACACCCCGAAGTTGCGCAGCACGGCTTTGCGCGGAACCACGGACCGCGAGAGCTGCACGGTGACCTCCCGGACCCCCTCCTGGAAGAGCACCAGCTCACCGAGGTCGCCGTTGGTGATGGGACAGGGCGTCTCGGCGTTCAGGTAGGTGCACGCGGCGCCACGGCTTGCCGGGACGAGGGCGCGGCGCGGCAGGACAACGTCATCGCTGGAATAGGTGATGCCGACTGTCACGCCCCCCGCATTCGCCTCGCGCGCGGTCGTGATGGAGGCCTTGAGCCCCTCCGCGTCCTCGAGGACGTAGTCACTCAAGAGAACGGGCGAGGCGACCTTGAGCACCTGCCAGGCCTCCCTGGCGCCCGACGGGCGGAGGTACAGCACGTGTTCATCGGCCCCGGCACCGTGGGTGGCGGCCAGCGGACTGAAGCCCACGCTCACCCCCTGCGCCTCCGCGGTGGCCGTCAGCGTGCCGGTCCACTCCTGGAAGACGGGCAGCGCGACCTCCGACTGCTGGATGAGGAAGAAGGCCGAAACGCTCCTTCCCTGGGACTGCTCGGGCGAGCGGGCCACGAAGCAACGCGCGATGCTCCCGTTGCGGGTATCCGCCCCCAGCAGGTCGAGCTCGAAGGTGCCATCGGCGCGGGTCTTCACCGACCTCCAGCTCGCCGAGAAGGCAGCGAACGAGCACGAGGAGTTCGCGCTGCGGTAGAGCTTCAACTGCGTGTCCGAGAGCGGCGCGCCAGCCTCGTCAACGAGCCGCCCACTCAGGACGATGTCCAGGTCCTCCTCCACCTTGCTCTCGGTACAGCCGCCCGACATCGCCAGCACACCCAACGTCAACGTGCGCATCCATCGCATGGGAACCTCCTTCACCGGTGAGCCGCGCTCTCACTGCAAGAGCAGTGCGCAGCCCCCTTCCCTCTGAGGACGGGAGCCTGGGCGGGTCCGTTCCTGACAGTGGCGTCGTGGCGCGTCCGCTACGCGGGTGCAACCGCCGCTTCGCAGTGCCCTACCTTCGACGGCATCCGTGAAGGCGCGAGCACGGGTTTGCACCTGCGCAGGTCCATGCACAGCGGACAACGAAACCTGCTGTCAATCCGTGAGGTGCAGACGCGGCATCCCGTCGTGCGGCCCACGGTGCTTCACCGGTTCCAAGGCGGGACATGCGATGCTGGCCCGATGAAATCGGCATTCAAGGGTGAGCAGGCGAAGGCCGTGCTCTCCCGGTGGCACGACCATTTCCGCGGCCGTCTGCGGGTGCCCACGGAGAGCCGGACGGTGCAGACCCGCGTCGGTGACACGCATGTGCTGGTGGGCGGTCCAGAAGCCGCGCCCAACGTGGTCGTCCTCCACGGCGCGCTCGCGAGCTCCGCGCATGTGCTCCACGAGCTGGCACCCCTGCTGGAGCGATTCCGGCTTCACGCGGTGGACGTCGTCGGCCAGTCGGTGAAGAGCGCGGATGTGCGGCCCTCGGTCGCGAACAATGACTATGGCGAGTGGCTCCGAGACGTCCTGGATGGGCTGGCGCTCCAGCGCCCCCATGTGGTGGGTGTGAGCTGGGGCGGCTTCGTGTCCATCCGGCTCGCGGCCATCGCGCCCGAGCGCATCGACAGGCTCGCCCTGCTCTTCCCCGCGGGTGTGGTGAATGGCTCTCACTGGGACGGGCTCACCAAGGTGGCCCTCCCGATGATGCTCTATCGGATGTCCCCATCAGAGCGGCGCCTGAAGGCGTTTGTCCGACACCTGCTCACGACCACGAATGACGACTGGGCGCCGTTCCTCGGCGACGCCGTCCGCGCGTGCAACATGGACATGCGGGTGCCCGCGCTCGCGAAGCCGGAGGAACTGGTGAGGCTGAAGGCCCCCACGCTCGTCATGGCCGGGGATGGGGATGTGAGCTTCCCCGGAGAGAAGCTGCTCACCCGCGCGCGGGTGCTTTTTCCCACGCTCGCCTACCAAGAGCTCATCAAGGACTGTCACCATTGTCCGCCAACGACGGACGCCTTCCGGCAATGGCTTGCGGGGCGCCTGGGTGACTTCCTGCGAGCGAGCTGACGCGCTTCCCCGGACGGGCGTCTGCGTTTCTTGCTAGACTCCCGGTGAAGCGACCTGGGGGTGACGCAATGAGATACGCGGAGCCAGAGTCCGTCGAGGCCGCGCTGTTGGCCCTCAACGCGCATGAGGATGCCCGATGCCTCGCGGGCGGGGCCTCGCTGGTGGCGATGATGAACGCGGGTCGCATCGCCCCCGGAATGCTGGTCAGCCTCCACCGCATCCCAGAGCTGTTCACCATCACCGAAGCCTCGGACGGCATCTGGCTGGGCGCCATGTGCACCCACCGAACGGTCGCGGCCGACACGCGGCTGGGCGGGGCCATGGAGGTCGTGCGCGGCGCGGCGCGGCAGCTCGCGCATCCGGCCATCCGCAACATGGCCACCCTGGGCGGCTCCATCGGGCTGGCAGACCCACGGACGGAGCTGCCCGTGGCGCTGGTCGCGGCCTCGGCGCTCGCGGAGGTCGCGGGCGCCCATGGCCGGCGAGCCGTTCCCGTTGAATCACTGTTCGTGGACAGCCACCGCACCTCCCTGCAACGGGGTGAGTTCGTCACCCGCGTCTTCCTCCCACGAGGCGCGACCGGAGCCGTGGGGCACCACCTGCGCTTCAGCCGCGTGGCCGCCGACTACCCCACGGTGTCTGTTTCGCTGGTGCTCGACATGGAGGGCGACACGTGCCAGCAGGTGCGCGTGGTCGTGGGCTCCTGCGCGCCCGTGCCGCTCCACCTTGACGCAGCGGACCAGCGGCTCATCGGGACGCGGCTGGAGGCGGAGGACGTGGCCGAGGCGGGAGGCCTGCTCGCCCAGGCCGCGGCGCCCATCGACGATGTTCGCGGCTCGGCGGAGTACCGGCGCATGTTGATTCCGCGTCTGCTCGGCCGCGCCCTCTCGCAGGCCCGGGAGCGCGCCCATGTCTGAAACGGTCTCCATCTCACTCACCATCAACGGCGCGGAGCACGCGCTCACCCTCTCCCCAGAACGGACCTTGCTGGACGTGCTGCGCGAGGACGTCCGCGCCACGGGAACCCGGCGCGGATGTGACGAGGGGAGCTGTGGTGCCTGCACCGTGCTGGTGGAAGGCCTGCCCGTGCTCTCCTGCCTGTCGCTGGCGGTGACGCTGCCCGGCCGTGCCATCACCACCATCGAGGGTGTCAGGAATGGCCCGGAGCTCCACCCCGTCCAGCAGGCGCTGGTCCGGCATGGCGCGGTGCAGTGCGGCTTCTGCATGTCTGGCATCGTCCTGGCCGCGAAGGTGCTGCTGGAGCAGAACCCGTCCCCGTCCGTGGACGAGGTCCGGCAGGCGCTCGGCAGCAACGTCTGCCGGTGCTCCGGCTATACGCGCGTCGTGGAGGCGATTGCCTCGGTGGGAGGTCGGCCGTGAGCGACGACGTCAGGCCGGAGCCAGCGCCGCGCCCCGTGGGCGAAGTCCTGGGACAATCCGTACCGAAGCCGGATGCACGCGAGAAGGTGACGGGGCGCGCTGTCTACACGGAGGACCTGTGCGTCCCCGGCATGTTGCATGGCGCCCTGCTGGGCAGCCCGCATCCCCACGCGCGCATCCTATCCTATGACACCTCGCGCGCGCGGGCATTGCCGGGCGTGCGCGCCGTGCTCACGGCGGAGGACCTGCCTGCTCACGACATCGGGCCCGCCATCAAGGACCAGCCGGTGCTCGCGCGAGGCAAGGTGCGCTACGCAGGCGAGCCCGTGGCCGCCGTCGCCGCGGTCGACCTCCCGACGGCGCGCAGGGCGCTCGGGCTCATCGACATCCAGTACGAGGTCCTCCCCGCCGTGTTCGACGCGGAGGAAGCGCTGCGCCCGGACGCGCCCGTGCTGCATGCGCCGCGAGGCCCCGGACACCCCAACGCCGCGTCGTACATCCGGCTGGTCGAGGGCACGCCGGACTCGGTGTGGGCGCGGTGTCACGTCGTCGTCGAGGACGTGTACGAGACGCCCGCGCAGCAGCACATCTACCTGGAGCCGTGCTCGACGCTCGCGGAGGTGGACCCCGACAGTGGGAAAATCACCCTCCACACGTCCACCCAGTCCGGGTTCCGGGTCCAGGCCGTCACCGCGGAGGCGCTGGGCGTGCCCATGTCCCGCGTGCGCGTGCTGGTGCCGCGCGTGGGCGGAGCGTTCGGCGGCAAGGTGGAATCCACCAACCAGCCCATCACCGCGGCGCTGGCGATGGCGGCTGGCGCGCCGGTCCGGCTGACCTTCTCGCGCACGGACGACATGAAGATGATGCGCTCGCGCCATGGTGCCCGCATCTTCATGCGCACGGGGGCGACGCGGGACGGCCGCATCCTCGCCCGGCAGGTGCGGATCCACTTCGACACCGGGGCCTACGCGGATGACGGCCCCTTCGTGGCGAACATCGGCAGCTACTTCGCGCGCGGGCCGTACCGGATTCCCCATGTCGACGTGCAGTGCTGGTGCGTCTACACCAACAAGCTCCGCGCCGGAGCGTTCCGCGGCTTCGGCAATCCGCAGATCCACTTCGCCAGTGAGGTGCAGGTGGACCGGCTCGCCGAGGCCTTGGGGATGGACCCCATCGAGCTGCGGCTCCGCAACGCGCTGGAGACGGGCGAGAAGTGGCTGGGCGGCGCGCCGGTGGAGAGCGGGACGCTGCGGGCCTGCCTGGAGCGGGCCCGGGACGTCTCGGATTGGGCCCGACGGCGGGAGCGGACACCCACGGCCCCTGGAAAGCAGCGGGGCATCGGCGTGGCGGCGGTGAGCCACGTGTCTGGCCTGCTGGGCTCGAGCGCCACCGTTCGGCTCAACGAGGACGGCACCGTCACCGTGAACACCGGTGCGGTGGACACGGGCCAGGGCTCCGACGTGGCCCTCACGCAGGTCGCGGCGGGCGCGCTGGGGCTGTCCATGGAGCAGCTCAACTTCAGCCGCCCGGACACGGATACGTCTCCGTATGACTGGTGCAGCGGAGGCACGCGGACGACCTTCACCGTGGGCCGCGTCATCACCCAGGCCTGCGAACAGGTGCGTGTGCAGCTCTTCGCCCACGCCAGCGCGCTGCTCCAGCGTCCGGTGCGGCGCTTGGAGCTGAGGCCCGGCGGCTTCGTCGGCGTCCGGGACGAACCCGGGACGTCGGTCTCCTTCGCCGCCATCGCCGGACGTGCGCTCTACGTCGAAGGCGGGCCCATCATCGCGTCCGCCCGCTACCTGTATCCCGCGTGGCAGCTCGACACGAACCGCACGCAGGTCGAAGGGCTGCCCTTCATGGGCAACGGCTTCTTCGTGTTCGCGGCGCAGGTGGCCGAGGTCGAGGTGGACGAACTGACAGGCCACGTCGAGGTGCTGGAGGCGTGGAGCGTCCACGACGTGGGCCGGGTCATCAACCCCGCGGCGACGGAGGGACAGGTCCAGGGAGGCTTCGTCCAGGGCCTGGGCTACGCGTTGACCGAGGAGCTGGTGTGGAACGAGGGCCAGCTCGTCAATCCCACCATGGGGGACTACAAGGTCCCCGGCGTGCTGGACGTGCCCGTGGCCCTCCACGCCGTGCTGCTGGAGCAACCCTTCGGTCCAGGCCCGTTCGGCGCCAAAGGCGTTGGCGAGGTGGGCCTGGTGGGCGTGGCCCCCGCCATCTGCAACGCCATCCGGCATGCCACCGGGGCGCAGGTCCGACAGCTCCCCGCCACGGCAGAGCGCGTGCTGCGCGCGTTGATGGAGCGGGACTGACGCCCTCCTTGGCGCGACGTCATGATATTTTCTTGAATTACATATCTTGCTAGTTTCCATCGGTTCGTCGGGACTCCCCCGGCGCCCGATTCGAGGGACGCATGCTCAAGCTCTTGTCGTCGGCGGTTCTCAGCCTGTTGGTCACCCTGGGGATTCTCCCCGACACCGTGTCCGAGACGGAGGCGCTCGCGGCCACGACCGTCACCGTCGCGACCCACAACACCCTGCGCGGGCAGGCGACGTTCAAGCCGCTGGCGGACATCATCGGCTGGCAGGAGGTGGAGAACGCGGTAGCGCACAACAAGCTCGAGACGCTCGAGTACTACAACCACTTCCGGCCGGGCGCGGAGCGGCTGGCCGCGCGGAACTCCATCGCCATCTCCTGGCGCAAGAACAAGTTCGAGAAGACGGGTGACGGCTCTCGGATGACGCACGGCGGCACGGCAGGCGAGACGCCGTCACGCTTCGTGAACTGGGTCGTCCTGAAGCACAAGACGACCGGAGCGAAGCTGGCGTTCATCAACACCCACTACATCTCCGGCGCGTGGAACGGCAGTCATCCGGACCGGCAGGAGCGCTGGCGCACCCACAACACCGTGGTGCGCGAGGTCGTCGCCGAGCTCCGCGGCCGAGGCCTCCCAGTCGTCCTGCTGGGAGACTTCAACCGCCAGCTGTCGCAGGACATCCCCGGGATGAATCACCTGCGCACGGCGGGCGTCGCTGGCGTGCCCATTGACCAGATCTACGTCAGCCAGGGCATTGGCACCGGCCCCGCCGAGCGCCTGGAGAAGTACGGCTCCGACCACTTCGCCTACACTGCGACTGTGCAGTTCTGAGCCCCGCTCACGGCCGCGTCAAGGCGCCTTGCGCTGCTGGCTCACGAGCCAGTTCTGCGCGTCGGAGCGGCTCCAGAACGAATCCCAGCCGCTGTGCCCGCCGCTGGGATTCACGGTGAGGAGGAACTCGCCGCCGTAGCCAGGGCACTGCCGCAGCAGCGTCTGGAACCCCGTGGTGGCATTGGTCCACCGGTGGACGGAGAAGGTGCCATCGTCCGCATTGCCAGAGGCCCAGATGGGGAAGTCATCGAGCTCGCACACGTCCGCGGGCGTGGGCGGGAAGTAGGCAATGGGCATCCCCCCGGCATACGTCGAGCGATACTTCTTCATCTGCTCATTCACGCCGCTCGCGCCCGAGGACAAGCCCGTCATCGTCACCCGGTCCGGGTCGATTTCGTACTCGCTCAGCGCCTGCTGGACGAGGGTGTGCGTGGCGTCCACCTGCCACCAGGTGTCCAGCGGGGCGCCCACGCGAGGGCCGTTGGGCGCGATGACGACGCCAGGGAACGTGTCGACCAGCGGCTTGCCGGGCGTGAGCTGCCGGATGAAGCCCTCTGGATTCGCCCCCACCTGGGTGTGGTCTCCGTTGAGCGTGGAGCCGCCTCGGCCATGCAGGGAGAGCACGAGGGGGTACTTCTTGCCGGGCCTGGTGCCGTAGTCCTTGGGCAGGAAGACGGCCGTGTCATAACGCCCGCCGCGATTCCACACGTGCAGCTTCCCCGCGCGCGGGTCCGGTGGCGCGCTCTCCGGGTGGACGATGACGCGCACGATGTCCGAGCCGGTCGCTCCCTGATTGTCCGTGGCGGTGAGCCGGAAGACGTACACCCCCGCGACCAGGTGGCTGGCGGTGGCCGAGGGCGAGGTGGCGCCCGTCAGCGTGGCCGGAGACGGCCCCGAGACCTGGTCCCATAGGTAGTGGGTGACGGTGCCATCGCCATCGCTGGCCGAGCCCTGGAGCGGCACCGAGCTGGCGGGCAGCGCAATGGTCGTTTCGTTGCCCGCGAAAACCAAGGGAGGCTGGTTCGAGAGCACGGAGCCGAAGACCTGAATCTCACGGACGCGGCACAGGTTGTCGTTCGTCGCGAGCTTGCACTGAAGCCGCACGTACCGGGCATTCACGGGTTGCGCGAAGGTGAGCGTCCGGACGTTCTCGGTGTTCCCGGTGATGGCGCCACCCGGGACGACCTGATGGCTCGCGGTGTTGCTCGTCCGGGACATCACGTCGAAGTCGACCATCCGCCCGTAATTACTATCCCGGCTGACGTACAGGGTGATGCTCTGCACGCCATGCACGGCCTGAAGGTCCACCTCAATCCATTCAGGATTCGAGGGAAGGGGCGAGACCGCCGAGGACCAACGGTCCGACGTGTTGATGATGCCGTTGAAGGCCTTCTCCGGTGCGAACTGCGTGGGATAGCCGATGGCGTGTATCGAAGACGCCGATGAAGGCCTTCCAAGGGCGACGTTGGTCGCTTGCGCCTGGGCGGGAACAGCGAGTGACAAGGATAGGAAGCACAGGGCTTCCGTCAGGGTGCGGAGACTCCAGCGCATGACTCACCTTCCGTTGAGAGGGACGCCGAGTGTGGCAGCATGGAGACGTCATTCCATGCAAAACCAGAAAAACAGCATTGTCATGCGCCGCGACTGCCCCGGTGTGACGTCCCGACGCTTCGATTCCGAGGTAGGCTGACACCATGGTTCCGCTGACCGACCGGGCTTCGCTGCCCCAGGAAGCGCGCTCCGCCCTGGAAAAGGAGCTGGCGTCCCTCACGCTGCTCCAGGACGTGGTGCGCTGGGGCTTCGCGAGCTCGCCGCCGCGCGATGTCACGGAGGTCATCGTCCAGGACGAGTTCACCCACGACGTGGTGATGCCGTGGAGGGAAGGCAGCTATCTGGTCTTCGACACGACGTGACTGGGCGGAGTCACTTCGGTCTCCGTGTGGGACCACCGACCCAGCGCAGATGAACTCCTCGACGCCCGGCTTGCATCCGGCTGGGCGCCGACGCCGACGAGCACCGTCGACGGCGACGTCATCATGGGCCATGCCGCGTGCAGAGTGCCGCGACAGCGGGCCTGACGCTGGCGGCCTCCAGCGAACATACGCATCCGGAAATCAGCGAGCGTTCCAACGTCGCGCCACCACATCGAGTGGAAGGCGCGGCGCCAGCCCCCAGGAGGAGCATCCGTGCCCGCAGCGACCATCCCCACCGTTGAGACCGAGCGCCTCGTGATGAAGGGTCACAGCCTCGAGGACTACGAGGAGTGCCTCGCGATGTGGAGTGACCCCGCGGTGGTGCGCTACATCAGCGGCAAGCCGTCCACACGCGAAGAGATGTGGTCGCGGCTCCTGCGTTACGTGGGCCATTGGGACCTGCTGGGCTTTGGCTTCTGGGTGGTGCGTGAGAAGGCGACGGGTCGCCTCGTGGGCGAGGTGGGCCTGGGCGACTTCCACCGCGACATGCAGCCGCCCCTGGGCGCCGGGCCCGAGGCAGGCTGGGTGCTCGCCCCCGGGTTCCATGGAAAGGGGTATGCCACCGAGGCGGTCCACGCGGCCCTGGCCTGGGCGGATGCCCGGCTCAGCCCTGAGCGCGTGGTGTGCATCATCGCGCCCGAGAATGCGGCGTCCATCCGCGTCGCCGGCAAGTGCGGCTTCCGGCAGACGGGACAGGGGAGCTACAAGGGAGAACCCTCGCTCATGTTCGAGCGCCTGGCACCGGTGGAACTGGGGGCTCGGTGATTCACGGGGAGACCTGACCATGGCCACCACGAAGCACCCAACACTCAAGCGCAAACCCGCGGCACCCCATCTCTCAACACGCCGCACATTTCCGGTAGATTGCAAATAATGAGGTTCCTCTTCCCCCTGCTCACTGCGGCAATCGCGCTCTGCCTTTGGCCGGCTGTGGCGCAGGCATGTGTTTGCGTCGCGGGCGGGGGGAACCTTCACCATGACCTCAAGGTGGCGCGTGAGCGCGCGAGCGCCATCTACCGGGCTCGCGTCATCCCGGTCCCCAGGGGTCCCTACCTGGGAACAGTGGACGTCGAGGTCCTGGAGGTCATCAAGGGCCCCGTCGTCACGGGCGAGAAGTTCAAGCTCCCCCAGGGTGGCGGTGGCGATTGCCGTGTCCGGTACCAGGGCGACGCGGTGTATCTCATCTACGCAGAACCCAAGGACGCCAGGTTGATCTGGCGCTGCTCCCGCACCCGTCCGATGCCCTCACTGGATGATGCGGAGTGGGTCTGGCTCACCACGGGGAAGCTCCCTTTCATTCCCGCCGTGGTCCAGCGCGAGTCCGTGTCCAGCGAGCCGTGCGCAGAAAACAAGAAGTGCGTGTCGAAGTGGGAGCCACCCGAAGCGCTCTCCGCGGACCAGTGCCATTGGCGCACCCCCGACCAGGCCCGTTGCACCTTCACCGGCACCCGGCGCCCTCTCCCAGAGAACGCACCGACGTCACCGCTGCTGGTCTGCCAGCCCGAAGCAGGACACGCGTCCAGATACGCCTGCACCGTCCAGAAGGCCCCGAACCCAACGCAGGCGGAATGAGCACCAGCGCCCACGGATGAACGCGCCGAGCCTTGAAACGCACCTCACGCCTTCGCGGGCGGTTTCGTCCCCGCGTCCTTGCCCTCATCCCGGCCGTGCACGGCCGCGGGCGGACTCGTGGCTTCCACGGCGGAGAAGGTCTCCAGCACCTTGTACGTGTGGCTGGAGCCACGCGGCACCAACCACGAGTCACCCGGGTTGAGCAGGATGACCTGTCCCTCGAGGTGCAGCTCCGCGCGGCCCTTCAGGACGAAGCCCACCGTTTCGTAGTCCCTCATGGTGGCGGGCGCCGGCTCTCCAGGCGGTTCGTCCTCCCA
The DNA here is from genome assembly GCF_010894475.1 of Myxococcus vastator. Classification (GTDB taxonomy): domain Bacteria; phylum Myxococcota; class Myxococcia; order Myxococcales; family Myxococcaceae; genus Myxococcus; species Myxococcus vastator. The sequence goes on from NZ_JAAIYB010000110.1 coordinate 19,501, forward strand.
CAGCCGCATCGCCAGGCGGACGCCAGACGCCAGGTACTTCTGCCCCATCTCGCCCTTGGGAGAGTGCCGACTCTCCACCTTCTTCACGCTGGTGTCGCCCATGCCTTCGTCTCCGTTGGATGGCGGCGGATGTGCCGCGCGTCTGCCGAGAAGGTAAGGAAGGCATCCAGGTGCCGACGAGCACCCAGCACGGGCCGCCAGCCCGGCGCACCAGGGGCCAGACATGCGAAGGCCCCGCCTCCCTGCTGGGAGACCGGGCCTCGGGCACACTCAAGGGTGGCCTGCGGGTGCTTCAGACGGCGCGGACGTTCTGCGCCTGCAGGCCCTTGGGGCCACGCGTGACCTCGAACTCCACCTGCTGCCCCTCCTGCAGGGTGCGGAAGCCATCCATGTTGATGGCGGAGTGGTGGCAGAACACGTCCTCACCGTTGTCCTGCGCGATGAAGCCGAACCCCTTGGCGTCGTTGAACCACTTCACGGTACCGATTGCCATGTGACCTTCTTCCTTCTGCTTCGAGGCCGCCGCCAAGGGCTGCCCGAACGACGTGTGCGGAGCGGACACCGCCCCGCCCCCTAACGACAAACTTCCTGGCGCCTCCTGTCCACCGGGCAACCGCCTTCCGGGCAGGCAGCCGTCCGCCAGCCGACACTCCACGCGCCCCCGCGCCC
>NZ_JAAIYB010000111.1 GCF_010894475.1 Myxococcus vastator
CCCTTCGACCCCACCGCCCCAGACTTGGAGTGAGTCCACCATGTCCCAGCAACTGCTCTCCGCCTTCGGCCTCGCCCACCTGCCCTTCACCAAGGAGATTCCCGACGCCGAGCTCTGGCTGCCCCCCTCGAAAGAGGCCGTCGTCACCGACGTCGTCGACGCCCTCGAGTCGCGCCAGTCCGTCCTCGTCGCCGGCGAACCTGGCGTCGGCAAGACGTGCGTCCTGCGCGCCCTGCGCCATCGCCTCCCCAAGGAGCGCTTCCGCCTGAGCTACTGCCACAATGCGACGCTCGGCCGCCGCGACTTCTACCGGCAGCTGTGCCTGGCGCTCGGGCTGCAGGCGAAGGCCACCGCGGCCGCCGTCTTCCACGCCGTCACCACGCACGTGCAGGAGCTTGCCACCAGCCGCGTCCACCCCGTCTTCCTCCTCGACGAGGCGCACCTGCTCCACCCAGACGTGCTCGGCCATCTGCATATCCTTCTCAACTACGACTGGGACAGCCGGCCCCTGCTCTCCGTCGTCCTCGTCGGCCTCCCCGAGCTTGAGGCCCGCCTGGCCACCAGCCTCCACAAACCGCTGCTGTCGCGCCTGCACACGCGCGTGCGCATCGACCCAGTCTCTCTCGAAGACTCCGCTGAGTACCTGCGCCACCGCCTGCGTCTGGCCGGCTGCGACCGCGAGCTATTCCCTCGTGACGCCCTCGCGCTTCTGCACGAGGCAAGCGAGGGCGCCCATCGCGAACTCGACCGCCTCGCCCTGCTGTGCCTGCGCGATGCCGCCCGCCTCAAACGCAAGCTCGTCGACGGTGAGCTCGTCCGCGCCGTGATTGAGCGCGCGCAGCTCGCCGCTTAGCCATTTCCGCCTTGGGACGCCATCATCGACCCTGGTGGCGTCCCGGAGCCGGCCTTGATGGGCATCACGCCCGCTGACGGTCCGCCGTCTCCTGACAGATGCCCATCAACCAGCCGGCTTGCTCGCCCATCAGCAGACGTGCGCGTCAACACACGGCAAAGTCCGGCGCCCAAGAAGTCGCCATGCTTCTCACGAGTCCGGACAGTATCGGGGCCGTCAACACCCGGCCTGCATTCGGCCCTCGGCTGGGGAGGTCGAACACACAGGCATTGCTCACGCGCTCGGAGTAACCACCGCAGGTCACCCTGAATGCACTGCCGTCGTCGTCGTCACTCGCGCCGTTCCACGCGCTGAAGCGGAATCCGAGCTCCTCAACGACCCGGTCCTTGCCTTTGCGAACGAGCGCCTCCAGCGCTGCGCGAGTGGGCTCGATGGGGCGCAGCAATGCGTCCTTCCGCGACTTGCCTTGCCGGAACCATCGGGTGAATGACGGGTCGATGCTCGCCAGAGAGGCGAAGAACGCTTCCGCGCGTTGGGCACACGCCTCCGGGGATTCTCTACGGGCGCCCCAGTAGGCTCCAGCAAAGTACGTTTCCTCGCCCTCAAGACCCGCCATTGCCCCTCCCGGGCGGCGGACGCCGTGCCCAAGCCGCGAGGAGACTTGTCTCCAGTTTCAAGACGGCCTTCGCCCGCTCACCGTGCGTCATGTATCTATGTTCACGGGACTCCGTTACGGACACGTTACCGGGAACTGCGCTCTTCGGGCAGGTCGAGGGCCCAGCGCCCCTCCTCCCAGTTCTTGAGGGTTTGCTGCGCCCCCAGAGCGGCCAGGCCCTCTCCCTTGGCAGCCTCCTCAAGAACGGCCCTGGCCTCTGCGGGTCTGTGCCGCAGCAAGAAGGCCGCTGCTATGACTCGAACATCCATCCGAGGGGACACGAACAAGGCAGCAAGCGCGTCGCGCCCGGCATCACCTCGCTCTCGCAGTTTTGCGAACGCCGCGAACGCCTTGTCCGCGTGCTTGTTGCCAGTCTTGGAGTCCCATCGAAGGATGCAGTCTGTCTGCGCAGCGATGTTCTGCGCGAACTGCTCAACGAGTCTCTCAAGCTCCATCACCAGTGCCCCTTCTTGATTGCACTCAGCCCGAATTCGCGCTGGGCGTCAAACGACTGCGTGTCAGAAGACCTGCGCGCCAATGCGCGGGCGGCCAGCCACAATTCGAAGTCCATGCAGAGCTGCCGCTGGATGCGGCCAGCATCGTGGCGGCGGCGGAGCTGCTGGAAGGCGTGGCGGAAGGCGCACGCGCGTTCTGGGGACGTGCGACGCCAGGCGGTAGGGACTGTGCCGAATCGAGCACCCCTCTCCCCCGGGAGCAAAGCCGTTTTCCCCCGCCACGCGCCAGCCCGTATGCTGGGGCCGTGCACGCGGCGGGGCGATTGAGTGAGACGTACGAGGAGGAGCTCCTCCTCGCGATGGACGAAGGACTGCTCTCCGGCGAGGAGGTGGCGATCCTGCGTGAGGAGGCGCTCCGCCTGCGGCGTGGCCCCCTGGAGCTGCTGCGGGAGCGAGGCCGGCTGTCGGAAGACTCCCTGGTGGCGCTTCGTGGCGAGCTCGCCTCCGAGAGCACGGACCCGGGCGCCGGCCGTCCGCTCGAGGCCGCCACACTGACGCCCGTCACCCCGGGCGTGGCCCCGCCCTCCGCCGTGGAGCCGGACGGCCCCACCTTCCCGGTGCCGGACTGGGACCGCTACCAGCCCGTGCGCTTCCTGGGCCAGGGCGGCATGGGCCGGGTGTTCCTGGCGTATGACCCCATGCTCCGCCGCAACGTGGCGCTGAAGTTCGTGCGCGGGGACGACCCGGAGCTGGCCCGGCGCTTCCTCTCCGAGGCCCGCGCGCAGGCCCGCGTCCGGCACGAACGGGTGTGCGAGGTGTACGAGGTCGGCGAGGTGCGCGGCCGGGGCTACATCGCCATGCGCTTCGTGGACGGCCAGCCCCTGGGACAACTGGCGCGCTCGCTCACGCTGGAGCAGAAGGTGCTGGTGCTGCGCCAGGCCGCCGAAGGCGTGCACGCCGCGCACGGCGCGGGCCTCATCCACCGCGACATCAAGCCCGGCAACATCCTGGTGGAGCGCACCGAGGACGGCGGGCTGGCCCCCTTCGTCATGGACTTCGGTCTGGCGCGCGACTGGCGCGAGGAAGGCGCCGCGCCCAACGCCGTCCAGGGCACCCCGCACTACATGGCTCCGGAGCAGGCGCGCGGCGAGGTGTCCCGCCTGGACCGGCGCGCGGACATCTACGCGCTGGGCGCCACGCTCTACTCGCTCCTCACCGGCCGGCCCCCCTTCACCGGCGCCACCGAGGCGGAGGTCATCACCCGGCTCCAGCGCGAGGAGCCGGCCCCGCCGCGCGCGCTCGACGCGGACATCCCGTCGGACCTGGAGGCCATCGTCCTCAAGTGCCTGGAGAAGCAGCGGCCCGCCCGCTACGACTCGGCGCGGGCGCTGGCGGAGGACCTGGAGCGGTTCCTCGAAGGCGAGCCCGTCCTCGCGCGCCAGGGCCTGGGCTACCGCCTGCGCCGCAAAGCCCGCAAGCACCGGGTGGCGCTGACGCTGGGCACCGCGGCCCTGACGGTGGTGCTGCTGGCGCTCGTGCAAGCGGCCATCGCCCGCGGCGAGGTGGCCGAGCGCGAGCGCCTCACGCGCCGCTTCACCGAGCGGGTGGAGCGCATCGAGGCCTCGGCGCGCTACTCCGCCCTGTCGCGCCTGCACGACACCCGCGAGGACCGGCGCGAGCTGCGCGCCAGCATGGCCACACTGGAGGCCGAGGTGCGCGAGGCGGGTCCCCACGCGCTGGGCCCCGGCCAGTACGCCCTGGGCCGCGCGTCGCTCGTGTTGGATGAGCGGGACGCCGCAAGGAGGCGCCTGGAGGCCGCATGGGCGCAGGGGTACCGCGAGCCCCGCGTGGCCTGGGCGCTGGCGCAGGTGCTGGGGGACCTCTACCAGGAGCGGCTGCTGCTGGACGTGGAGCGCCGCAGCCCCGAGCAGCGCGAGGTCCGCCGCAAGGAGCTGGAGCAGCACTACCGCGACCCCGCCCTGGCCTACCTGCGCCAGGCCGAAGGCCCCGACGTCCCCGTCCCGCCGCTGTACGTGAAGGCGCTGTTCGCCTTCTACGAGGGCCGCCATGAAGAGGCCCTGGCCCAGTTGGAGGCCATGGGCCGCGCGCAGCCCTGGTTCTACGAAGCGCCCCTGCTGCAAGGCGACGTGCTGCTGGCGCGGGCCACGCAGCGCTGGCACCAGGGCGACAAGGCCGGCTCGCAGGAGGACCTGGACGCGGGCCGCCGCGCCTATGCCGCCGCCGTCGCCACCGCGGAGAGCCAGCCGACGGGCCACTACGTCCTGGCGCGCCTGGAGCTGGCCGCGCTGGTGATGGAGCTGTACGGCGAAGGCAACGTGCTGCCCCACTACGAGCGCGGCGTGGCGGCGGCGACGCGCGCGCTCACCGCCGCGCCGGACCACCACCGCTCGCTCGTCGTCCTCTCCCGCCTGCACCGCCGGCTCGCGGAGCAGCGCGCCGGCCAGGGACGCGAGGACGCCGAGCCGCTGCTGGAGAAGTCCATCCGCGCCGCGCGCGAGGCCCTGGCCCTGGCCCCGCCCAGCGACCGCGTCGCCCTGGAGCTGGCCATCACCCACCGGCTGTGGGCCCGCTATCGCCAGGAGCGCGGGCAGGACCCGAGCGAGCAGCTCCGCCTGTCCATCGAGTCTTTCGAGCGCCTGCGCCCCGAGGAGCGTGACTATGCCTTCCACGCCAACCTGGGCCTGACCTACCAGGTGTGGGCGGACGCGGAGGCCGAGCGCGGCGTGGACCCGCTGGAGCACCAGGGCAAGGCGATTGACGCGTACCTCGCGGCCATCCGCGTGCGGGAGGGCCAGGCGGACGCGTGGATCAACCTGGGCAACGCCCTGCGCCGCCGGGCCTCGAATCCACGCGCCACCGACGCCGCGGGGGATTTGACGCGGGCCCGTGACGCGCTGGCGAAGGCGCTGGCCCTCAACCCCGGCAACGTCGTGGCGTGCTTCCGCGGCGCGGAGATTTCCGAACAGCTGGCGCGCTGGCGCTGGAGCCACGGCGAGCCCCACGAGGCCGACCTGGCGCAGGCGCTGGCGCTGTTCCGCCAGGGCCTGGGCATCAACGCGAAGCTGCCCCCGCTGCACAACGGGCTGGGCGCGGCGCTGCTGTGGCAGGCCGAGCAGCGCTGGGAAGATGGCGGCGACACCGAGCCCCTGCTCCAGCAGGCCCAGGCGGCCTTCGAGGAGGCCCGGACGCTGGCCCCCAAGCAGGTCTACGCCCACAACAACCTGGGTGAGGTGTGGACGCGGCGGGCCACCTTCCAGGCCGCGCGAAGGGAGGACCCGCGCCCCAGCGGCCACGCCGCCGTGGAGGCCTACCGGCGGGCGCTCGCGCTCCAGGAGTCAGACGCCGACCTCTGGGCCAACCTGGGGCGCATCCAGACGCTGCTGGCCACCTGGCGCCTGGAGAGCGGCGGCGATCCACGCCAGGAGCTGGCCCGGGCCGAGGAGTCACTGACGCGCGCCACCTCCCTGAACGCACGCATGGGCCACTCCTGGCGCAACACGGGCGAGCTCCGGGCCCTCAAGGCCCGCTGGCTGGCGCGGAGGAACACCGCACGGGAAACGGACTTCGAAGCCGCGGCCGAGGCGTTCCAGCAGGCCCTGTCCCTGGAGCCCCAGCGCCACGACTACCGGCTGGCGGCCGCGCGCTTCCAGCTCACCTGGGCCGAGTGGCGGCAACGCGCTGGCGCGGACCCGGGGCCCTTGCTGTCCCGAGGCCTGACGCTCGTGGACGAGGTCTTGAAGGCCCGGCCCGGCTGGGCCCGCGCCCTGGCGCTGCGTGGCGGCGTGCTGACGGCGCTGGCGGACACGCCCGCCGCCCTGGCACAGCGGCAGGCGTGGCGCACCGAAGGCCAAGAGGCCTTGCGGCAGGCACTGGCACGCAATCCCCTGCTCGAGCCCGAATGGAGGAGCCGGCTCGTCGCGGCCCGCGAGCCGCTGGCCGGCCCTCCAACGCCCTGAAGCGGACCGGGGATTAGAGCTCCGGCGGGTCCGTCGTCACGTCGAGGTTGCCGTTCTTCGTCTCCAGTTCGCTGCCCAGGCGCGACGACCCGGAGGAGGGCGAGACCTCCACCGTGAACGCATACGTGCCGACCGCGGCCGACTCAGAGACCGGGTCGTCCTTCGTCTCCTGCAGGCTGGAGGAGTTGTCCAAGGAGATCGACGCCGTGTTGTCGAGGCACGTCGGGGGCTGCACCACCGCGCTGGTGACACCACTCGACGTGTCGATCCAGAAGCGGACGGTATCCCCGTGCCGGACCTTGTTGCTGGGGATGTAGCTCAGGTTCCCCGACTTCTTGATGACAACGGTGACGATGGCCATGGGCCGTGGCTCCTGTGCCCCACTGGGGCGGGTGATGAACTGCTGTCGTGACTGAACTGCAGGCACCGTACCAAACAGGTCGGGCGCGGGGCGCGCTCGAAGGAACGCGTCGGGTGACGTCTTCCGGAGGCACCTGGACGCGTCAGCCGAACCCACCAGGTTCGGGTTGACGTGTCAGCCAGCCCTACCCACCGCTGAGGCCCAGCTCCCGCACGCGTCGCTGGAGCGCGCGCTTGGAGACCTCCAGCCGCTGCACCATCCGGTCGAGGTCGCCCTCGCACTCGTGGAAGCAGCGGGTGATTTCCTCCGGGCTCAAGTCCCGCGCGGTCCGCAGCAGCGAGCTCTTGTCGATGAGGACGTAGACGGACGGCCGGGGAATGCCCAGCCAGTCCGCGGTGGCCTTGAGGTCCCAGGAGCAGGCGCGGAGGGCCTCCAGCAGCTCCTGCTCGCCCACGTCCGCGGGCTTGCGCCGCGGGGCCTTGGCGCCGTCCCCCTCCTCGTCGCCCGTGCGCACGGTCAACGGACGTCCGGGGACGGGCTGCGCGTCCGCGTCCAGCACCTGCTCCAGCCGCGCATCGGCGCGCAGAACCGGCGTGCCCCGGCTGCCGATGACGAGCTGACGGGTGACGTTGCGCAGCTGGCGGATGTTGCCGGACCACGCATGGCGCACCAGCCGGACGGCCAGGGCCGCGGGCAGCCAGGGCTCGGCGCGCGCGTCCGAGGACGTCAACTGACTGCCCTCCCCCATCGCCTCCAGCTCCTGTCGAGCGAAGTGGTGGAAGAGCAGGCCCACGTCCTCGCGGCGCTCGCGCAGCGGAGGCACCAGGATTTCGAAGCCGGCCAGCCGGTGCAGCAGCGGGGCCTTGAAGGTGCGCTCCTGGATGCGGGCCTCCAGGTGCGCGTCCGTGGCGGACACCAGCCGGACGTCGACGGGCACCGGCGTATGGCCACCCACCGGATAGATTTCGCCCGTCTCCAGCACGCGAAGCAGCGCGGCCTGCACCTCCGGCGGCGCCTCGCCGACCTCATCGAGGAAGAGCGTCCCACCCTCGGCGGCGCGGAAGTAGCCCTCCCTGTCCCGGCTGGCGCCCGTATAGGCCCCGCGCTGCGCGCCGAAGAGCTCCGCGGCGACCAGCTCCTTGGCGAGCGCCCCCAGGTTGACGCTGACGAAAGGCCCGGCGCGGCGCGGGCCGCTGGCGTGGATGGCGCGCGCCACCAGCTCCTTGCCCGTGCCCGTCTCGCCGCGGATGAGCACCGGCACGGCCAGGTCGGCCACCCGGATGATGTCCTCGCGCACGCGGTGGACGCCCTCACCGTGGCCGACGATGCCCAGGTCCAACACGCCCGGCTGACGGAAGGACGAGGCCAGGTGGAGCAGCAGCACCACGCGGTCGGCCAGCACCAGCGGCACCCCGGCGGACAGCTCCTCCCGGGAGAACTCCCGGCCCCCCGCGACGGGCTCGTTCGCCACCCGCACCTGGGTGCCGTCCTCCGGCACCAGCATCCGGAGGCCGCCTCGCGGTCCGGGCTCGAACTCCACGGGCTTGCGGCTGAGGAAGGGGTCTCCCAATGGCAGGGCCATGAGCCCCCCGGGCCGGGAGAAGTCCGGCGCGTTGCGGGACAGGGCCGCCGTGCGCCCCTGGGAGGCCAGCACCTCCAGCAACAGCCGCTCGCCGATGCGCTGCGGCTGGGGATGGGACACAATCGTCAGGGCGGGCACGGAGAGCGCCACCGGGCTCTGCCCGGCCTGTGCGCGGCCCGCGGTGGTCGACATGTCTGCGGCGGTTTTCTGCTGCATGGGGATTCGTGTGAGTCCTGGGATACCCGCTGAGCCTACACCTCCGGACGCCCGAGCGCTGGGTTCATCCACCGGGGAAACGACGTGAGAATCCCATGGGTTGGGGGACTTCGCTTCCCCGGTGCGCACGACGCCTCACCTGCCAGGTCCTTTCCTGTCGTCCACCGCGGTGGACGCTTAAAAAGACGCTCTCCCGTAGCGGCGGCGCTCGCACCGAGGTGATTCGTGGACGAAGGGCTCCTGCAGTTCCTCCGGAATGACTACGTGGTGCTGGGCGGCATCGCCGGGGTGGTGCTCCTCGCGTATTTCGGCTTCATCCACTTCCTCGTCCAGGCCGAAGCGAAGAGAGCCCACCTCCGGCACACGGGCCTCGCCGCGGAGGCCACCATCGTCACCGTGACGCACACGGTGCTGAGCTACGAAGGGAACGACTTCTACCTGCTCGAGCTGGACGTGAAGATTCCATTCAATGGCCCGTACCCGGTGCGGCTCTTGAGCCGGACGCATGATTGGAACATCGGCTCCGTGAAGCGCGGCCTGCAGCTCGAAGTGCGCGTCGATCCGGACAACCCCCAGCGAATCGCCGTCGTGGGGCCCCTCAAATCGTGGAACGAGTGAGCCTCCGCGCCTGCGCGGCCTCGCGCTAGACGATGGACGCGGCGGCCCGCTGCACCTGGGGCACGCCGGGCAGCGTGGGCGCCGGGTTGAGCGCCTGGACCAGCAGCGAGCGCAGCGCGTCCGCCAGGTCATCCGCCGCGCCCAGCGCCCCCGCCGGAGCCCCCTGCAACGCGGCGGGGACCTCCGCGCCCACCACCACCACCGGCATCCGGACCTCCCAGGCCAGGTAGTGCGCGAGCCGCACCGAGGGCTCGGCGACGTCCATCAACAGCGCGCCCATGGCGCCCGCCGTGAAGGGACGCCACAGCGGACGCGCCGCCTCCGCGGGGGGCAGCACGCAGAAGTCCAGGCGCAGCACCTCGCTGAGCACCAGGCGCCCCAGCGTGCCGAAGCCACTCTTCACGGCGGAGGGCTCGGCGGACAGCGCCTCCATGCCGGGCATGCGGGAGAGGATGCGCCGGGCGGCGCTCGCGCCACTGCCACACACGAAGATCTTCGCGGTGGCCACCTTCGCGGGGGCCCGCGTGCGGAGAATCCGGCCGCGCAGCGCGTGCACCTCCGCCGCGCCCAGCAGCTCACCGGACGCCGCCTCCACGCCGTCCCCATCCGCGGCCCTCGCCACGCCCCGCTGCATGAGCGTGGAGAGGACGTTGAGCACCTCCAAATCCGTGGCCGGCGCCAGGTCCAGCACCTCGCCCAGGGCGCGTGGCTGGCGGAGCAGGTCCACCACCTGCTGCGTCACCGGGTGCTGGTCTCCCTGCAGGTCCGCGTCCGGCGCCAGCATCAGCCGCGTGTGGCGCGGCGGCAGGCCGGGCATCAGCCGGTTCACCTCGTCCGACTGGCGCATGCCCTCCAGCAGCGAGTCATCCATGCCGCGGTTGATGCGCGGACGCGCCGTGTTCCCGCCGGGAGAGAAGGTGAACGTCCCATCCACCCACGCCAGCAGGCGGAACAGGGCCTTCTCCCCCTCCACGCGCCCCAGCTTCGCGTTCACCGGGCGGCCTTCGACGACGGAAATCTCACCCCGGTCGTTGCCGCGCTCCAGCGTCAGTCGGCCGCTGCGCCGGTTCATGCCCAACAGCTGCATCAAGTCCGGGATGCTGAGCTGGCTGAGCGAGCCTTCGATTTCCTGCTGCTCGCTCTTGAGGTCCTTGGCCGCCTCGCTTCGCCGGAAGATGTGCTCGATGCGGCTGAGCACCTCGTCCAGGTTGAAGGGCTTGCGCAGGTAGCCGTCCCGCAGGCCGCGCAGCCGGTCCGACTCGAAGCTCGAGGTGGTGAGCACCACCGGGATGTCCTCGGTGCGCGGGTTGGTGCGCAGAATCTGGATGAAGGTGCGCGCGTCCAGCAGCCGGCAGCCCTCGTCGAACAGCGTGAGGTCCGGGTGGCGCAGCACGGCCACCTCCAGCGCCCGCGAGCCGTCCGGCGCGTAGTGCACCTGGTAGCCCTTGGTGCGCAGCGCGCGTGACAGCGAGCGCACGGACTCCAGGTCGGGGTCGGCGATGAGGATCTTCCGGACCAGGGCCACGGTGGCGCTCCGCTTCGTGTCAGTAGGGCTGCAGGTCGTATTCGGCCTGCAGCTTGGAGATGAGCCCGTCCACCACCGCGGTGTCCGAGGTGTGGAACCCCCACGTCGCGCCGTGGCCCCGCCGCTGGATGAGCGCGTAGGCCGCGTTCTCGGAGAGCCAGAGGATGAACTCGTGCCGCGCGATGCGGTCGTCGCCCTCCAGGAACACGGGCGTCAGCGCGGGGTGTGACTCCAGGTCGACGCGGCGGCCCAGCAGGTAGATGCGCGACGACAGGTCGGGCGGCGCGGACTCCAGCCCGGCGGCGATGTTCAGGTCCGTGCGAATCTCCGGCCCGCCCACGTACAGCAGGCCACGCGAGCCCGGGTCTCGCATCATCTCCCGGGCAATCTCCGCCTGGAGCTCGTCGAAGAGGACGTCGGACACCTTGCCCCGGCGGCTCGGCTCGGAGCGCTCGTCCACCGGCAGCCGGGGACTGTTCGGCGTGCCCAGCAGCAGGTCCACCTCGTCCCAGAAGGGCAGCCCGTCCAGCATCAGCCGGCGCTGCAACGACGCGCGCCGCTCGTCCATGCGGCGGCGGCAGCGGTGCACCAGCTCGTCGAAGTCCTCCCCGTCCTTGGGGAAGGTGCTGGCCCCGCCCACCAGCGCCAGCGGGAGGCGCTGGTCCACCTCCATGGCCTCGGGCTCCTCGCGCACGGCGGCCACCGCGCGGCGCACGAACATCAGCGCCCCGAAGAAGTCCGTCTCCGGCAGCAGGAGGTAGAACTCCTGGTCGCTCGCCTTCGCGATGACGTCCGAGTCGCGGATGATTTTGCTGAGCGCCTTGATGATGCCGCGCACCGCCTTCTTCGCGTCCGCCGCGCCCTGGCGCACGCGCACCAGCGGCAGGTTGTCGATGGAGAAGGTCAGCAGGGAGAACGTCCGCCCGTAGCGCCGGGCCTTGTAGATTTCCTTGGACGCGTAGTCGGTGAAGTAGCTGAGGTTGTACGCCGCCGTCTCGCGGTCCCTCAGGCCCAGGCGCTGGAGCGCGAGCATCTTCCGGCCGTTCTTCAGGCCCACCGCCGCGAAGTCACCCAGCACGCGGGCATCGCGCGTGTGCTCGGGCCGGAAGTCCCCCGACAGCGGGTCGGAGAGCTGCGCCAGTCCGACGACCTCCCCCGACGCCACCAGGGGCACGTACATCACCGCCGAGCGCTCGTCGCGCGCCATCCACGGCTGGGCCTCCCGCAGCCGCCCGGACAGCGGCCCCTCCGGGCTCATCTTCTCCGCGAGGAACTGCCGGTCCAGCAGCCCGCGGTAGGCGCGCAGCACCAGGTCTCCCCGGTCGTCCACCACCCACAGCGCGGCGCTCTGCGCGTCGCAGATGGCCGCCAGCTCCGAGGTGAGCCGCTCCTGGAGCCACTCCAGGTCGGGATGGGACAGCAGCTCCAGGCAGCGCTGGTGCAGGTTGTGGAAGCGGGCGAACTCCAGGTTCTCGTCGCGAAGCTGCGTCCGCTCGCGGCGCAGGGACGCGCGCTCCAGGGCCCGGTCCACGGCCAGCAACATGTCGTTGGCGTCCACCGGCTTGGTGAGACAGTCCGCCGCGCCCGAGCGCAGCGCCACCTCCGAGCCCCGGATGTCGGTGCGCTGGCTGACGAGGATGACCTCCTGGTCGGGGTCCCGCTCGCGCAGGCGCGCGGTGAGGGCGAAGCCGTCCACGCCCGGCATCACCACGTCGGTGATGACCAGGTCGAACGAGGTACGGGCCGCCTCTTCGAGCGCGAGCGTTGCGTTCTCCACGGCCACCACGCGATGCCCGTTATGCGTGAGCAGGTCGCTGGCGAGCTGACGGAAGAACAGGTCGTCGTCGACGACGAGGATGGGTCCGGCCACGGCGCGTTCTGACCTGGGGGCGAGAGGAACGCGGGAGGTTACCGGCCCGAGGCAACCGCGACAACGCCCTCGAAGACGAAGGCCACCGGTCCACGGAGGCGGATGTCGGACAGGTCGGCGGGGACGCGGATGCGCAGGTCTCCTCCTGGCAGGGTGACGCGCAGCCAGGCGTCCGCCGGGAGCCGGTTGGCCAGCACGGCGGCCACGGCGGACGCGCAGGCGCCCGTCCCACAGGCCTGGGTGAGGCCGCAGCCTCGCTCCCAGACCACCACGGTGAGGCCGTCCGAGTCCACACGGACGAACTCCACGTTGGTGCGGTCCGGGAAGGACGGGTGTTGCTCCAGCAGGGGCCCCAGGCGCGAGGCGTTCTCCAGCGGCTGGTCCAGGAGGACCATGTGGGGATTGCCCATGCTCACCGCGTAGGCGCGCAGGGGCGGATGGCCCGGCACGACGGCATCGAGGAAGGGCTGGCCGGTGACGCCCGAAGGCAGGTTGGGGGCGACCAGCCGGGCGGGGCCCATGGAGATGTCCACGGCCACCACGCCGCCTTCCCCATACTCGGGGTAACAGGTGAGCACGCCCGCCCCGGTCTCCACGTCGAGGTGGCCCGGCGTCTGGCCCGAGTCGTCCACCAGGAACTTCACCGCGCAGCGCAGGCCGTTGCCGCACATCTCCGCGATGCTGCCGTCCGCGTTGTGCACGACCATCCGGGCGACGCCACGCTCGGAGGGCAGCAGCGCCAGCACGCCGTCCCCGCCGATGCCCAGGCGCCGGTCGCACATCCACCGCGACGTGGCGGCGTCGATGTCCTCACCGGAGCCGCGCCGGTCCAGCACGACGAAGTCATTGCCCAGGCCCTGATACTTGAAGATGCGCTCGCGAGCTTCCACGGGCGCAATCCTAGTCGCGAGCGGCTATTCGCGCTCGTCCGGCTTCGGGGGAGCTTTCTGGGGCGGCAGGTCCAGCGCGGGCACCGCGCCTCGGGGACGCCGCGCCGGGGCCTTGGCGCCCTGCTCCGTCCCGGCGAGCTCGTTCCTGGCCGGTTCGGGCGCGGCCAGTGGGGCGAGGCTGTCCGCGCGAGCCGCCAGCCGCTGCGCGGACGCCAGCTCGGCTTCGCGGTCCGCGAGCTTCTGCTGGAGGTCTTCCACCAGGGATTGGAGGAGCTCCATCTCCGCGGCCAGCTCCAGCACGTCCTCGGGCTGGGAGGACACCTTGAGGGACTCCACGGTGGACAGGAGCTCGGTGCGCTCCGCCTCCAGCGCGTCCACGCGGGCCTTCTGGGACTGGAACCGGGCTTCGAGGTCCCGGAGCTGCTCATCGAGCTGGGAACGCTCCGTCTGGAGCAACGCGAGCTGCCCCGCGGCGCTGCCGTCGTGTTGCTGGAGCTGCTGCTTGGCCACTTCGAGCGCCTGGGCCAGGCGGGTGCGCTCGGCACGCTCGGCGTCGAGGATTCGGACGGCGTCGGTGGACGCGGCTTCCAGGGCGGTGACGCGGCCCTCGAGGCGGACCCGGGCGGCGCGGGCGACGGACAGGTCGGACTGGAGGCGCTCGCGGTCGGAGTCCGCGCGGGCGAGGCGCTCCTGGGCGGCCTGAAGCGTGGCCGCCCGCGCCGTGGCGGCGGTCAGGTCGGCGCGGAGTACTTCGAGTTGGGACGTGAGCTCGGCGACGTGGGATTCCAACGTGGCCCTGTCGGCCTGGGCGCGGTCCGCGGTGTCGGAGAGCTGGGCCGCGCGGTCGCTGGCCTCTGCTAGTTGTGCGTTGAAGCTCGCGGTGGCCTCGGCGAGCCGCGATTCCAGGGCCGCTTGCTGTGCTTCGAATCGGGCATCGAGGTCGGCCAGCCGGGTCTCGGACTCGGCGCGCTGTGCCTCGGCGTGGGCCACGGTTTCCGCGAGCCGGGCCTCAAGTTCGCCACGCTGCGCTTCTGCGTGGGCCGTGACTTCCGCCAACTGAGCTTCCAGGGCCGCGCGTTCGGCCTCGGTGCGAGCAGCAGCCTCCGCGAGCTGCTGCCCCGACTCCGCACGTAGAGCGTCGGAACGAGAGACAGCGTCCGCGAGCCGCGCTTCGAGCTCGGCGCGCTGAGCGTCGGAACGCGCGACGGCGTCCGCGAGCTTCCCTTCAAGTTCGGCGCGCTGGGCCTCCAGCTCGCTACGAGCGCGCGTCAGTCCCTCCGCGGAGTCGGTGAGCTGGGCCTCCAGCGCAACCGCCCTCGCCTGCTCCGAGGCGGCGACCTCGGTCGCGCGGGCCAGCTCGTTCCGCAGCGTCTCCAGCGCGGCACGCTCGGCTTCGAGCGAGTTCTCCATCGCGGTGGCCTTGCCCGCGAAACGCCGCGCCGTCTCGAGTTGCACCATGAGCAACTCGGCGTTCTCCCGCTGCGCCGCGAGCCGGTCCTGCGCATCCACCAACTCGGCATCGAGCCGGGCGATGTGCAGGCCTCGCTCGTGCAGAGCCGCCATCGCGTGTTGGAGCTGAGCCCCCAGGCGCATGGTCTCCTGCCTCGATGCGCCCAGGTGCGCCAGCTCCTGCTGAGCGGCTGCCAAGGCCGTCCGTTCGCGGTCTCGCTCCGCCGCCAGCGCTTCGATTTCGCCCTGTTGCCGCTCCGCCCGAGCAAGCGCGTCGTCCAGCGCACGCTCGACCGAGGAGAGCCGCTCCTGCGCGGCGGCTTCCTGCCGGGTCAGCGCCTCGCGAGCCTCGGTGGCGGCCTCACTGACACGGCCCGCCTCCGCCTCACGCTCCGCGACCTGTTCACGCAGTTGGGTGACCTGCGTCTCCAGCGCCTCGATGATGCCCGCACGTTCGACAAGCTGGGCATCCGCCGCGCTTCGGGCCGACTCCAGGTCCGCCAGGGACTGAGCCAACGCGACCGCACGCGCCGCGTCCGACTCCTGCGCCGCGCGAGCCTCCGAGAGCCGGGACTCCAACGCCGAGCGCTGTTCCTTCGCGGTGTCCTCCGCCCACGTCCGCTCCGACTCCAGCTGCGTCACGGTATCGCGCAGCTCCTGCTCGCGCGCCTCGGCCGCCAAACGCTGCGCTTCGAGCGCGCGCTCCTGCTCGGCCATGACACGTTCGGCGGCAGCCAGGCGCTCCTGCCGGGAATGGTCGCGCTCGGACGTCTCGGTGCGCAGCGACTGAAGCGCGGACTCCGCATCGGCTCGCGTGCGCTGCTCGGCTTCGAGCAACGCGCGGGCCTGCGCCAACGCGGCTTCGGCCTCGGCACGGTTCTGCTGTTCGGACTCCAGTGCCGAGCGAGTCTGTCCGAGCGCGGCGCCGGTATCAGCGCGCGTCTGCTGCTCGGCCTCGAGCGTCGCACGAGACTGCGACAAAGCAGACTCGGCCTGTGCGCGAGCCTGTTGCTCCGCCGCCAGCGCCTCACGGGCCTGGGCCAGGGCGGCCTCGATGGCCGCGCGAGCCTGCTGCTCCGCCGTGAGCGCGGACACAGCTTCGCTCCGGGCCTGCTGCTCCGCGGTGAGCGTCTCACGAGACCGCGCCAGGGCGGTCTCAAGCTCGATGAGCGTCTGCTGTTCCGCCGTCAGCGACTCACGCGACTGCGACAGGGCCGTCTCAAGCTCGGCACGAGCCTGCTGCTCCGCCGTCAGCGCCGCGCGAGCCTGAGCCAGAACGGACTCAGTCTCCGCGCGAGCCTGCTGCTCCGCGGTGAGCGCGGACACAGTCTCACGCCGAGCCTGCTGCTCCGCCTCCAACGCCGCGCGAGCCTGTCCGAGGACGGCCTCGGTCTCCGAACGAGCCTGCTGCTCCGCAGTGAACGCCTCGCGAGACTGAGCCAACATGGCCTCGGTCTCCGACCTGGCCTGCTGCTCCGCCGCGAACGACTCACGAGACTGAGCCAACATGGCCTCGGTCTCAGCGCGAGCTTGCTGCTCCGCCGCGAACGACTCACGAGACTGAGCCAACATGGCCTCGGTCTCGGCGCGAGCCTGTCGCTCCGCCGCGAACGACTCACGAGACTGAGCCAACATGGCCTCGGTCTCGGCGCGAGCCTGTCGCTCCGCCGTGAACGCTTCGCGAGCCTGTGCCAGAACGGACTCAGTCTCCGAACGAGCCTGCTGCTCCGCCGCGAACGCTTCGCGAGCCTGTGCCAGAACGGACTCAGTCTCCGAACGAGCCTGCTGCTCCGCCGCCAGCGCCTCACGGGCCTGGGCCAGGGCAGCCGCGGTCTCCGCCCGAACCTGCTGCTCCGCCGCGAACACCTCGCGCGACTCCGCCAGCACGGCTTCCGTCTCAGCGCGCGTCTGCTGTTCCGCCGTCAGCGCCGCGCGCGCCTCGGCCAGGGAGGCTTCGGCATCGGCCAGCGACTGCTGCTCCGCCCCGAGCGTCGCCCGGAGCTGGGCCAGCGCGGCTTCAGCCCCCGAGCGGGCCTGCTGCTCCACGCCAAGCAGGCCCTGCACGCGAGCCAGCTCGGCTTCGCCCTCGCCGCGCCCCTGGCGTTCGACGTCCAGGTCCGTGCGAGCCTGGGCGAGCGCCTCCTGCGCCCGGACACGCTCTTCACGCTCTGCAGCCGCCTCGGCTTGAAGCCGGGTGACGACCTCGTCCGCGCCAAAGGCCCGCTCCCGCATCGCGGTGAGCTCCGCGGCCAGCCGCTCACGCTCCTCACGTTCGGAAGCAAGCGCCGTCTGGCCCCGAGCCTCGTGCCGGACCAGCGCCTCCTGGGCGGAGACCAGCTCCGCCTCGGTCCGCGCGCGCAGCGCCAGCGCCTCATCCAGGCGAGCCTGAACCCCTACAAGCGAATCCTCCGCCTGAGCCCGCCGCTCCGCCTCCGCGGTGAGCGCCGCCTCCAGCCGCGCGCGCTCCTGCCCCTCCACTTGAAGCAGCGCCTGCGCATCCCCGAGCGCCGCCTCCCACCGGGCGCGCCGCTCCTCCTCCGAAGCCAGCGCCTCCCGCACCTGGGTCAGCGTCTGGCGAGCCTCCTCCAGCCCAGCCCGAGTCTCAACGAGCGTCGCCTCGGCATCGCCGCGCCGCGCCTGCTCGGCCTCGAGCTGCGCACGCAGCGCCTCCAACGCCCGCGCCCGCCCCTCCTGCTCGGAGTCCAGCGAGCTCCGGACCTCCGCCAGGGAGGTCTCCAGGTCCGTGCGCCGAGCAACCTCCGCGTCCAGCGCCTCACGGGTCCGCGAGAGCGTGGCCTCGGCCTCCGTCAGCCGCTGCGCCGCGCCCTCCAGCTTCCCACGCGCCAGCCGCAGCGCCTCTTCCACCGCGGCCCGGGCCTCACGCTCCGAGTCCAGCTCCCCGCGAGCGCGCCCGAGCTGCTCCTCCGACACCTGCCATTCCTGGTGCGCGGACTCCAGCTCCTCGCGAGCGGCCTGAAGCGCGGACTCCAGCTCCGCCGCGCGCTCCGAGGACTGCCGCCCCGTCCGAGCGTGCGAGGAAGCCTCGGCCTCCAGCTCCACCACGCGCCGGACCAGGGCCGCGCGCTCCTCCGCCAGCTCCTGCCGCCGGGCCTCGACCTCGCCCTTCGCGGAGACCTCATCGAGGACCTGCCGCTCCAGCGCCGTCGCCCGAGCCCGCGCGTCCTCCAGCTCGCGCTCCGTCTCCAGCGCCTGCCCCAGACGCTCCTCGGTCCGAGCGCGCTCCGCCTCCAGCGCCTCCAGCCGCTGCGAGGCCTGATGAAGCGACTCCTCCCACTTCTGCGCCGTGGCGCGCGCGGAGGCCTCCGCGTGCGTCAGGGCCTCCACCTCCTGGCCCAGGCGGGACTGCGACTCGCGAGCGGCGGCCAGCTCCGTCTCCAGGCCCCGGACCTCCGCCTGAAGCGACTCCAGCCGCGACTCCGCGTCCTTCCGAGCCCCCTCCGCCGAGGCCGTCCGCTGCCGGGCGTCCACCAGCTCCCGAGCCGTGCGCGCCAGCTCCGCGTCCTTCACGGAGACGGCGGCGCCCGCGTCCCGGGACGTCTCCGCCGCCCGCGCCGCCTCGGCCTTCAGGTGCTCCACGGCCGCCAGGGCCGCCGAGTACTGCTCCGCGATGCGCAGCTCCCGCTCGCGCGCGGCCTCCGCGGCCCGCCGGCGGTCCTCGGACTGCTCCACGGCGCGCTCGGCCGACAGCCGGTCCCGCTCACGCTCGATGCGCAGCGTGGACTGCTCCTCCTGGAGGTCCCGCACCTGCGTGTACGCCTGCGTCAGCCGCTCGCGAGCCTCCTCCAGTGAGGCCGCCGTCTCCTCCCGGCGAGCGCGCTCCAGCCGCAGCGCCTCCTGGGCCGCCAGCACCTGCACGTCCGCGTCCGCCTGGGAGCGCTGCGCCGCCTCCACCTCCAGCCGCTGCGCCGCCAGCCGCCGGTCCGCGTCGGCCAGCCGCTCCTGCGCCACCTGGAGCTCCAGCTCGCGGCGCCGCAGCTTGCCGGACAAATCATCCCGTTCGCGCTGCGCCTCCTGGCTGCCCCGCGCCTGCTCCAACTGCGCGGTGAGCCGGGCCACCTCATCCCGGGCCGTCTCCAAGGAGGGACGCAGCGACGCCGCCTCCGCCTCCCGGTCCGTCAGCTCCGCGCGGAGCTTCGTCAGCGCCTCCTTCAGCCGGCCGCTGCGCTCCTCCCAGGACTTCGCGCGCGCCACCACCTCATCCAGCTTGCCGCGCGTGAAGGCCAGCGGCTCGGGAGGCAGCTGCACCCACGTCGGGTCCACCACGCGCGCCGGGTCCTGCCCCGCCACCACCAGGAAGTAGGCGGCCTCGCTGTGGTTCACCAGGGTGCCGTCCACCTGGAGCCCTTCACCGCGCTCGAAGGCGAGCTGGTAGCCCAGCACCGGGGACTGTGTGGCCACCTCCACCTGGGCGAAGTGAACCGACAGGGCGTCCAGGAGCTGACCATAGGTGGGCGGCACGCCCTCCTCGGCCTCCAGCAACTGGGGCAGCGCGAGCCCCGCGACGTTGCGCAGGCCGCCCACGAGGAAGCCCTGCTTCGTCACC
Source organism: Myxococcus vastator (assembly GCF_010894475.1). GTDB lineage: Bacteria > Myxococcota > Myxococcia > Myxococcales > Myxococcaceae > Myxococcus > Myxococcus vastator. The sequence continues at coordinate 19,016 of NZ_JAAIYB010000111.1, forward strand.
AGCCGCGCCAGCTCCGCCAGCAGCTCCGGCGCCTTCACATAGGGCGCCAGGTCCGCGACCAGCACTACATCGAAGCTGCCCGACTCGAAGTCGTCGTAGACGTTGGCCCGGAAGCGCAAGGCGGGACCGCCGTGCGCCTTTTGAGCGGCCTCCACGGCCGCTACATCCCTGTCGCACGACACGACCGCGCGGGCGCCTCGCTCCACGAGGAAGCGCGCGCTCTCGCCCCCGGTGGAGGCCACCGCGTCGACTTCCAGGACCCGTCGACGGGCGAAGAGGCTCTCCGCGAAAATGTAGCGGGGCAGCAGCTCGCTGGGCCCCAAACGGCGGAATGTGTGGTGCATCGGTGTGTTCGGGAGTGGGAGTATACCCCCGGGCAGGCGCGCCCCAAGTTAAGCGCCGGGGCCGGAAATCGGCCTCGCGCTCGCACGTCAGGAGGGCAGGCGACATGAACGGAACGGCACAACAGGGATTCGGCTATCGGGCGCGGCGGACCTTCACGCGGCTGATCATCTTCACTCTCATCCTGGGCCTGGGCGGCGTGGTCGTCTTCCTGCTGTCCCAGCTCAACGCGCGCACCTTCACGCTGGCCCTCCATGACGGGCAGTTGGTGGTGATGAAGGGCCGCAACGCCCCCATGGGCGCCGTGCCCTATCGGACCGGGGACCCGCGGCTGGCGGATGCCTACGCGCCCGTCTCCATCGAAGGCCAGGACGTCTCGGCGCTCCTGACGCGCAAGTTCACCGACCGGGACGAGCTGGACCAGGCCCTGTTCCCCGTCCTGGAGGGCCTGGCCCGGCCGCGCATCGCGTCGGACGAGCCGGCCCGGGTCGACCAGGGCCTCTACTACCTCCGCCGCGCGGAGAAGCTCTCCGGCATCACCGAGGAGCAGCGCCTGACGCTCCAGAAGCACATGGTGGACGTGGCCTACTACCAGGCCCGGCAGAAGCTGGAGGACGCCCGCCGGCTGGTCAGCGAGGCCCTCACCCAGCTCAAGCTGGCCGCGGAGAGCCAGAGCCGCCACGCGCGCAGCGCCAACCAGATGATGGCCGCCGTGGCCCCGCCGGCCCGGGAGCTGGAGGACTCGCTGCGGCGCGCCGTGCACACCCTCAGCCTG